>JAZUGW010000262.1:0-24464 GCA_045641465.1 Kiritimatiellia bacterium | reverse complement strand
GCCCGCCGCATCGTTGTAGACGCCGTCGACGAGGTCGAGCGTGTCGAAGCGCAGGATTTCGCCCGCACCCACCGTGATGGTGGCCGAACCGGTGTCGGGATCGGTCACGCGCAGCGAATGGTCCGTGAGGGCAATCGGCTGGCTCAATGCGTCAGCATAACCAAGCACCGGCATCGCGTGTTCGGCGAAGGACGCATTGGCCGCCGGCGGCTCCGTCAACCAGGCGTAGTCGCAATAGGCGTACGCGCCGACGATCGGCGCCTCAACACGCGCCGGCACGGCGAGACTCGTGCTGCCGATGTAGAGCAGCTCTCCCTCGGGCAGGTCGACGGTCACCGTCTGCGGATTTTCGGGATCGGTGGTCAGGAGGCCGCCGAGAATGGCCTTGCTGAGGAATTCGTCCTTAGAAACCGTGACCGGCCCCGTGACGACGATCTTGCCGTCGCTGCGGAAGACGCCGCCATCCGCACGCACGTTGGGTCCATTGTCGTCCGAGAACTCGCGCGCCCGGAAGATTTCCTCGTCCGTCGAGAACGCCCCGTTCCCCGCGTCGTACATGAGGCCGGCGGGCAGCAGCGTCGACAAGGCGTTGCCGGGATTCGCAGTGATGCGCACCGTATGCCATCCCTCCGTCATCTGCACGTCGCGCACCACGGTGAGCGCGTTGTCCGCCGCCGTGCCGGAAAGAATCTCGACGCCGTCGATCGTGAGCGAGCAGGTGCCCTTCAGCGAACGGGCGAAGCTGTAGTTCTTCGTCTCGGGGATGTACCATTTGGCGTTGTAGGTCCAATTGCCCGAGTAGAACGTCTGCAGGAAATTCGGATAACCGTATGCCGCGGCAGCGGACTCGACCCATCCACCCGTGGGACCGGCGAGGACGAGACGCCCGCCCTTCGCCTCCAGGATGGCGTTGGCATGGAGGTAGTGCGGCGCGAGGGCGAGCGTACCCTCCTCCAGCACGAGCTTGCCGTAGGTGTGGCCGCCGGGCATCCACAGGGTGCCGGTGCCGCGCTTGACGAGCGTCGCGTCGGACTCCAGAACGCCGTTGAAATGCGAATCGGCATTCGACCCGAGGATGAGCGTGCCGCCATGGAGATGTCCACGCGCGCCGCCTTCGACGGCGTTCACGGTCTCGGTGTGGTTCTGAAGATACAGGCGGCTGTGGGACACCATGTTCCGGGCCGTCTTGTTCGGCGAGGTGTAGTTGGCACCGCGGAGATAGGTGGAGTCGGGGCCGAGCTGCAGGACGCCGAATCCCTCGCCGTGGGGGATCACTTCGTCGGCTTCGGTGCGGAACTTCGCATCAATCGATGCAAAGCCCGGACCCGTCGAACCGACGATCGTGTCGCCACGGTAGTCGTTGCCGGGGTTGGCGATGTAGACGGAGAGGTTCTGTCCATTCACGCCGAAGCTACCAGGGCCGGTGATCTTCGACTGCACCCGTACGCCACCGCTGCCGCTGCAGGAGGCGCCGAGGTAGCCGTTGTTTTCAGTCACGTAGATGCCGCGGTTCGGGCTGAAGGTGAGCCAAGTGTTGCCGTCGGCGTTCTCCAGCGTACCGCCGTCGAGCACCACCGCGTCAGCGACGTAATCCGCCGGCGTCGGACCCAAGCAGGCTTCCGTCTTCGCCCGCGCGCGCGCCTCCGGACCCGAGACCACGAACCGTCCGCCGATGTCGTTCGCATTCATGAGGACGATACGCGCGACACCGGTGAGGGTCAGGTCGCCTGCCGTCTGGATCGTCGACGTGCCCTGGAACTGCAACGTATTGCCCTCGGCGTAGACCGAATTGTTGCAAATGGTCGCCGGCTCCGTCATCACCCAGGTGCCGGAGTTGAAGTAGAAGAAGTTGTTCACGACACCGACGATCCTACCCAGCGTGGCCGTTCCGTCGAGGTTGACGGTCGTGGCTGCGGTGTTCGTCACCGTCATCGTGCCGCCGTCGCCCGCGACGACACCGTCCTTCCAGTTCGCAGTGTCGGTATAGTTGAGCGTACCGCTCGTGACAATCCAAGTACCGTCGGCGGCAAACAGTCCGCCGGCGAGAACCGAACAAAGAACTCCAATCAACTTTTTCATAATGCCTCCCTTTAAATTCTAACTCTACTATTCTAACACATTTTTCATTCACACGAAAGCGCAATCATCACATCGCAATGGGTTACGGCAGGGACAGGCCGTCACGGAAAAGGTGTTCGCGGCCGTCACGGTCGACGATGCGGATGGTGTGGATGTCTTCGGCGAGCGCGGTTGCGAGCAGGCCCGGTGCCTGGATGTGGAAGCCGTAGGGGGCCAGGCGCACCCCTTCCACTTCGCGCGGGATGTCGCCGAGATTCACTCGGCAGTGGACGTCGCCCCATTGCGCCACCACCACCCCGTCGTCACGTCCCTCTGTCGGCGCACAATCGGTCCGCGCGAACAACGGCGCCCGATCGTGTCGCCAGGCGCAGAGCGGTGCGCCGGCGATCCGCGAACAGACGAGCCGCTGCAGCAGGCCGAGTCCGGCCGTCCGTTCCCGTTCCTGCGGCGACGTCGCGAACGACGCCGCATCGATGCGGCAGATGAGATTGTACCCCAACGCCAGCTGCCAGGCAAGCGCACGGCGCGTGCGCGTGTTGCCCCCGAGGTCGTGCAACCAGAACAACGCCTTCTCATGCATCAGCCAGGCCGCGAGCGGCTCCATTTCCCAGGTGTTCGGCGGAAGCGTGTTCTTGAGCAACGTCGGCGTCAGCTCCTGCGGGACGGTTCCCCCGCAAAGGCCGAAGAGACCGACTTGATTGTCCGCCACGCGGTCCCAGCCGTGTTCGGTTCCCAACGGCACGCGCACACGGTCCTCCTCGTTCATTGCGAGCAATCCTTCCACGTAGGCCATCGGCGTCGGCGAAGCGGGATTGAAGTCCAAACGCGACCCGCGTGCACCGCATTGGTCCTGAAAGAGCAGGTCGACGGGAATCTGCGAAGTGAACGCCGTCACCGTGCGTCGATTGGCCGCCTGGACGGCAGGGTGCCAGTAGGTGATCGTCCAGCCGTGATTCTTGCCCCACGCTTCGTGGTAGTTGGTTCCGCGCGCGGACTGGGCGAGCGGCGCGCGGCCGGCGGACCGGAAGCTCGGCCCGGGCGGATTGTCGCACCACCAGGTGGGATTGGTATAGGGCGAATAGAGATGTCCGGCCGCATGGAGCGCATCGACGAACGCCCGATGCTCGGCATCGGTTCCGAAACGCGGATGCGTGGGCAGATGGTCGGGATATTCTTTGTCGAATCCGCCCTTCAGATAATGGACCAGATGGACCGTGCTGGGCTGCGGCAACTCGGGAACCAGCGACGTCAGTGCGCGTGCCGTACCGCCCCAGACCCGGACGAAGAGCGCCCGCTTGAGCGTCGCGAGCTTCGTCGCATCCATTTTATCGGACAGCGGACGTTGCAGATCGTTCGCGCGTGCGTAGTCCGCAATCGCCCTCGGCAGGGAATCGGCAAAGTCGAAGCGAACGGCGGGCAGACGCTGACGCGCACCGGACTTGAGCCACACGCGGTAGGCGTGGGTCACTTCGCCGCCCGACGCGCCGCCGCCACACGAGAGCGACCCGGGGACGAAATAATGCTCGGGGGCGTTTTTCCAAGGTGCATGCACGGGACGCGGACGTACCCCGTAAAGCGCACATGTCGCGCCCGTGACGGTTTTCAGCTGCGCAAAGTCAAGAAAGAGATTCGGATAGTCGGCCCCGGTGGAAAGATAGGTCTTCGGCACCATCGCATAGAAAAAGCTCGCACCACCGACCTCGATCCAGTTGCCGCCCTGCCGCACCCAGGACTTCAAATCGTCGAGCCGCGCCGTCCAGTCCGCAAACCGCGCCACCGGAAAGGCCTCGCCATAGGGTGAAAGGATGGCCAAATGCGTGGGGGTGCGCAAAGCGGCGGCAAGGGCCTCCGGCGTTTCCAGGCATTCGAACGCGAGTCCCCGGGCCGCCGCGATTTCGCGCACGAGTTCCACGTACTTGTGGACAGGCGCGCCGGAGAGTCCGCCGCCCACGGGCGAGGCGACCAGCGAGACGACGGCGAGCTTCGACCGACGGGGGCCGCGTTTTTCATCCGTCAGCCCGCGCAGGAGTCCGCGCACGAAGCCGAGACGGTCTTCCTCGATTTCGGCGGACCCGAACCGCCACAAAGTCCCCGAACCGCCGAGGTGCGAACCCGAGAGATAGGGTCCGTACGGCGAGTCGACCAGCGCCACGTCGTATTGTCCCTTCTGGCACGCGCGGTTCACCATGTGGCGACGTGACGCACGCTGGATCCATTGGACGACATCTGCCGGGAAAAGCCGCCGACCTTCCGCCGTCACCTCAACCTTCGTCAGTTCGTCGACGAGCGGACGCATCGACACGTACCCGCCGAAGACGTGTTTGTAGCCTTCGGCCGCCGCCACGCGCTGCCAGCCGAACGGATGCGCCGGCGAGGCCGGCTGAAAGAATGACGACTTGAGCGCGAGTCCCAACCCCTCGCTGCCCTTCTGGGGAAAGTAGAGACGGTCGACCGATTCCGGCGCGAAGTTCAACGTCGCCGGCAAATCGACCATCGTAATCGTACGTTCGGTTTTCGCACACACTTCGCCACAGACATCCACACCCTCGGGACCGGGGAAAAACATCACCTTGACCGTCGCAAGCGGATGGTCATACGTCCACGTCAGGCCCTCGTGTACGGGACGTCCATCCGTCGCCACGCAGTCCGCCGCCGAAAGACGCGTACCATCCGCAAACGTCAGCTGCCAGAGCCCCGTCGCCCCGCTCGCCCACACGCTGGAGGACGCTCCCGTCGGCCACACCCCCGCGATCGCACCCGTCGTCTCGTCCACTTCGATACGCCCGCGCGGCGAACCCAGCGAGACGGTCGCCGCATTCCCCTCGCCCCAAAGAAGCGCAACCGCCAGACCGACTGTCCGAACCAACAGGCGGAGGCATTGTTTCAGGTACTCATTCTTTTCACTCATGTCGCCATTATAGCATATTTGACGCAGGGCCGACACCTGTTGTATAATAGAAGCGATTTTTTAACATCCAAGCAAGGAATCTGTCGATGAATCAAGTGTTTTTCCGTTCGTTGGTCGCGGGGGTCGCCGCGCTGGCCGTTTTCGGTGTTTCGGCCGACGTCGATCTTTCGAAGATCGTCAAGGGCAAGGAACGTGGCATCTATGGTCTCTACGGCGACACGCCGGACGCGCGTCACGCCTGGGCCGTGCATGATTTCAACCGTCCCTATCCGAAACAGGTCGAGACGCCCATCGGGAAGCCGCCGAGCGATGCAATCGTCCTATTCGACGGCACGCAGAAGAGCGTGAACGACAACTGGTGCGACGCGCACGGGAACCCCACGAAATGGTCCGTCAAGGACGGCTGTTTCGTCTGCACGCCTCGCAGCGGCGTCGCCTGCACGCGGCGTCCGTTCGGCGATGCGCAGTTCCACGTCGAATGGATGAGTCCGCCGTCCGACGCGGCGCGGTTCGGACAGCTCGGCGGCAACTCCGGCGTGCTGCCGATGGGCATGCACGAAATCCAGATTCTCAACTCGTACGATCCCGATCCGAAGGCCGATGTGAAGCGCAACTATCCGGACGGCATCGCCGGTTCGTGCTACGCCGAGAATCCGCCACTCGTGAACGCGAGCCGTCCGGCCGGCGTCTGGCAGTCGTACGACATCGTCTTCCACCAGCCGATCTGGGACGGCGACAAGCTGGTCTATCCGGGCAGCGTGACCGTGTTCCACAACGGCGTGCTCGTACAGGACCACTGGGAAATCGAAGGACTCAGCACGCACGCCCATCGCCGCGCGCTCCGTCCCTACGCCAAGAAGCTGCCCTGGAAGCTGCAGGACCATGGCGATCCCGTGCCCTTCCGCAACATCTGGATCCGCGAGCTTCCTTCGCGCACATCCAACACGACGCAGGGCGGTCCCTACGTGCGCGCAGCGGATGTCACGGCGCAGCGTGAACACACGGCGGCGGCGCTGTTCGCCCTCATCGACGTGAACGTTCCCAACGCGAAGAACGTCAACGCCATTCTGGAAACGCTGTCCTATTCGAAGAAGCCCGAATACACGGCCGCCGCACAGAAGCTCTGCGCCGCCTACAGCCAGAAGCTCAAGTCCCTCGACGACAAGGCGCTGGCAGCCGCCCGCACGGAAATCGTCGGCACGATCCAGAGCTTCTACGTGCTCATCCGCAACCAGGTGATCACACGCGACGAGTTCGCGCTCTTCGCCACGCTCGAAGGCATCTGCGCCCGCAACAAGTGGGGCTACCGGAAATGAAACAACAACAATGAGGGGCGCGCGCTGCGCGTGCGCCCCTCATTGAGTATTCAGTTTTCAATCTTCAATCTTCAGTTTTCAGTGTTCAGGGTTCAAGTTTCAGGGTTCAGGGTTCAAGTTTCGGGGGTCAGGGTTCAGTGTTCAAATTGCAGGGTTCGGATTTCTGTTTTCTGCTATCTGGGAGCTGGGATGTGGGGGCCTCTGTGAAAGGGGAAGTCGATTCGTGGTGTGACTTCCGACGAGGGGTACTTTCGATGGAGTGGCTGAATAAAAGAACGGATACAAAGAGATGAACAAGCCTGATATCATAAAGCATCCACACCTTGACGAGCGGACAATTCAATTTGGGATATTGGGCATGTGGATCTGTGAACAGCTCCCTCAAGGATATGCCGGGAAAAATGTCGCGGACCAATTGTTCCGTTCGTCAACATCAGTTGCAGCCAATTACGCAGAGGCATCAGAACCTGAATCCGACGCAGATTTCATCCACAAGATGAAAATTGCCCTCAAGGAACTAAAGGAGTCTCGCGCTTGGCTTAGATTTGCGAGCAAGCTCGTCCATGATACTTTCATTGAAGAAGTTATCCGAGAATCATACGAGATACAGAACATGATGGGGGCCAGTATCAAAAAACGTGGCTATCGCGGCTGGGCCTCTCCTGCATCCCCCAAATCGCCTTCAAAAATTAAAGATTAAAGCCTTTAGCCTGAAAACTGAAGATTGAAGATTGAAAACTGAACACTCAGGTTTGACGCCCCAACGGGCCTCCCAAGCCCTCCCAAAGATTTCCCAAGCGTCAAACCTGCTGCCCCCCTCCTAAAAATTGATTTAAGCCTGAAAACTGAAAACTGAAGCCTGAAACCTGAAAACTGAAGATTGAAGATTGAAAACTGAACACTCAGGTTTGACGCCCCAACGAACTTCCCCCGAGCTTCCCCTAAATTTCCCAAGCGTCAAACCTGATTTTATGCTATACTCTTCTCACCTATGCCAATGAAAATCCTACAGATTCTTCCGTCGCTTCAAATGGGCGGCGTCGAACGCGGAACGATTGAAATGGCCCGCGCCCTTCAGGCGGCGGGTATTCCCAATGCGGTCGCCTCTGCCGGCGGTCCGCTCGTCGAGTCGCTCAAGCACCTCGGCGTGCCGCATTTCACCCTGCCGCTCAAGACGAAGAATCCGCTGATGATCTACGCGAATGCGGAAGAACTCGCCACGCTGGCCAAGAAAGAGGGCTTCACCCTCCTCCATGTGCGTTCACGCGCACCGGCCTGGACCACGCACTGGGCCTCGAAAAAATGCGGCATTCCCTGGATCGCCACCTTCCACGGCGTCTATGGAACGGATCCCCGATTCCTCAAGATCCCCTACAACCGCATCATGCTCAAGGGGCTGCGGACCATCTGCGTCTCCGAGTTCGTGAAAAAGCACGTACTCGAAACCTATCAGGCGGACCCCGCGAAGCTCGTCTGCATCCCGCGCGGCGCCGATACGGACTTCTTCCGTCCCGATGCCGTCACAGCGGCCGAGGCGCAAGAAAAGAAGACGAAGCAATACCGCTTCACACCGGATATTCCGGTGATCACCCTGCCGGGCCGCCTCACGCGCTGGAAAGGACAGGAGGTGTTCCTCGAAGCGCTCACCCTCATGAAGCACAAGCGCCTCGGCATCCTCTTCGTCGGTTCGGACCAGGGCCGTACCGAATACTCGGACCATCTGCGCGAACTTGCGTCGCGTCTGCCGAATGAAACCGAAGTCGTCTTCCGCGACCACACGTCCGAAATGCCCAAAGTGTATGCCATGAGCGACATCGTCGTCAATGCGTCCTCGGCCCAGCCGGAGGCCTTTGGTCGTACGATTCCCGAGGCCCAGGCCATGGGCCGCCTCGTTGTCGGCACCGCACACGGTGGCGCCTGCGAGACGATCAAAGACGGCGCGACGGGCTGGCTGGTGCCGCCGGGCGATGCCAAGGCGCTTGCCGTCCAGCTCGATCGCATCCTCGACCTGCCCGAAGAACGGAAGAACGCCATTCGCACGGCCGCCATCCAATCGGTCCGCGACAACTTCTCCATCGCGAAGATGTGCGCCTCGACAATCGCGCTCTACCGCGAAATCAGTCGTTGATCGGCCTTGCAGAAATCAGACATCTAGCGCCCTCTCTGCGCTCTCTGCGTTCTCCGCGTGAGACATCTTCCTCACGCAGAGAGGCGGTGGGGGCCAAAGCCGGCCCCTGGCGGGCGAAATCTCACTCGGTGATGGTGATGAGCCAGACCGGGCCTGCACCGGCGGCGGAGAGCGTTTCCGGCATCGGAACCTTCACCCACACCCAACCATTCGCGTCGAGCGGCTGATTCGGGTCGCGCAGAACCACAGGAACCGGCGTCGCCTTCTTGGCATCCGCCTCCGTCGCACCCGACGACACGCAGATGTGGTTCGCCGTCGCAAGACCCGAAATGAACGCCGCATTCAGTTCGCCGGCATTGAGCGTCGGCTTGAACGCGAGATAGATGTACCCGTCGCCGGCATCCGCATGGTCGGTGATCCAGAGCGAGACGATCTTCTTGTCGACCACCGAGAGCGTTCCCGGCACATAGGTGACCGTGTAGTTGCCCTGCGTCGTTTCACCGCTCGGAATAATCTGGCCCGTAAACTCGCCCAGCGCCGTCGGCGGGTTCGGCACGGATTCACCGTACGCCGTCGAGAACACGATCAGATTCTCTTCGCCCGGCAGCACGCCCTTGTCCTCATCCGTCTCCGGCAGGATCTTGGCCGTCGGCGTCGGCAGCGTCTCGCCCACAACGCCGCTCTGATCGTCCGCCTGCACCGTCACCGGCCGCGGATGGATGATCACAAACGCGTTGTTGATGACATCCACGTAGTTTTCCGCCGTCACCCAGTAGTAGACCGTGTGTTCACCGACATCCTTGAACGTCGGATTCGTCTCCGACCAGTTCTGCTTGTCGGTCGAATACTTGATCGTGTAACCCTCCGTCGGACGCGTCACGTTCACCACAATGTGCGACGGCTGGCCATCATAGACCTTCTCGACGCTCTCCACACCGTTCTCGCCCGGCGTGAGCGGGAAGTCCGGATCCGTCGGCTGGTCGACCTCGCCGATCTGGATCGAACCGAGCGTCACCGTGAGATCACCCAGCACTTCCGTTACCTCATAGTTACCCGAGACATCCTGTCCATTACAGGTAATCGACCACGTCATCGTGTTCTTGCTCGTGCCGACTTCGGTCTGCGAACCTGTGCATGTCACGGCGAGCGTATCCTTCTCGGCGACGTGCAGCGACCCGTTTTTATAGGCCCACTTCTCACGCGTCAGCGGCGTACCGTCATAGGTCTTCTCGCCCGGTTCCGACAGGATCGTGATCGGACGCTTCGTGATAATGACATACGAGTAGTTCGTCACGGCGAAGTAGGATTCGTTCCAATCCTTCGAACCCGACTCCGTCTCCGTCACCGTTGGCGTCACCGAATACCACACACGATAGATACCGACATCCGTAAACGACGGATTCGTATCCTGCCACGCGCTGTCCGAAGCCTCGGTCTTCGTCTCAAGCGACGAAATCTGCTGTGCCTGATACTGAATCTTATAGTAGGAAGGATTGTCCGGCCGCGTCACATTCACCGTAATGGACGAAGCAAGGCCGTCGTACATCTTCTCCACGCGATCCACGCCCGTATCCACCGTCGGATCATCCGGGTCGAGATTCGGCCCCTGCGGAACATCTTCAATGATGATACTGGACTTCACCACATCCAGCAATCCCGGGTTCACCACGAAGCGGTAATTGCCATCGGATGTCACATCGCCCGTCCTCACGCCATCCATCCGCGTCGTGTACTGTCCCACCGGATCACCCTTATGATAGTCGTCAGAGACGACCTTCCATGCCGTCGGCCGCACAAACGCCTGGTCTTCCGCCGTCGTTGCAAAGCCCTTGACCGTATATCCGATATCGGTCGGGAAATCCGACCCCGCACCAATGGGATCGGGATAATTGGGCGTCACCACGAGTTCGCGCTGCGTGATGGTCACCTTATCCGTCAGGGGTTCGGGCGTCACGCAGACCCACCCCTTTTGCGTCGGGTCGGGGTTACCGTTTCCATCCACGCCATAGCCGATCTGGTTCACGAAGATCTTCGCAAAGATCTGATTCTCATGAACACCGACGTTCTTGACCACATTGTCCGCGTACGCCAACGAGAACGTCTCTGCGGCAAGGTACTCATCGTCTTCCGCCGCCGGATCCAACGAATAGCGGACCTCAACCTCGCGTCCATCGGCCCATTTGCCCGGAATCACCTCGAACACATGGGCGAGGGCGTCGTAGACATATTCCGTCGGCGCCGTGTAATTCTCGCCCACGAAGTTTTCGTAGGTCACGACGAGCGAGTGGTCGCTGATGATGTTTTCGAATGTGTAGGTCGACGCCAGATTCCCCTGCGTGAAGTCGAGTTCCTGTCCGTCCACGACGAGCGAGACCAGTTCATAACCGGCTTCACCGCGATAGGTGATCGTCGAATTAGCCCCGTCCGAATAGCCGATCTCGGCTTTATTCGTATAGGCACCCTGGTTGTCCATCAGCACCTTGCCGTGTACCGCCTCGGCCGTGACCATGTTCGGTTCGAACGTCCACATCACGAGCGTACTGCAGGCGGATTCCATGAGCGTCTTCCCGCCCTCTTCCATCTCCTTCAATGCGACCACGGCCTCGCCGTCGTTCGGGTCCTTTTCCCAGACGTGCGTCACCTCGTTGTAGGTCGCCCCGTCCAGGGTGGTCCGGAACGTACCATCATCGATGACATCCGTATCGAGTTTCGTATAGAGCGCAAAGTCGACATTGTCGATCGCCACCTTGATCTCATTGGTCACCGGATCGACCGTCATCGTGCCCGTGATCTTCTCCCCGGTCTCGCTATTGGGCCGCGCGACCTGTTCCGGATAGGAGATCTCACCCGTCGTCGCATTCCAGGATGCAAACGTGTACCAGTCGCTGTCATCCGTACTCGGCCCATTCCCCTCCGCATTCTGCGTCACACAGATCTTGTAGTTCACCCTCTTAATCGTCAAGCCCTTCGCCGGACTCACAATCTTATCCGTCAACTCGACATTATTCGGCTTCACCTTGATGACGGCCCGCAACAAATCCAGGAGCGCTTCAACATTCGAATAATTAGCCTGGATCCCATAACGGTCATTTGCATAATATGTCGTCCCATTGTATGTCTTTCTTTCGGTAGACATATTTTCACGTGTCCCCGACTCGTTGTAATTTTTAGGATCAAACAAACCGATCAAGCCACGATATCGAGTGTCATTCAACGAATGCCCACTACCATCATTGTAGTAGGAATTGGGTCTCCAATAATCTTTACCGTGCCATGGTTCGTTATCTCCCGAATAACAATTATCGACAACCCATATTACATTACTAGATGCATAGTAGGGCAACAGAAGTTCAGATACTTCTTTTTCCTTTTCATATTTCGAATAACTATCGGCCAAACGTGAACCGTCGAATTCGAAAACGATATAATCATACTCCTTCTCTGACAATTGCGTATAAAGACACTGGTAAAATGCCTTCATTGCATAATGGCGAGGAGCGTTCATAGAGATACTCAAATTATCAACTTTGTTGGACTCTCCCTTCGAATAACTTCCATGCAGATCTACCGTTGAATTACCACTACTATTGACTCCGTAGATAAAGTAATCTACATCTGCAGCTTGCGTGATAACTTTAAGAGATTTCTTGATTGTATCCGCAACAAGTCCGTGTCCATCACAAGCCGTCCCCAAAAACAACACCTTCGGCGTCGAGTGGACGATCATTTCTGGCGTTGTCGCTGTATCGACCGTTACCGTTGCATTTTCCTTGTCGTTCCACGACACCTTCTTCGTGATCTTGATCGTCGCCTCAACCGTATCCTGGCTGATGACAACCACCCAGCGCAGAATCTCACCGCTCGTCGATCCATACGATTCCGGATTACCGTCGTCCCACGAAAAACCGTCCTTCAAATAGACAATGTACAAATAGCTGCCGACGCCTTCTGGATTCTCCGCCGTCCCGGCGCACGTCGTCGAAACGCGTCCGTCGATGTGGTCGACGGTATCCGACCACACATAGGTATTGCCGTCGGATCCCACGACCTTCTTCGACTGGTCGAAATCGGTGAACGTCTGGCCGTTCTGCCACACGAAGCGATACGTGAGCGCGTCGTCCTTCGTCGGCACGGGAACCTTGACGTTCTGATAGAGACGCTTGATGCGCACGACAACCGCGCCGTCATGGCCCGCGCCGCCGAGTCCGCCGTTGCCGCCGTCGCCGCCGAAGCCGGGCCCCGCACCCGCCGTCGCGGCCGCCGTCGAATCCTTGCTGCCGCCCGCGCCGCCTTGGGCGTAGGTCACCTCCGTTCCCGTAATGTCGCTCACGCGGCCCTCGCCACCGACGCCCGGCGCATCCGTGTTGCCGACACCACCCACACCGGCACCATCTGTCGCGCCGGCACCGCCGCCGCCCGCGCCGTAGTTGTAGCCCGCCGGCTTGCCGCCGTTCGAGCCCTGTCCGCTCGTCCCGCGGCCACCAATGCCGACGGACCGATTGTACACGAGGTTCGTGCTGACCGTGCCGAATTCGTTCGTCGTGATTTCCGTGGACGATGTCGTATACCACGTACCACCGCCGCCGTTGGCGCCGCTCGCACCGTTGTAGAGGCCGACACCCGTCGCGCCGCCACCGCCGCCGCCCAGGGCCGAGACGACCGTATGGCCCGACTCGTCCGCCAAGGTGGAGGGACGCCCGTTCGCACCCACCGTCGCGATCTCGTTCGAATCCGGCACGCCGCCGCCCTGACCCACGGTCACATTGAACGTGCCGCCCATCAGGCGAACGCCTTCTTTGAGGACGAATCCGCCCGCGCCGCCGCCGCCGCCGCCGATTCGGTCACGCTGCGTACCGCCCGCGCCGCCGCCGCCGACCGCCAGCACATCGACCTCCGCCATAAACGGCGCCGGAACCATGAAGTTCCCGGCCTGCGCTGCGCTGTCGAAGACAAGCACATACTCGTCACCCACCCAACCGGCCTGCGAGGCGTCCTGATAGGTGATGTAGCCGTCGCCGATCTGCACGACATCCGAATCGTATTCCTTGACGGTGAATTTCAGATTGTAGGTCTTCAACACGCCGACAGGATCCGATGCCGTCGTCTCAACTCCTGTCACCGTCGCCGTGGCCCCGCTCTCGCTCGCACCCGCCGCCGTGAACGTCACCTTGTTGCCATCCACGCTCTTCGTCACGATTCCCGTCGGTGTCGGATCGGTCGACGACCTCAATTCCTTCAAATTCAACTCGTACGTACCCGCCGTCGTCGCACCTTTCGCCAACGGAATCACCAGCGACACAGTCGCCGCCGGTCCAACCTTGAGCGTATAGGTGTGTTCGACACCCGAAGCCTTGACAAAAATCGTCGTCTCGCCTTCCTTCAAGATGGTCGCCGTCACCTTTCCGCCGCTCTGCGACACCGTCGCCACCGTCGGATCCGAATTCGTCAGATCCTTGATGCCCGTATAACTTTCGGGGAACTGGACAGGAGCATCCCCGACATATTTGATCACCTCCGATGATTCCGTCGCAATCGGGTTGACCGTCACCGGAATCGTGTAAATGGTGGTCGATGTCGTCACAACCACCTCCGTATCACCCGCAGCCACACCAGTAATGACCACGTTCGATCCACTCTTCGTGGCGGTGGCGGTAGACGTACTTGCCGACGTCACGTTCTGGTTCTGGAACGTCCCCGACAGTCCCGCCACCGTGAAGGAATCATCCTTGTACAAGGTCACCCGGTCCTTGGTTTCCGGCTTCGGATTGACCGTCACCTGATAGGTATATTCAACCGTTGGTGTCGTGACCGTAATGGTTGTCGTACCTGCGGTGACACCTGTGACCGTCACGACATCGCCATTTCGCGAAACTGTCGCATTTCCGGTACTTGATGACTTAACTGCCGTGACCCCTGTAGGCGTATCCGGTAGAACGAGCGAATCACCCGCCAACACCGTCTGCGTGGCTCCCGTTTCCAGTTTGAGGAAGTGTGCGTAGTAGTCATAACTTGCCGCATTTGGTTTGTCCTTGTCCTCGGCCGCCTTAGTACTCGCTTGCACTTTCAATTGGTTATTATCCAAGGTCTGATAATTCCCGTCGGGAGATAACGATCGCGACCAACCGGCAAATCGATAATCGGAAGAATTAGCTTGAGCATAAACATAAAAGGTCACGTCTCCACCCGAAGTGGTTGTAGACTTACTCGCTGTATTCCCATTTTCGGCATAATTGGGACTTCGCGTACTTTGGTCTGAGACATACACCTTACCACCACCCGTAGCGCCGACGTGAACCGTGACTGCTGCATAGTAGTTATTACTATCTGCCCACGCGGTTGGGGCGAGGAGGAGGGCCATTAGGGCCGTCAGTAAAAAGGCTTTGATATTTTTCAACATTTTCAAATCTCCTTCGATGAATCCGTCAACGAGTTCTCGCGTTCTTCCGCCGCTCGTCGACTCAAACACTCCCAAACTTCAACAACTCAAACACTTCACCACTGCAGCGTCAGGCTACCGGCCGAACGGCGCACATACCAGAAGCCCGTGTTCGACGGCACGGTGATGTTGGTGATATAGGTCGTCTTCTGACCGCCCGACGTACCCGTCGTCATCTGTGCGTAGCACCATTCAGTGGCCAAACCGCGGCGTGTATTGAGGCGGAAGCAGTAAATCACCTGGTTCCGGTCGGTCGGAATGATGATCGTGTCGTTCTCACCGACCTTGTCCCAATCCCAGGGGAGTTCATTGATCGACGTCACCGCACCCGGGGTCGGATTCGCGAGCATCGTGAAGGCAGGGGCGTCTTCCGAACCGCCCGCGAGCGTCACCGTCGGGGCCGCGTTCACCCACTGGCCCATCACGTAGAACGGACGCACCTTTCCGTCGGCATCAAGCGGGTTCTGGCGGTAGAGCCAGAGTCCGTAGCCGCGCGCCATCGCCATATCCTGGTGGGCGTCCGTGAAGACGTCGGACCGCGCCTTGGCGTCGTTCCGGCGCTGCACGGTCGCCACTTCCGTCCACGCGCGCACGCCACTCTGCTCCGTCAGCTGCCATGTCGCGTAGGTCGCGTTGTTCGTCAGCACCATCAGCATGTCGCCCGTGGTGAGATTCTGCGGACGCACCAGACGGTCCACCGGCAGATTCGTCGTCGCCGAACCATCCGGCGTGTAGAACGTCCACGGAACCGCGACGATCGTATTCGTGTACACGGAATCGACACGCGCGTACGTGTGCATGTTCGAACTGTAGACGGTTTCGCCCGAAGCCATCAACATCCCGCCCGCTAGGGCCAAGAAAACCATCAACTTCTTCATATCCATTTTCAGATCCCCCTTTTGTCAGGCTGCCACAACCGCGCGTTTCCGGCGCAACGCCAACAAGGCACCGCCAATGAAGATCAAGAGTCCGCTCGACGGCTCCGGCACGTACATGTTTGGCGCCCAGTGCGTCACGCCCGGCACCGCCAAATCAGACGCGTTTGTAAACTGCTCCAACGAACTCCAGCTCACGCTCTTGCTCACCGCCATCACCAGCCACTCGTCGTTCTCCCAATGGCCGAGTTCCATCGTAAAGACGACGCTCGAATCCATATAGTCGCTAATGACATACGACATCGCCGGGCCGCCAGTCATTCCCCACTCGGGATGCCCCTCATACGCGGGCGTCACTTCGACATAGGGAGACGCAGAGACGGATCCGTCGCTGTTGAACACCGACAGGTAAGTATCGCCCTCCGCCGTCGTCACACGCACGCGCGCACCGTTGACCGACTTTCCGTCCGGACGCGACAGGACCTGGTCCGCGAAAAGCTTCGTACCCTGTTCGTCATACTCCCAGACAATCGGATCCTCAACCATCCAATAAAGCACGGCATCCTCGGCTTTCAACCGAGGACCCGCAACCACAAGCAGCATCACTGCCGCCAATTTTATTAGTTTTTTCACTTGGCTATGCTCGCCTTCTTCTCAATTTCAACAAGCCCCGCCGCCTTCGCGAACTTGGCATTCTTGTCGATCGGCATCGTCAACACGATTTCACCCTTGTCGTTGCCGTCCTGGTTCTTCTCGGCGACCGAGTTTTCCAGCGCGTCCGGCTGCGCACCGCCCAGGAGGCCGTAGGTCACACATCCGACCGTCTGCGCCACATGCACGCGCATCACGCCGTCGACGACTTCGACCTTCGTGATCGTCGGCGCCGGAACGGCGGAAGCGTCCGCCGCCTTGTCCGCACAGAACGCACCCGCGTCCATCCCCGGGAACGGCGCGCTCTGAAGCGACGCGCGGAAGGAAAGAGCGGCATCCGGCACCGCGCTGTAGCGGTTCACGCGCACGAGCTGGCCGTCCTTGAGGCCCGCCGGCGCACCGTCCGCGCACCGCGTATCCAGCAGATACACGGCCACCGTCTCGCCCGCATGCTTCGTCACATAGTCGGCCGGCAGCACAAATGCGACCGGACGGCACGCGCCGTTCTTCGCCAGCGGTGCCACGGCGGCCACGTCGTCCGCCTCCGGATTCACGAGCGTACCGTCGACCTTGAAGCCCGCGAACGTCGCACCCGGCTTCGTGTAGACAAGCGCATAGCACTCGCCATCACGCACAACCGAACCGTCCGCATAGCGGTCGAGGCCCTTGGACGAATAGCCGACAACAACATCATTGACATCTGCAATTGCCAAAACAGACGCAATCGTCATCAAAAACATCGAAATTATCTTCTTCATAACATCATTCTCTTTCGATTTTCGAAACCAACCTAATCAAACAGCGCCGTATATTATACCATTGACTATCCACATATGGCGACCTGTTCAAATCGTTGAACAACATTTTTTCGACTTGTTGTTGTGATACTCTGTCCCCCGGTAATTAATCATCACAAATCTTCATTCACAAACTCCACTTTTTATGCTATAATATGGCAACATTTAATTGAAAGACAGAGACGGGTGACGCCGATTTCATGACGCAAGAAGAACAGATGCTGGCCTGGTTGCAGCGCCATCGCGAACACGACGTGATCAAACTGATCACGGGCGTGCGCGGGTGTGGCAAGTCGGCGCTTTTGGATTCCTACCATGCCTATCTGCTGGCGAACGGCGTTCCCAAGGACCAAGTCCTGCAGATCAATCTCGAACATCCCGAAATCCGTCATCTCCACACGCCGGAGGAATTGATGGACTTCATCGACAGCCATGTCCCGTCGGGTGTCCGTGTTCATCTTCTCCTGGATGAGATCCACGAACTTCAGGAGTTCGACGTGGCGTTGGGCGGACTTTTCGCCCTCAAGAATTTCGACATTGTCGCCACCTGTTCGAACAAGCGCCCCATTTCGGACCGTTTCCGCGAGTATCTTTCCGGCAAGTTCGTGCATGTCGAGATGACGTCGACGCCCTTTCGGGAAATTCCTGCGCGAAAGAACCAGTCCTTTGAAAAACGGCTGGAGGACTATCTTCTTTTCGGTACCCTTCCCTATACCTTTAAACTACGCGACAGTCTGGCCGACACCGAGGTCTATCTGGGCGGACTCTGGAATACGATTCTCGTCAAGGACATCCTTTCGCGTAGCCGTATGGCCGATTCGCGTCTTGTCGAACGCCTCCTGGAACGGATCTATGTGCATCTGGGCGAGGTTGAATCGCTGCGTAAGCTCGGGGCCGATGCCACGATCGAAGGACGCGAAGCGGCGCCGAATACAGTCGAGTCGTACTTGCAGGCGTTGGACGAGTCGATGCTCGTACGCCGCGTGATGAAGTACGACATCTTTCTGGGCGAACTTGCGAAGAGCGGCTACTGTTTCTACCTTTCGGATCTTGCCCTCGGCCGGACCCGCTACGGCAAATTCCCGGGCATCGAGGCAAACGCCATCCGCAACCTCATCTATCTTGAGCTTTGCGCGCGCGGCGGTGCCGTTCACTGCGGACGCTACGACGGGACCGACTTCGACTTCGTGACGTTGAACGGAAACCGTCCGCATTGCTGGCAGTATGCGCCGGAACTTGTCAACGAGCGCATTCCGACGCCGATCCTTTCGCCGTTGAAGCGAATCCCGCGCGATGTTCCGAAGACGATCATCACCCGTCGGAAGCTGCCTCACCGTCAACCGGCCGGAATGAACGTCATCACGCTTGAACAGTTCCTGATGAGCGCACCGACCACACCAATCCTTTAATCACCTTTGGGAGAGAATACAAAATGGCTAAGAAAGAATGCATTCTGGTCGCCGATGATGCGGCAATCGACCGTCGTATCGTCCGCATGCTGCTTCACCGCGACTTCGAAGTAGAGGAGGCGACGGACGGTCTTGATGCAGTCAAGCACCTCGAGACGAATCCCGACCGCTATGCCTGCGTATTGCTCGACATGCTGATGCCGGTTATGGATGGCTTCAAGGTCATGGCGTTCATGCAGGATCGCGGTCTTCTCGACAAGGTACCCGTCGTGGCGCTGACCGCCATTTCCGATGCCGAAGGACACATCAAGTGCTATGAGTCCGGAGCCATCGATATCATCGAGAAGCCCTTCGACAATCGGATGCTCCAATACAAGCTGAGATTCAACATCTCCCGCTTCCAGCGGCTTCGCGGCGTGGCCGCGCAAGGTCCTGCCGCAGGAAGTTCAGCTTCCGCGTCCGAAACCGCCGCGCCGCTCGCGCATGGACTGGTCGCCGGCATCCGCCATCACCTCAAGGGCTCGCTTGGACTTTCCGACGAGGAACTTCCCGCGTTCCTGACCACATTCATGGAGACGTTCACGGAATGCGTCGACACGCTCAAGGGCCTCAGTACGCCGCCGGACTGCCAGGTGATTCGCAATGTGACCCACAAAGTCTACGGTTTCGCCCAGTCGATCGGCGCCCCGGCGCTGAACGATGTCGCCCTGCTGCTGAATGCCGCCGCCAAGCAAAACGACCCGGATGCCTGCAACGCCGGCATCCGTCTGATGCTGAGCCTCTACGGCGAATGCCTGTCAGACCTGAAAAAACAGGCTCTTCAGGCATAAGTGTGGGTCTTTCTAGCAGCGGGACCTTCCCATTATGTACGCAGATGCCTTCGGCATACGCAGAATTTGGCGAAATCCGATCCGGCTACGACGCCCGCGCCAGAGGAAATTCCATGGCAGTTATTGACCATCCATTTTTGCGCGGGCTACCCGGGAATCGGATTTCCCCAAGATGTCCGTGTCGTCAGTTCCCTTGAGGATTACGCGATCGATTCCTCCGCCTAAAGGTACCAGCCCTCCAACGCTCAAACTTGTCGAAAACCGTTTGTGGCGTAGCCCTCGCCGCAAATGAGGTTCTCCGTCTTGTCAATGAATTACGATTGGGCGAGGGCGTTGTAGCCACAACGGTTTTCGGCAAATACTGCGTATGCCGAAGGCATCTGCGTACTTCATAAGGCCTTGAAGGGCAAAAGGCGACCCACACTTATGCCTGAAGAGCCCGAAAAACTCAGCTGCACCTAGTGACTTAAGAGACGAAGTGACTACTTTCGGTGATTTGACCGATTACAGACCTACGTACACATACCAGGTGATTTCGGGTGTGAAATCGAAACGCAGGTATGGTATAATAATGACAAATCGTTAGGGATGATTATGGTTCAGAAACGCTTGAAAAATCTGTTCGCAAAAACGGTCCGCAGAAAGAACCTGCGGAGGCGATCAAGAAGACCGTTCTTCTACCTTTCGGATCTCCCTTTAGATCTTTGTTGTTAGATAGATTGAAGCGTAGGATGGTCATGGAGAATAAGATTGCAACCGCAGTGGAGATTGCCCAATCCTTGGATGATCTAAGATTGAGGATTGAGAGTGATTGTCAGGGATTTATCGCTTTCGCCGACAAGTACTGTGATTCGATTCTGTTTTTGTATGATGCAGATGGGGCTGTCGTGGGTGGAAAATTGTGGACGACATACGACCGGGATTTTTCCTATTGCGTAACGGAGACGCATTTGTATACGGTTCATGGCGATGCCGTTGTGGCTTCGGAATTGTTCACCGATGAAGTACAAGAATGCCTTTGTTCTTTTTTCATGGCAAAGAGTCGGGGCAACCAATGATCACTCACGCCTTTACTTGTACGGGGCCTTATGCGATTCTCATTATGCTGGGCATCAAGCGGGTCGAGAATCGGAGCATGCGTCCGGAGATGGGGAAGGGACGTTGTGCCGTGGGGTGTTCGAAGTCGTTTTGCAAGGAAGAGTATGGCAACTTCGTGCAGTGGGCTTCGCGGGCGCTGCCGGAAGTGGCGTTCGAGGCGATTCCGGCTTGGCGCGACGTGAAGGCGTGGCCGGGGACGATTGTGGGGACGTGCGACTATGCCGTTCGCGGGCGGAACGATTTGGTGCTGGAGAGCGAACCGCGACAGAGCGCAACCATCCCTTGGGACGAGGGCTACGATTATTGGTGGGACCTTTCGGAGATCGTGTGTTTCAAACGGCCGATCCCCTGCCGGGGGAACGTGGGCATGTGGGTGATGCCGGAGACGCTCACAGCACAGGTGACGGCGGCCGATGGGCTTGCACGAAAAATTGTTGCGAATCATAAGACCTGAAAGGAGATAACAATGAAGGAGGGGATGAAGAGGTGGATTTTCAATCTGAAAGCCATTCGGCGATTGACGATGGTTGGGGCGGTCCTTCTGGCGATGTCGGCTTTGGCGGCGGAACCGGTTCCGGAGATTGTTTCGCGGGAGGCGATCTTCTGGTTGGATGCGGCGGACGAGGCCACGATTTCGCGCGATGGGTCAGGGGCGGTTTCGACATGGCGGTCGAAGTCCGGGGATGGGCGGGTGGCGACGAGTACGGCCGCGCGCCCGCTCTATGACACGACGACCTACGGATTTCCGGTAGTCGATTTCGGCGCGCCGGGGAGCGGGAAGGATTTCCGCTATCCGCGCATCGAGGGTATCCGCACCGTCTTCCTCGTGGCGAAAGTGGCGAAGGGGGAATATCAGGCCTGGCTCGGGAACATCGGCACGGCCCCCGATCCCTATCCGCCGCCGTACTTCGTGCGCAACCAATACCGCGGCTATCTCTATGGCGACAGCGCAGCCGCGAATCGCGTGTGGCATGGGCACGATGAAGTGCTCTCGCCGGTCCAGGAAGAGGTGCCCACCGATTCGTTCATCGTCCTCTGCCTCGGCACGAAGGCACCGGGCGTTTCCGATTCGCTCACGAACGACCGGCTCCTGGTGAACCGCAACGGCGGGCGCCAGCAGGCCGAACTTATTCTCTTCAACCGCGACCTCTCGGATGCCGAGCGTCGGCGCGTGACCGACTATCTGACGCGGAAGTGGAAGGGCCTTGCCGGTGCGCGGGCCGAGGCGTTGTTCCGTCCGATGCCGCCGCCGCAGATGGCCTCCGTTGCGAGCGGCAAGGTGAATCGTTTTGTGAGATTCAAAGACGGCAAGATCATGGGCGCATCCTACCGCCTTGCGACGGGCGGCGAATTCATGCAGGCGAATTCGCGGGAGTTTTCCCTTCAGGTCAACGACAAGACCTATACGGGCTGGAACGAATGGAAGGACGTGCGGGTGACGCGGCGGGATCGCGCGGACGGGGGGCGGGAGACCGCCGTCTCGTTCACGGCGCTCGACGGGTCGTTCGCCCTCACGCTCGCCTATTCGAGCTTCCCGGATCTGCCGCTCGTTTCGAAGACGCTGCGCATTGCGAACACGGGGACGGGCGACGTGAAGGTCGAGTCCGTCTGCGTGGAGGATTTCGTCACGACGATCGACCCCACGGAAGGCCTGACCTATCGGCAGTATGGACGTTTCTCGGTACCGGGTCCGTATGTGGGCAATTGGGACGATCCGCTCGTGGTGCTCCATGAGCTACAGAAGCGCCGCGGACTCGCCGTGGGCAATGAGACGGCGGGCGTGATCAAGCGCACGTCGACATTCGAAGGCGGCCACGCGCTTCGCGCGGGCGTGACGATGCCGAACGATCCGCATCCCTTCCGCCGGTGGCTGAAGCCGGGCGAGTCCTGGACGAGTGCGGCGGTGTTTACGGTTCCCTTTGCCGAGGAGAGCGACCCGCAAGCCGTGGTGAACGGCGCGGTGAGCGACTACGTGCGGAAGTACATGGGCGTGCATGTCGCAAAACTCGCGCACCGGCCCACGCTCGTCTATGCGAACTGGGAACCGTTCACCTCGCGGATCGACGAGCGGACGTGCAACGAACTCGTCGACGCGGTGGCGGACTGCGGCGGTGAGGAATTCCTCCTGGATGCGATCTGGTATGTGAACCGCCATCAGGCGAAAGCGCGGTCGACCGACTTCCAGCATTTCTGCGGCGACTGGATTGTCGACGCGAAGAAGTTCCCGAACGGACTGAAACCGCTCTTCGACCATGTGCGGGCGCGCGGGATGCGTCCGGGCCTTTGGTTTGCGCTCGCGTCGACCGACTTCACAAGCGAGGTGTATCTCGCCCATCCCGAATGGCACGTGAAGGACGCGCGCGGGAAGTCCACCTACCTCCACACGTCGATGGGCGAGTCGCGCGCGATCATCACGATGTGCCTGGGCACCGACTGGTACAACTATATCCGCGATACGATCGTTTCGGCCGTGAAGGAATATGGACTCGCCTATGTCAAACTCGACCTGACGATTGCCGCGAGCGCCTACATCTACCGGGCGGATCACAGCGGCTGCTACGCGACGAACCATCCCGGCCATCGCGACCGCGCGGAGTCGTTCGACGTCATCTACGCGCGTTGCCTGCAGCTCTTCGACGAGCTCCACGCGGCGGCACCGGACCTCTATGTGGACTGCACGTTCGAAACGGCGGGCAAGCTGCAGCTGATGGACTACGGCATCGCCCGCCATGCGGACGGCAATTGGCTCTCCAACATCTCGGGCACGCGCGCGAACGGCAATCTGCGCATGCGTTCCTATGCTTGGGGCCGAACGCCGGCCCTCCCGGCGTCGTCGCTTGTCATCGGCAATCTGCGGATGGATGCGCCCTCGCATCTCGTTGACTACAAGTCGCTCATGGGCGCCTTCCCGATGATGCTCGGCGATCCGCGGAAGCTGTCTCCGTCGGCGCGTGCCGAATTCAAGCGGCTCGCCGATTGGGTGAAGGGCGTCGAGGCGCGGCACAGCATCATGCTCTTCCGTCAGGACCTTGCCGGCTTCGGCGAACCAGGCGAAGGACGATGGGACGGCTACCAGCGCATCAACACCGAAACGAAATCGGGCGGCCTTGTGGGCGTCTTCCGCCAGAATGCCGCCGAAGCGTCGCGTCAGGTGACGGTACGCGGTCTCGACCTCGTCGCGCGCTATGCCGTCATTCGCAGTCCGGAAGAAAAACCGTTCGCCACAATGACCGGAGCCGAACTCGCTGAAAAGGGCTTCCGCGTCGAATTCGCAAATCGTCAGGACGGCGAACTCTTCGAAATCCGCCGTCAAACGGGGCGTTGAGGACACAACCTTGGAAAACCGTGAGTTGGATGCGACATTTACCTTCCGATAGAAAGGTGGGAACACTGTGAAGTAGTAATCGCATTGACAGGCCAATATGGATTTGATAAATTCTTTAGAAACACGAATAAAACAAGACAGGTGTTGCGCGCAATGAAAAATCGTCTGGGGCTGAAGGCCCTCGTGCTGGTGGGTGCAATGAACGTGGCGGCGGTGCTGCTGGCGAGTCCGGCGCATCCGCTGAAGGGTCCGAAGATGAAGGACATCAAGCTTGGTGGACACGTGGGCGAGGCGTTCGACCGCCATATCGCCAACGGTCTGGTGAAGAAGGACGCCGACGTCTACGCAGCGGTCTTCGACAAGCGGAAACTCGGCAAGAAGGGGAATTGGGCCGCCGATTTCTGGGGCATGTGGGCCGCGACCGCCATTCCCGCGCAGGAGTACTCGGGCAACACCGAGCTCAAAGCTCATGGTGAACCCCGAGCGTCCAGCGCGTTTCGCGCTGAACGTTCGCGTGCCGGGTTGGAGCGCCGGCGGAAAGCCGGGCTGGAAAACCCATGAGCGGGAGTGGAAGCGAGGCGACACGCTGGAGGTCGAATGGCCGATCACTGT
>JAZUGW010000261.1:0-27683 GCA_045641465.1 Kiritimatiellia bacterium | reverse complement strand
GCGGCCATCCAGTAGACAGCCGCGATCAGGCACTCTCTCAGTTCACTCGTCAATTTTCACGCATCCTTCTTGTATGTCAGCACGCTTTCATTCTACCATTCAAACGGACGGACTGTCAATCATTTTGACGTAGTGGCCCAGAGACGGAGTGATCCTTGACTTTGGGTGACGCGAGTGACGACGTGACACCCCTTCAGTGACAAGAGTGACGGCGTGACACTTGACGCCGGGTGATGCAAGCGACATTCAATGATTACACTTTGACCCGGCTCTGCGGGGCGTTCGGAGAACGCGCCCTACCTCGGTGTGTAATCAATGAGCGGTCCCTGTCGAGTCCTGGGGATTCAATTAGGGGAATCAATCCTATCCCAAGCCTATAAGACCCATTATGATCAATCCCATCTCTCCTATCAATCCGAGAAACAACACGAATCGGTGCCATCCGTCCGATCCGTCCCATCGGTCCTAGCAAAAAAATCAAGGCACTCATCATGCAATGCCGGGTGCCTAGTTTTTGTTTTTGGGACCGATAGGACAGATGGGACGGATGGGACCGATCTCCTGTGATAGGTCAGATGGGTTTGATAGGATTGATCATGATAGGTCCTCTGGGTCTTATGGGATTGATTTTGATGATGCATCAAAATCTCTCGGAACGGAACCCTTTGGTTCCTCATCAATGGGACTAGTCCGGCGCGGCGCGCATTTTCCGTTTCCCATTCTACATTCCGCAGATTCCGCAGAGGGTCCCCTTCACATAGGCCCAGGCGATGTCGAAACGATGGTTCTTGACGGCGACCCAGCCATAGTACACCGCAGAAAGCGGCGCAAAGATGAATGTCACCGAAAGGATCTGCAGAAAGCTGAAATGCCGCCGCGCAAAACGCAGGCGATTGCGGGCGAAACAAAATGTACGATACGGTTTTTCGATACCGAGTTGACGAAGCGCCGGCACGCATCCCGGCTCAAGGAAACCATAATGGTCAGTTTTTGCTCGCGTCGTAATCCAAGCCGAGTAACCGTGCTCACAAATGAGCCAACCGAAATCACTTTCCTCAAAAATCTGCGTGTAGGGGCCCCAGATTCCACCAACCTCATCGTACACCGCACGTGGAACCATAAAGGCATTGGGGGAATATGTCGTTGGGTAATCGACAGGTTCTTCCGGCAACTCTGAAATCGGCAAATTGGCTTTATAGTCTTTTGGTTGTGAAGTCCAACGATTGAAGTCGCTTCCGAGTGTCCAGACGAGATTTTCCTTACCAGCCCGTTGATGAATGCAGAGCGGCGCGACGAGACCAACCCTTTCATGTCGAGCAAAGCAAGCGAGAGACTCCGAAAGCATGTTCGAAGCCGGGACATTGTCGTCATCCAAGAAAAACAGGTATCGACCCGTTGCCAATTTCGCACCATTGTTTCGCGAAACAGCTTGGAATGAATTATGGTCGTTCCGCGTATACTTCACACGCGGGTCGGCGGCGAATTTCGCGGCGATCTGTTCGCCTGTATCGTCGGGCGAGCAGTCGTCGACGACGATGATCTCGAAGTCGGCGAAGTCGCTCGCGAGCAGCGCCGACACGCACGCGCACACCATCGGCGCGCGATTGAATGTGGGGATGATAATAGAAATCGCGGGCCCGCGCCCTTCGGCAGCGGCGGCCCGCGACGGAACGGAAGCGCTCATTATTTCGTGTAGAGGCGATTGAAGCGGATGAGGCCTTCGAGGAAGTAGTAGTCGCCGTAGTTGAGCGGCACGTCCACTTCGCTGTTGCCGGGCTTATGTCCGACGCCATGGCGCAGGAGGAAGTTGCCGTTCGCACCGACCGGCGCGAAGTAGGCGGGCGAGGCAAGGGCCGTAAGCGCCTTCACCGCGAAGGCGTGGTAGAGTTCAGCCTGTTCGCCCTTCACGAAGCCGGCGAGTTCCAGCAGGGCCGACGCCATGATCGCGCCCGCCGAGGTATCGCGCTCTTCGCCCGGGCACGCATAGTCCCAGTACGGGATGCCGTCTGCCGGCATGTTCGGATTGTTGATCGCGAAGTCGGCGCTCTTGATCGCACGCGCCAGATAGCGCGGATCCTTCGTCTCGCGGTAGAACATCGTGTAGCCGTAGATGCTCCACGCATGTCCACGGCTCCACACGCCGCCTGCCTTCGGCGACCCCTGTCCCGAACGGTGCTCGAGAATACGGCCCGGATTCTTGAGGTCGTAGTTGATCACATGGTAGGCCGAATTGTCGGGACGGAAATGATTGCGGTCCGTCGTGTCGGCATGGATGCGCGCGATCTGGTCGAACTTCGCGCTGCCGCCGTTCTTCGACGCCCATTCAAGCAGCTCGAGGTTCATCATGTTGTCGATGATGACGAGATAGTCCTTCTTGCTGTCGAGCTTGCCCCAGCTGCGGATGAGCTTCATCTCGGGACGGAACCGCTTCGTGAGCGCTTCGGCGCCATCCAGCAGGATGCCCTTGTACTCCGGTTTCGGCGCCAGACGCAGCGCGTTCCCGACGCTTGTCATCAGCATGAAGCCGATATCATGGTTGCCCGAGTAGTGGCGCACCTGGTTCTGGATCGCCGTGAACTTCTCGGCGCCGGCCTTGAGGTCTTCGGCCTTCGTGTATTCATAGAGATACCAGAGCGAACCCGGGAAGAAGCCGCTGCACCAGTCCTGCGGACGGATCGTCACCAGCTTCTCGTTCTGCCAGCGCTTCGGGAAGGTGTTCGGCTTCTGGCTCTCCATCTGCTTGAGAAGACCGCGATACTGCTCGCTCGCCTCCTTGAAGATCTTGGGCAGACGTGCGGCGAGCTGATCGTCCGCCGGCGTGGCGTGGACCGCACCGACTGTCAATGCGAGGGCGCAGGAAAGAATGACGGGTTTCAGTTTCATGGACGATTTTCTCCTTGATGTTCCTTTTTCTGTGTGGAATCGGCCGAAGCCGGTTTGTCCGTTTGTGACTGCCAATGAATGAAATTGAAAAACACGGAATAGCGCGTCCGTCCGTCCGGACGATCCTCGCGGTCCCACAAGGACCAGAACGGCGCCCAGTTGCGTTCGATGCCTTCGACATGGCGGAACGGCATCAAGTCGAGCGTCCGCTGGCGCGTGCGTCCGCCCACCGTCTCGGAACTCCAGAACGGCCAGATGCGGAAGAAGCTGTCATTGGGTTCGGCCCCTTCTTCGGCGGCGGCCTTGCGGTCGCGGTACCAGCGGCGTTCCCAGGTGAAGAACGGGAACAGGTTGAAACGCTTCTCGAGCGTCGTCTTCGTCTCAAGGCGCGTATTCTCGATGAGCTGCCAACCGACGCGCCACGTCTGCTCTTCCGTGGCCTTCACGCCGTAGGAATAGCTGCTGACCTGCTCCCAGAACGGGAACACCGAAAGCCGATCGCGCGTCGTCGACTTGAGCGATTCGACCAGAGGCCAGAGGAAGCGCCACCGCGTCGCGTCTTTCGTCTTCGTGTAGGAAGTGCCGATGAACGGCAGCAGCATCTGCGACTCGCGCGCCCGGTCCACCGTACCGTAGAACGGCAGGAACCACCAGGAGGTTCCCGCACCCGAGGTGTCGCGGTCTTCCTCGTAGCGCGCCCACGTGACGAGCGGCCACAACACATAGTGGTGCAGACTCTCGCGCTGCTTCGCCCAGCCGTAGAACGGCCACACGCCCACGCCTTCGCGCGGTTCGTCGCGCCAGGTGACGAACGGGAACAGGACCGCATGGCTGCGCACGCCCTTCACCGTGTAGGTGTGCCAGATCGGCCACAGCACAAACGTCCAGTCGTCCATCAGCAGGAAATGCGGATGATGCCCGTAGAACGGGAAAAGCCCCCAGTAGCCGTCGTCCTTCCGATCCGCACCGGAGAACCACAGGGGGAAGATGTTGAAACTCCACGTCGGATCCGTCGCACGCGAATCGCCTGTTGCGATGAGCGCGCGCCACCAGGCGGCATCCTTGTGGTCATGCAGCGTCACGAGCGGCCACAGGGCGTCGTACACAGCCGTGCGCGACGCCGGGTCGCGCACCTGCGAGTAGAACGGACGGAACGCCCAGAACGTGGCGTCGCCCGGCTCCACTCGCCGATATTCGAAAAACGGTCCCAGATGCCAGTTCGACACCAGCTTCGCACCACCGCGCCGCGCACGCTCCGCCTCGAAATCAGCCCCTCTCGCACCTTGTGCGCAAACAAGCGCGCCGAGGAGGCAGAGGAGTCCAAGCAGGCGGAAGAAGCCGGTTGAACGGAATCTAGGCGGAAGTGCTCTCATGGTCGAAAAGGACGAGTAGGACAGAAACGACGGGGGCGCACAACGTATTGCGCCCCCGTCCTTTCATTACTTGGCCCGCGGCATCGTGAAGATGTCGTGGAACTTCTTCACGTCGAACTTGGGCGTACGGTCGTAGTAGTAGACGCCGTTCTGCTCCTGTTCAACGTCCGTCAGCTGCGTGTAGCAGAAACCGGTGATGCGCGGGATCGACATGATGATCTCGACCTCGTCCTTGAGGATCTTGAAGAACTCGTCTTCGGTCTTGATACCGCGTCCATAGCCCCAGGTGTTGTCGGCCGCACGACGCTCCGGCGGCACCCAGCCGAGGCCACCGAACTCGTCAATCATGTAGGGCTGGCCGGTGTAGACATGGTAGACCTTGTCCTTCCACTCCTTGCGCATGCAGTAGACATCCCCCTTGACATCGATTTCCCGCAGCTTCGGCGCACGCGCGTAGTTGTGGATCGTCCAAAGGTCGGTCTTCGCATGCAGATCGCCGCTCGACCCGTTGACGGGACGCGTGGGGTCGATGACCTTGGCGAGGTCGTAGGCGTCGTTCTGGAGACGCTGGTGCTGGATGATGTCGCTGGTCTTCCAGGTTTCGTTGAACGGCGTCCAGGCGACGATCGACGGATGGTTGCGGTCACGGCGGACGATTTCACCCCACTCGGTGATGAAATTGCGGCCGTCTTCGATCTGGTTGGGATCGCAGCCCCAGCTGGAGCTCTCGCCCCAGGTGATGTAGCCGAGCTTGTCCGCCCAATAGTGGAAGCGCTCCTCGAACACCTTCTGGTGGAGACGCGCGCCGTTGAAGCCGGCCGCCATCGACATCTCGATGTCATGCTTGAGCGCGGCGTCGCTGGGCGCGGTCCAGATACCGTCAGGATAGAAACCCTGGTCGAGCACCAGACGCTGGAACACCGGCTGGTCGTTGATGCAGATCCAGCCCTCGGAAACGGACACCTTGCGCAGACCGCCATAGCTCTTGACCGTATCGCAGACCTTGCCGTCCGCACCGACCACCTCGAACACGATGTCGTAGAGGTAGGGCTTGCCGGGGAACCACAGCTTCGGGTTCTGCACCGGCACCGCCATCGCAACACCGGAGACGGCCCGCGTTTCCTTGGTGCCCACGACCTTGCCCTCGGCGTCCTTCACCGTGGCGCGGAAGGTCTTCGCAAGCGTACGGCCCGGACGGAACGCCGGCGTGAAGACGAACTGCGAATTGTCGACATCAGGCACGATGAAGCAGTCCGCCAGACCACACGGCGCAACGGCCTCGAGCCACACGGTCTGCCAGATGCCCGTCGTACGGGTGTAGGAGCAACCGCGGCTCTTGAAGTCCGAGCACTGCTTGCCGCGCGGCTGGTGGCTGTTGCCCTTCGTCTCATCGGCGATGCGCAGAACGAGGTCATACGTTTCGCCCGCCTTCACATAGGGCGTGAGATCGACCGTGAACGACACGGTACCGCCGAAGTGGAATCCGACGGAACGTCCGTTCAAATAGATTTCGCACTCGTAGTCGACGGCGCCAAAATGCAGCAGCACGTCCTTGCCCTTCCAGTCGGCCGGCACCGTGAGCTTGCGGTGGTACCACATCGCGGGGATGAAGTCCTTGTAGTTGACACCCGACAGCGGGGATTCCGGACAGAACGGCACGTTGATCTTCTGGCCAAAACCGGTCGACCGGTAGAGTTCGCGACCCGCGTCGCGACCCGACTTGCCGAAGTCAAAGGCATACGTCCACGCATCGCCGTTGAGGTTCACCCAGCTCGTACGCTCGAACTGCGGTTTCGGGTGTTCCGCACGCGGAATCGCACCGAAGAGGCCCCCGGCCACAACGGCCACCGCCAACGCGGTCGCCCAGGTCTGTTTCGTCTTCATGTTGTCTATTGTCTCCTTAGTATGAAATCAACAAGGTTTCCCTTGAGTCGGTCATTGTGAGTATTATATCAGCACCCGTCCCCGTTTGTCCAATGGAAAAACGGGGCGGCGCATGGTCAGCAGCGGCCCTTGGCCTTCAGGAAGTCGAAGGACTGGCGGACGATGTCGAGCGTGTCGAAATGCTTCTCGCACTCGACGACCCACCACGGGATGTGATCCGCATCGGCGGCCACCGCGACCTGGTCCCAATTGACACCGCGTGCCCCCGGCTGCGCCGGCTGGCCGAGGATGCCGTCGAACGTCTTGATGTCGCGGCCGCCGATACCGGCCTTCCAGCCATTGTCCTCCTTCGCGTGGAAGGTGATCGAACGGCCCGGATACTTGCGCCACTGCTCGCACGGATCGTTGCCCGTGCATGCGGTCCAGCCCACGTCCTGCTCCATGCACACCAACGGACTCACATGCGTGAAGAAGTAATCCCAGTAGGTCGTGCCGTCCTTGAGCTTGAGGTCGAAATCCGTGCGATGGTTGTGAAGACCGATCTTGCAACCATAGAGCGCCGCGATTTCGGCCGCCTTGCTGTAGCGTTCGACAAGGCGCTTCATGAACGCGTCGAGATCCTCGCCCTTCTTCGGGAAGTTGCCCGCACCCGCGCAGATGAGCAGGTTGTTGCCATAGCCGAGATGGAACTCGCAAGCCGCCTTGATGCGATCAGGCAGGAAATCCGCGCAATCGACATGCGACCCCACGGCGACGAGACCCGCATTGTCCAGCATCCGCTTGATTTCGGCGGGCTTGAGTCCGAAATGGGTCTGGAACTCCACGCCTTTGTAGCCGATGTCATGCAGCTCGACGAGCGTCCTCTCAAGGCCGTTCGTCCGGATGTACTTGCTGATCGAGTAGAGCATCGCCGCGACCTTCGCCTTCGGTTCGGGCGTCACCGCCGCCGCAGCCGCCACGGCACGCGCCTCGGTGAGGCCGATCGCCGGACCATACTCCTCGCGCGCGTCGCGCGTCCAGTCCGGATAGAAGAACGCGTTCGCCTCGGGACAGTTCGTGAACTGCATCGTCTTTTCATCGAACGTGAGACGGCGATTCGGGAAGCGCGTCGCGATCGTACCCATGAGGCCCATCAGCGTGACCTTGCCGCCGAGTTCGAACGGCGTGTTGGTCGGACGCTTCTCCTGCACCGCTTCGAGGAATTCCGCCCAGTGGTCGCGAATGCGCGGATACTTCTTCGGCGGCAGGTTCTTCTTGAATTCCTTCATCCGCTCATGCGGCACCACGCGCAGACTCGCGAGGCCCGTCATGCCGAACATGAGCGTCTCCTTCTCGGTCTTGAGCCAGCCGCCCGCCCAGCCGTCCTTCACGGGGTTGAAGCGCGCGGTCTTCTCAAGCGCCGGCGGACGCGGCGGATCGCGCAGCACGTCGTACCAGTGGATCTTGAACGGACCCCGCTTCCCCTTCGCCGCAAACTCGAAAATGTAGTGCGCATGCTGCGGGAAGGAATACGGTGCCTTCTTCGGATCCCAGCTCGGATCGTCCAGTGTCACCGCAATCGGCAGGTCGAGATCGAGGTCCACCATGAACGGACCCATCAAGTGCGCGCACCAGTCGCCCACGCACCCTTCGCCGTACATCATCCACGAACGCCAGTCGCCCCGCGGCACCAGCGTCTCGAAGTAGCTGTGGCGCTTGATCGGTCCCTGCCAGAGCTCCCAGTCGAGGGTGTCGGGCATCGCCTTGGGATGGTTGATGTTGTCGGGGTTCGCCGTGTAGTAGCGGGAGCGTCCGCTCACGAAGACGTGCGCCTCGAGGGCCTGTCCGAGAATGCCGGCTTCCAGCCATTCGCGCAGAAGCGGCGTACCCGGTTCGGAGTTGCCATGATGGCTCACATGCGTGATGAGATTCTTCTCGCGCGCGATGCGCATCATCGTGAGCGTTTCGGAAATCGTATGGGCGAGCGGCTTCGCGCAGTAGACCGGCACGTTGTACTTGGAAGCCTCGAGAAAGGCCGTGCAGTGCGTATGGTCCGGCGTCATGATGGACACCGCATCGTACTGTCCCGCGCATTCACGCAACATCACCTTGAAATCGGTGTAGATCTTCGCATTCGGCTGCTCGCGCTTCACCCACTCGAGCGCGGGCGCGTAGACATCCGCCGCGCACACGATTTCGCACAACCCCGACCGCAAAAACGAATGCAGATCCGTATGCCCGCGTCCGCCCGTGCCGATGGCCGCGATTCTCACCTTAGGATAGACTTTTCTTTCCGCCATTTCAAAATCCTTTCTCAAATCAAGTTTTGACAATTATACCATAAACTGATGAATTAGAACACCAGGACGCGCACCTCTTCGCCGGGCAGGTTGACCTCGCAGGCGCCGTTCGTCCAGGTCCAGGTCGTGTTCTCGACGAGTTCGCGCGTCGTCTCGCCCGACACGTGGCGGACAAGCCGGATGCGCCGCGTCTGCGTCGAAAGATTGTAGACCGTCACAAAACGCTTCCCCGGCTCCGTGCCGAACTGCTCGAGGACGAGTTCCGGGGCGTCGCTCGTGACAAGTTCGTTCACCGGCTGCCAGCCGGCCTCCGCCACCTGGCGGCAGAGCGGCATGTATTTCTTGAAGAGCGGACGATCCCGCTCGTACAGGTCGGGACGCGAGAAGTAGTGTCCCGTCGACGCATCGGCGCTGAAGTACCCCGGGAACATGCCGTAGGCAAGCGAACGCCGCATGAACTTTTCCGAGCAGGCGTAGGAGAACTTGTCGAAGTTCGTGTTCATCAGGAAGCAATACGGTTTGCCGCCGCACAGGGCGCGCCGGTAGAGCAGCTCCGCATCGGACATCGGACGCCACGAGCCGCGATTCCAGTTCGTCTCGGTTCCGAGCACGTCGACATACGGTGCCAGCCAGCACCAGTTGTGCGGCGTCGAATTCGCGAACATGAACCGTCCTTTCGGCCACACGCGTTCGGCAAGGGCCCGCACGTATTCGTAGGCGACGAGTCCCTTGAAGATGCCGACCTTGTGGGTCCCCACCGTAAAGGCGAGCGGTGTTTTCATCTTTCCGAAGTGCGTGCGGTCGAAGTCGAGCGGCGTCGTCACGTAGAGTTCGGCCGAGTCGACGTATTCGCCGTCGCATCCGTGCGGGAAGGTGCCCGCGTAGCGTTGCGCGAGATCGCCCTGCTTCGACTTCCAGTCGCCGTCCACAAGTCCCGGCGCCGAGTTGACGCTCCACACGATGCCCTTGCACCAGGGCGTATCGAGGAACCGCCCCACATACGTGCCGTCGGCAGATCTCATCGCGCTTTTCAAAAAGCCCTGCGCCCAGACATTGCCCGACGCCGCCTGCTGCCGCGCCTGCGCGGTGGCGGATTCGAGGGTCTGCTTCGCGAGGTCGCCGTGAATGTGCATCCACCACGTACACGGCTCGGTGTAGCGGAACGAGAGAATGTCGTGCGCATCATCCCAGCCGATCTCGTCGATACCCTCCTTGAAGCGGAAACCGAAATCCTCAGACCCCTTCACCTTGCTGATCGGGTGGAACGGCATCCAGGCGCCCTGCTTCGCGATGCGCACGCGCGAAGCCTCGGGATACAGCTTCTGGTAGCGTGCGAGCGCCCCGCGCAATCCCTGCGCACCGTTGAATGGATACGAGCAGAATCCGATATGGGCGGTAGGATGTTCCTTCGCAAAACCCAGATCAAAGACAATGAAAAGACAGCGCGCCTGTTCGTTCGCGACAATGCGGTAGACGGCGGGCGCCGCCGGATCGAGTCCAACGGCGAGTCCGCGCCCCTGCTGGTCGACAGCCCCGATCGGCCAGCGCGACATCGCCCCGTTGCCGCAGAACGAGTAGGCCGTCTCCGAATGCTCCCCGCGAAGCGGCACCCGCGTGCGCAAGTTGGGCAGCCATTCCGCGCCGGCGGCGATCGGACACGCATACACAAAGGAAAGCGCCCGGTCTTCCGCGTCCGTCGAGGTGAGCGTCACGTCGAAGAGCGTCGCGTCGCCCACGCGCCGTTCCGTCTTCGCGCAGGTGACGCCGAAGAGGCCGTTCGTGAACGGCAGGAAGTCCGAACCGACCGCCGCATCGCGCAGCAGGAAGCGCGGACGATCGAATGTCGGCAGCTTCGCCTTCGTCACGCCCACATGGTCGAACGACATGAGGTCCGAGCGTTCCTCCCAGGTTGGATTGCGGAAGCGGACGCGTCCCGTGCGATTGCGCTGGAGCAGATAGGCCGTGAGCGATCTGACGGGACGAGCCGGGAAAACCGTCACCGTACGCTTCTGCCACCCAGCCGCCGGGTCGGGATCGAACGAAACCGACTGTCCCCACAACGGGGTTCCATCCGTGTAGATGAGATCGATGTAGAGCGAGAACTCCCCGCCCGTCGCACGGTCCTCGGCCTTGCCTTCGGCGGTGAACACCAGCGCCTTCGGCTCCTTCTGGTTGAGCGTCAATCCCCACCTCACGCCCGCTCCCGGCTTCGGCGCGGTGCCGTTGTCGCACACGAACTCGTTTCCGTCGCGCGTGAACCCGTTCAGATAAGGTAGCGCTGTCGTCCCGTCAAAGACGTGCGCAACCGCCATTCCCGCGACAAGCGCACCCAAAAGCATGATGATATTTTTCATGCTACAAGTATACCACAACCCAACCACCGCCTTCAATCTTCAGTTTTCAATATTCAATTTTCAGTTTTCAGTTTGGCAGGTACCCCCTGTTGTACGAAGAGGATCGTTCACCCGGGAAGCGCGACGGTACGACAAGGGGAAACAGGCCCCAGATGTACATATCAGACTGAAAACTGAACCCTGAAGCCTGAACCCTGAAAAACTGAAAACTGAACCCTGAAAACTGAACCCTAAAAACTGAGCCCTGAAAACTGAACCCTGAAGCCTGAAAATTGAAGATTGAAGATTGGAAACTCAGGTTCGACGCCCAGGTGGGATTCCATGAAGAATCCGTAAAGTGTCACAGGCGTCGAACCTGCGGCTTACGGACGGACGATTGGAAGGAAGAGGAAGTCGAGCGAGTCGCCCTTCTTCGGATCGTGTTCGCTGCGGAAGAAGCGCCACAGGAAGGACGTCTTGCGGTAGCCGTCCTTGTGCGCATCGTATGTGAAACCGGGGAACATATCGACCGAAACATCGCCGTCTTTCTCCACACGGTGCCAGATTTTCCAGAGAATGCTGGATTCGGAACCGTGCGAATCCCAGGTGCCATGGTAGAGAAGACCCAACACATTTGCAAATCCATCCTCAGTACCGTTTTTGAATACCGCGTTTGAACCATTGAAGAGCACCGTCAACAGACCGCAGTCCCAACTCGAATCACCGCGAAGCTGATTCTTTTCGCTCGTCCAGCGGAAGAGCAGATCGCAGAGAACGTCCACCTCGGACTTCGACTCCTCCCCGAGTTTCTGGCGCGTTTCCGGATCGAAGACGACCGAATTGTATCCAGAACGATTAAAGACCAGCTTGTTGCCATGCTTGTAGTTTTCGATCACACGGTAGTGCTTGCCCCGATAGTCCAGAGAGGCCACGACCGAACGGTTGTGGTCGGAGACGAGGAACAGCTCTGTCTTGTCGGCGGCGAAACGGTCCTCTGAACATTTACGCTTCACGATCTCCGCCTTCTTCTCGCCCTTGGGCCGATACGCTTTCGAAACGCCCCAGGTGTAATTCGTCTCCACCTTCTCGTAGAACGTCACCTCCGGCGGCAGGAAACTACCCTTCCCGAGCGCCTTGATCGCGGCATAGTCACGATCGACGGTGCGGTCGAAAACCGGCGCGATCCACCCGCCATTTTTGGAACCCGAGCGCGTCCCGACCAGCGGTGTACACCACCAGGTGTTCGTCAGGCTGGTTCCGCCGCCGGTGTAGCCGGCGAACAACGAGATGAACCGGTGATCCTTCTCGTGGTAGTAGAGCGGGAATATCCAGTCCATTTCACGCTCACCTTTGTCCCCCGTGCTTGACCCCGCCAAACCGAGAAGCACTTTCGTCTTTTCCCGTCCCGTGCCCTCTTGCTTCGCATAGCTGGAAAGCAGCGGCGGAACGACATGGGTTGTCCAATGATCTTTCTCCGAGAAACGGCAGTACGGCAGAGACAGGAAATTGTCTTGCTCTTTATAGTAAAACGGCAGGATCCAGCTGGAATCCGCATTGCCGCCGCCGAGCAAGGTCACGAAACCGTCGTTGTCGCGATAGTAGAGCGGGAAGAGCCAGCTCGACGTCTTCGTCTGACCGTAGAGCGGCGTAAGAAGAAGCTCGTCGTCGGTATAGAAGAGCGGCGCGATCCAGCGCGCCTGACCGGACATCCCGAAGAGCGGCGTGACGAACGACTCCTCGTCGCGATAGTAGAGCGGCACAATCCAATCGCTCGTCTTCGTCTTGCCGAAGAGCGCCGTCACGAAGAGGTCGTCGTCTTGGTAGAAGAGCGGAAACGCCCACGACTTCGAATGACCGTCCGCCGAAGTCTCGGCACCGCCAAGGCCGAGCAGAATCTTCGTCTGCGAGTCACCCGTTCGTTCATCCCGGTTCCAACCCGAGAGCAAGAGCGGCGAAACCGCGGTATTCAATTGACCATCCGCCCCGCGCTCCTGGTACCAAAGCAGCGAGCAGAACTTTTCCTCGTCGCGCCAATAGAGCGGCAGACACCAATTGCCACAGTCTTCCGTGCGACCAAAGAGCGGGGTCACGAAGTTCTTGTCGTCATTGTAGTAGAGCGGGAAGAGCCAAGAGGAAGAGGATTGTCCGTCCGTGCGGTAGGCGCCCAACCCCAACAGTCCATACATTTCATGGCGATTTCCATCGCGTTCATACCAGGAAAGCAGCGGCGGCACCATCGAAAACGTCGTATCGCGCTGAAGGTTCCTTTCACAGCCCCACAGCAAGGACACAAAATCGCCCTCGGCGTTATGGTAGAAGAGCGGGAAGAACCACGAAGAGTCGTATTGGTCGTTGATCGTTTTCCGTCCGGCAAGTCCGCCGAGGAACATGTCCCTCTTCGTCGCACCCTCATCAAAGTGCGCGTAGGGAATCGACCAGATGGAATCCCGGTCGGCATAATAGAGCGGAAGAATACGATGGTTGAGGAACGCACCGTCCTGCCGCTTATACCCCCAGAGTCCGAGTGCCGTCCAAAAATACGACGTCTCATGCCCTTCAAATGATTCTGACGAATGATAGTAGAGCGGAAAGAGCGTGTGGAACCGGTCGCTCCCCGCAAAGTCGCTGAAGAAGAGCGGGAACACCGTCACCCAATCGGCATCGTTGTCCATGAAGAACGGAAACACGCCCCACCAATCAGGTCCCTTCCAGACTTCCGGGAAGAGGCAGAAGTCCCCGTTTCCCCAGATGAGCGGAAAGATGCGATAGAGATCTTCGTGCGTATCGAACTGCGCGATCGGCCAAAGGACATTGAATTCGTTGTAGACATTCGCGCCATGCTTCTGATACTGCGAATAGAGCGGGCGGAACGCGAAATGGTCGTCCGAGAACGAAATCAGCGGCCACGCGATGCTGCCGACCGGTGCACGATAGTAGGCAGCCGGCCACAGGTTCACACGGTCTTCCACACGCCCCGTGTACTTGACCTCGTGGCCCGTATAGAACGGTGTCGAGCTCATTTCCTTCGTGGCGCAGCCCGCGCAAAGCGCCAGCAGAATTCCAATCGCGATCTGTGAAGATTTCATTTGAAGCTTCCTTTCTGTAAGCACGCGATTATATTATCACAACATCCCCCGCCCCGTCAACCCCTTTTTCATTCGAATTATTTCAAGATGCGCTTCCAACCATCGAATGCCCCAGTGGCTCAGAAATCATCAGTAAAAAGCCCCGTAGCGGACCTTCCAAACCAAGTAATCACATGGGGACAGTCCACAAATCGCATGTGGACTGTCCCCAGAAGAATTTCGTATTCCAATACTACCTACGGCGATGCCTTAGTTGGCGTCGGCCGGCTGCACTTTCATGAAGTCGATGTCGGGGCCCCAGGCCTTCTCGGCCGAAAGGCGCACCTCGTTCACATCGGCCTTGAGGGTGACGGTTGTGGAGACGGTGATGAAGCCGTTCTTTTTCGGCGCCGGGGGAACGGCGATTTCCACGCCCTTCGCGCCGTTGACGGCGACGGCGAACGGACGGCCTTCAAACGGACGCACGCGGAATTCGAGCCGGTACTTGCCGGCCTTGGACACATGGACGTCCTTCCACAGGAGATCGTTGCCGGGGCGTCCGCCGAAAAAGCAGATGCCATAACCACCGGAGGCACCGGCAATGGCCGCTTCGTGCGCGGTGCCAGTCTGATTGTTATTGGCGTTGCGCAGCCGCTGGAACTCGGGGCAATAGCCGTCTTCCGCCTCGTAGACGACGCGCTCGAGGCGCTGGTCGGCATCCAACCGGTAGAAGGCGCTGCCATGCGGCGGAACGACGGCGCGGAGCGAATCAACGGCGCCATAGTCGTACTCCTCGACGAGGTCGAACTTCTCGACGCGGCCGCCGAGCTCGAGCGTCGCAAACGGCACGTCGAAGGTGAAGTCGGCGTCGCTGCCGTTGTAGAGCGCAACATAGCGCGCGGTACCGTAGAACCGGTCGGCATCCTTCACAAACACATAGACATCCGGGGCGAGTTTGGCGGCGACACGGGCATGGAGCCCGAGGTCGTTCTGGTTCACCTTCAGGAGCGAACGGTTCGTCGCGAGCTTGAGCGATTCCGGGAACATCCGGCGCACGTCACAGCCGAGCACGAGCGGCGAGGAGAACATGCACCAGAGTCCGAAGTGGGTGATCTCTTCATCGCGCGTGAGGCCCGTGTCGGACCGATAGGGCGAGTGGAACGAAGGATCATCCCTGCGCATGCCAACCTCGAGCATGTCGAGGTCATTGTAATGACCGGGCTTCGAGTAGGCGGAGAGGTAGAGATTGAGGCCGATGAGCTTCTTGATGCTCTTCCAGTTCGCACGGATGTCGCCCGTCGTACGCCAGGATTCGGCCACATCGGCGCACCAGGTACCGGGGAAGGTCCAACGGCAGATGTTGTAGCGGATGTCCTTGCGGCCCGTGCGGTCGATCGCCTGGCGGATCTCGGTGTAGCGCTTACGCTCGTCGAGTTTCAGACGGCGACCGCCGCAGTAGTCGACCTTGATGAAGTCGAAACCGTTCTCGAGGAAGTGGAAACGGCAGTCGTCGTCGTCGTGCCGGTAGAGTCCAACGCCCTTCGCGCCGCCACAGGCATCCGCGCCCGCATCGGAGTAGGTACCGGCCTTCATGCCCAGCGCATGGATGCGGTCCACCATCGGCTTGAGCCCCTTCGGAAAACGCTGCTGGTTGAGCTGGAGCTTCCCCGTCACCGGGTCGTGTCCGGTGAAGAAGCCGTCGTCCATGTTGACATAGCGATAGCCGGCCGCCTTGAGTCCGTTCGTCGCCATCGCCGCCGCCACACCGACGAGCTTCTCCTCGTTGATGTTGAGCGAGAAGCAGTTCCAACTCGACCAGCCCATGAGCGGACGCTTCACCGTACCTTCGGGCGGGATGTCCTCAAGCAGTGCGGCGACTTTGGTCACGGTCCGCTTCAATGCGGCGGCGCGATCCTTCTCGACCGACGAATCAAGGACGCGGCTCACATTGACCGTCGCGGACTTTCCGTCATGGGCCAGCTTCGCGCGGCAGGGACACTTCGGACAATCCAGCACGCGAATGGCCTTATCGCCGGCGGCCGGCGTCTTGACGACCGCGAATCCGGTCGTCTTCAGGATTTCGTCGCTCAGGCGGTCCTGCTCGTTCACGAGCACGGTCGCGGCGGAAACGGAAGCACCCGCCAGGATGGCGGAGCCGAGAATGGAGTAGACTTTTGTTTTCATGGTATTGTTTTTATTAGAGTCCAATGGAATAGGAAATCTGTGTCGCCGGTTTCGCAACGCCGTCTTCGGCGTATTCCACCAACAGTTTGGCCGGCACGTCGAAGGAGGCCTCGACCGTCGCACCCGCCTTCACGGGGACGCGGCGGAAGGCGACGAGCGACTTGAGCGGCGCCCCCTTGCCGGCGTTCTCCGTCGACGCGTAGAGCTGCACGACCGCCGTGCCGTCACGCTTCGAGACGTTCTTCACCGTCACGTCCACGCGTTCACCGGTCGCCGTCTTCGCGCGCGTCTTCACCGCGCCTTCGAATTTCGCGTAGGAAAGGCCGAAGCCGAACGGACGCGCAATGCCCTGCGTCATGTACTTGTAGGTGCGACCCGCCATCGCGTAGCTCTCGAACGGCGGCAGCGCCGCATCGTTCTCCGGGAACGTGATCGGCAACCGCGCCGTGAAGTCGGCCTTGCCGAAGAGCAGGTCGCCAAGCGCGTTGCCGCCCTCCTCGCCGCCATACCACGCCATCACCACCGCATGGGACGCCTCAAGAATGTCCTTCAGCTCCACCGGCGAACCGCCCGTGATGACAGTGATGACCCGCTGTCCGCGACGCTTGCAGCGCTTGAGCGAATTGACGAGATTCATCTGCGACTTGGAAAGACGGAGCGACCGGCGGTCACCGCGGGCGGACCCCGTCGCGAGCGCATCGCCCTCCTCGCCTTCGAAACAGCCGGTGTTACCGATGACCGCGATGACCGTCTTCTCGTAGGGGATGGCCGTGCCACCGCCCTCGCCGTAGAGGCAGCCCGGCGCAAACGTGACGTGTACGTCGGGATCGACCGCGCCCACGATGCCCTCATAATAGGAAACCATGCGGTCGTTGACGCCGTAGTAGTTGCCGATGAGCGAGAAGATGTCCGTTGCGGACGGGCCGCAGATGCCGTAGAATCCGCCGTGCGAATCGAGCGGCAGCACGCCGTCGTTCTTCAGCAGCACCATCGATTCGCGCGCCGCGCGCCGGGCGAGCGCCCGATGCTTTTCGGAGCAGAGCAGCTTCGGATCGGGATTGTTGTAGGGACAGTCGGGATCCTTCTCGATGTCGCCGAGACGGTAGCGCGTCATCAGCTGGTTGACAAGCGCCGCCGTCACCTCCGCCTCGGTGACGAGGTTCTGCTCGACCGCCGACTTGAGATTGCGGAAACAGCTGCCGCATTCATAGGTGAGACCGTTCTTGATCGCGAGCGCCGCCGCTTCCGCGCCGCTCTTCACGATCGCGTGGCCGCCGCAGATGTCGCTGACCGCACCGCAATCGCTGACGATATGGCCCTTGAATCCCCACTGGCCGCGAAGGATGTCCTTCAGGAGCAGCTTGCTCGCCGACGCACTCTCGCCGTAGACGCGGTTGTAGGCACCCATCACCGCATCGACCCCGCCCTCGCGGACGCACGCCTCGAAGGCCGGCAGATAGGTTTCCCAGAGGTCCTTCTTCGACGGACGCGCATCGAATCGGTGGCGCAGCGGTTCGGGTCCGGAATGGACCGCGAAATGCTTCGCGCAAGCCGACACCTTCAGGTACACCGGATCGTCGCCCTGCATGCCGCGGATGAACGCGACGCCCATGCGGCCGGTGAGATAGGGGTCCTCGCCCCACGTCTCCATGCCGCGGCCCCAGCGCGGATCGCGGAAGATGTTGACGTTCGGACTCCAGAACGTGAGTCCCGAATAACGTCCGTGGTAGTTGCGATCAACCGCCGTCTTGTGGATGATGCGCGCCTCGGTGGAGATCGCGTCGCCGACTTCGCGGATGAGCTCGGGATCGAAACTCGCCGCCATGCCGATCGGCATGGGGAACATCGTCGAACGCACATGGCGGCCGACGCCGTGCAGTGCCTCGTTCCACCAATCGTAAGCCGAGATCCCCGCGTGCTTCACTTCCGGCGCGGCATTCATCAGCAGCCGGCATTTTTCGTCCAACGTCAGCGACGAGACCTTCTTCTCGCAGCGCGCCCGAAGTTCCTCAAACGTGGCGGCAGAAGCGGCGACAGCCGTCGCAGCCGCGAATACAAACAATAATTTTTTCATAACCAAGTTTTCTTTCGTCAAACAGCCTTCCAATCGGCAAACAAAAACGTCACAAGCCGAACTCAGGCGCCGGCCTTGGGCGACTTGGGAAGCTTGTAATCGGCACCGACTTCCTTCACGCGGATGTTACGCCAACGCACCCGATGCCCGTGGCCCAACCAGCCGATGTGGCCTTTCGTCTTGCGCAGCTCCGGATGTCTCTTGAGGACGTCCGGCGGCACCTGGGCCAGGTCGAAGTCCTGCACGAGGTGGCCGTTCAGCACGACTTGGATGCGACCGCCGACCACGCGCACTTCCTCGGTGTTCCACAGACCGGGCTTGTGCACATAGCTGCCGCCGCCCGTGCAATTCGGTTCCTTGGTGTTGTCGATGTTGTCCCGCAGCACCGGCTTGACGCCATAGACGGACGCTGTGTACTGATAGGCTTTGAGCTTGTCCTTCTTCGCCTTCGCATCGTAGTATTGGCTGCCGCCGTCGTCGAGCAGCTGCAGCTCGCACATCCCGGAGTAGGAGGTGTCGGACATGCGAATGCCCACGCCGTTGTTGCCGTTGACTGGCATGCAGAACTCGAAGCGGAGGATGAAGTTGTCGAACTGCTTCGCCGTACAGAGATTGCCGCCGCCGCGATAGTTCTTCGCCTTTTCCGGCATGCACACGAGTTCGCCGTTCTCTACGCCGTACATCGGCGTCGCACCGATCCAGCCGGTGAGATCCTTTCCATTGAAAAGGGAGACAAAACCCTCTTCGACATTCGGCCCTGCGCCGAACACGAGACTGGCCCCAATAACGGCCATACCGAGTATTCCTGTTTTCATTGCTGTCTTTCTGTTTCAGTTCCGTTGAGGAGAGGAGCAGCCCCCTGCCCATTCTCCGAATCAACGTAAACAGTATACCGAAATCCTCAGTCATCTGTCAATCTTCCACACGCACTCATTTCCGAGGGGGGCTCACGCTTTGGCACGGAGGACAGCAAACTAACGGCAATGTGAATTGCTTTATTATCGGTTTACTATAATCATTAAACACGTACTTGATTTTCAATTCTGCCATGCAATCATAAGACAGGGAGATCAACGAAACCGAAATGTCAGCAGCCACACAGCCATTCTCTCGTAGCGGATAGGAGCCAGGCGATGAATAGAGCAACAAATACGACAAGGCATTCCCCGAACAGGTTGGCCTGATAATAAACAGTGATTCATGATGGTGCTCAATTTCTTTAACAACCAACAGACACCCGACCATCGTGTCTACCCATTTTAAATCGACTTCCGACTCCGACCGGCCAATCAATAAACGGAATTTCCCATTGCTAAGGTAAATGCGTTTTTCAAAGTCCGAATCAAAGTTCTTCGCCCTTTTAACATCGGCATGCCATTTCCTATCAGGAGACGCCACCGAATCAGAAATTATTTCATCTCTCTGAAGAACAGGAACCTCATTCGCATTGCCGATCACGACAGCATGATTTGCAGAAGAAAAACCACAGCAATGAAAGGCCACAAACAAGACAAGCAAGGCCTTACTTATTGTTTTCATTAATAGCTCCCTCGAAACGCTTAGTCGAGGCGGCGGATTTCGTAGAGTTCTCCGTCGATGCGGTTGGCGAATTCGACTCGGAAGCCTTTTGTCTCGAGTTCGGCACCTGTCATTTCCGCGACGCGCGTGCCATCGGGACCTCGCAGGACCGCGTAGCGCGCCAAAGGTGCGAGGTCCCGAACAGTGATCTGACGCGACGCTTCAGCCGCATTCTCGCGGAAGACGCCGACGACACCGCCCGCCTTCGTTTCCGTGTTGAGGCGGGCATAACCATCCCAGCGCCCTTCGCCCGGTTCGCCGAAACCCGGCAGGTCTTGGCGGAACGAGAAAATGCGATAGGACTCTTCCAACCGCCTCACCCACGAGGTCCAGCGTTTGAATTCAGCCCGCTCCGCCGACGACAGCAGGAGAGGATTGCCCATCATCGCCGGCAACGCCCCGACGACCGACTTGTAGGCGAGCAGATGCTGTCGTATACCGATGCCCATGTTGCCGATGGCCAACGAGGTTGCCGGCAACGCCGGTGAACGGCCCCAGGCATAGTAGCGCATGCGCGGAAGGCCCGTCTCTTCGATGTTGCAGAGCCAATTGCCGTCGGCATGGCGCGCGATGCCGTAGTCCATCAGCTGCAACCGGCCCGCCGTCTCGAATGTGAAGTCGATGTAAAGTTCCGGTGCGACACGATGAAGTTCGTCCACCAGATCCATCGCCCGGGCATAGTTGACCGCCAGCGACTCCGCGTGGTCGCGGTGGCGCGGATGGTCCTTCGCAAAGCAGCCGCTCCGCTTCGTATCGTAGACATAGGCGCTCGTCACGATTGAGAGGTCGAGCTTGATATAGCCCAACCCATATTCCTTCACATAGCTGAGCACCTTGTCGCGAATGTAGGTATAGTAGTCCGTCGACAGACACGCCGTGAACTGCTCTTCGCCGCCGTGCAGGTTGGCCAGCCGCCCCTCGCGGTCGCGCGAGAACCACTCGGGGTGTTCCTCGAAGACCCGGCTGTTGCGGCCCGCGCTCGCAAGCGAGAACCAGAGTCCGGGACGGATCCCGCGCGCTTTCATCCGGTCGAAGACGGGCTTGAGTCCGTGCGGAAACTTCTTCGGATCGACCTCCCAGTCGCCGAACTGCTGCGGTCCCATTCCGGACCGAATGCCCTTCTTCTGCCCGACATTCACCTGCCAGCCATCATCGATCACGAAGTCGTCCGCCCCGCACGCGGCCACGGCGTCGACGAGTTCGAACGCCAATTCTTCGTTGATGTTGCGCAGGAAAGGAATCCAGTTCGTATACACCAGCGCCGGACGGCGCGTGAGCCGCTCGACATGCGCGCCGAGGTACTTGCGCACATAGTCCTGCACGACGGTATTCACGACACGCTGCGAATCGGCCTCGTGTTCATAGGGCACGGTGAAGACCGCCGCGCTCTGCCAATTCTCGCCCGGCTTCAGCCAGCGGCGGAACGGGAACGGCTGGTCGGGTGCCGTAGTTCCCACGCGCAACCGCGAACCGCCTTCGAAGACGCCCGTACGCTTCAACACGCCCACGGTCTCGTTGCCCACCGCCAGACCGTGTTTTTGGCGGAAGTTGTGGACGACGACGAGCGGATCGTCCCAGTCGCCCACATACGGACCCGGCTTCCCGTCGCGTCCATACTGCCGGAAGGTCTGCGAATGGGTGACGTCGATCGCCACAAGGAGGTCCTCCACATTCACCGCCTCGAGTTTGAGATCCGCCGTTCCCGTATTGGCGAGCGCCAGCGTCTTGTGTACAAGCGGCAAATCCTTGAACACGGTATAGGACAGCGTCACACGGAACGAACCATCCGAAGCGCTGAAGGAAAGCGCCGTCTCGCGTCCGCCGTCCGGTTCCTCGCCGACCGTCACCGCAAAATCCTTCCACTTGTCCGCGCCCGTGTAGAGACGCTCATTGACGCGAATCGAAAACTCCGGCGAACCGCGATGCAGGAATTCGCGGGCATTCAGTTCGCCGAGGCAATAGGACGTTCCTCGCACCGAACCGTCAGAGAAGTCGATGCGCCGCCACACGAAACCGTTTCCGATCGTCAGGCAGGACGGCGTCCGCTGCGGGGGAACCGGATGGAAAAGTTCATCGGCCCGCGTTCCGGCAAGACGCCGCCACTTTTTCGTCAGATAGTTCGTCACCCGGCCGCGTTCATCGTCGGACAGCTGACGGTTGAAGACGATGAGTTCCGCCTGCTGGCGACCGCCGTTCCGACCTTCAAGATTGCGTCCGTTGCCGAGCGAATCGGACGCACCGGGATTCGCTCCCATCAGACAGACGATGAGAAACGTATCGTCGGGCACGGTTTCGTAAACCGGATGTTTGATCTCGGTCAGTCCATTCCACACGCGACTCGCCCCGGCGTTTCGTTCATAGAGATAGTTTGCATCCTTGCCGCGCACAAAATACGGTGGCGGATAAGGCGAAGGCGTCGTCCCAATGTTCCCCAGCCACGGCATGTGCGCACCTTTCGCCATGCGCACGACCTCGAACACCGTACGGATTCCCGTCACCGCCGGATAGCGCAGATCCTTTCCGCTTCCCACCACGCCGCAGTCGACCACGGGAATGCCATAGGTCGTCGTATCATAGACAGGTGCGACACCCGCTGCCTTCGCCACGCGGGTGGCACCGGCCTTCGACCGCCACGCCTTGAGCGTTCCTGCCGAATCGCATGTCACGGTCGAGGCATCGGCGGCGTCCAACCAGAAAAGCGCCTCCCGGGTCACGATCTCCGGAACGACTTCGGCCGCCGCACGCGAAGGGACCAGAAGTCCGACAAGCATCAAGGACATCAGACCGACTCGCACCCATCCCCGCCTCTCTCGAAGAGAGACTTCCGCGACTTTCCCGTTTTTCATCGTCTATCGCCCTCCTTCCGTAAACAACTCGCAATCGGCCGGCGACACCGACGTTTCGACGGCCCGACCGACAATGTCGATATTCAAAACGATCGTGGCCTGCGCGCCCTCGCGACGCACGAAACCGTCCATTCCCATAAAGGGGCCCGCCTTCAACCGCACGTGGTCGCCGGCCTTGAACGGATTGACGACCTTCAACGGGGCCTTGGCCCTCATGGCACGCGCGATCTGGCGCAGCTGGTGGACGACTTCGCGCGGATTCAGAATCTCGATCGTGTGCACAATCAGATTCGTCTCGAGCATCTTGCGCCGATTGTTGCCTTCCAGACAGGCAAAGACGTAGCCGGGGAACAACGGCAGTTCACGCCGTACCTTCCGACGCTGCACCTTCGTCACCTTCTCGTACAGCGGCAGATAGCGCGGAAGACCATAGCGTTCCAGATACGAGAACACCTTCTTTTCCGTACGCGGCTTCACATGCAGCACATAACACGTATGGTACATGGCTTTCCGTTCCTCCCTTTCCGTCCTGAATGAAAAACGCCGTCCCTCCCAGGAGGGACGGCGCTTCTTGCGACAGACGTCGCCGACGCGTCAATTACTTGTCGAGCGTACGACGGCCCTTCACGCCCGCGGCGGTCGCCGCGTTCGCCTTCGCCTTCTCATGCGGACGCAGCGAGCGGACGGCCGCACCGGCCTGCCACATTTCGCTGTCGTGCATCGCCTGCAGCTTCGCCGCCATGAACTCCTTGTAGTCCGGACGGCCCGTGTCGCGAATGACTTCCTTCGCTTCCTTCATCGCCTTCGTCGACGCATAGAGCTTCTTGAAGACCGGCTCGCACGCCTTGCGGAAGAACGGACGCCACTTGAGCGCGCCATGCTGCGCCGTCTGCGAGCAGTTGGAGTACATCCAGTCCATGCCGTTTTCGTCGACGAGGCGGATGAGCGACTGCGTCAGCTCTTCGCACGTTTCGTTGAACGCTTCGCTCGGCGAGTGGCCGTTCGCACGCAGGGTGTAGTACTGCGCTTCCATCACGCCGCAGAGCGCGCCCATGAGGATGCCGCGTTCACCGACGAGGTCGCTCGTCACTTCGTTCTTGAACGTCGTCGGGAAGAGGTAGCCCGAACCCACGCCGATGCCGATCGCCTTCGTCACTTCCTCGACCGTCGCCGCATCCATGCCGTTCGGCTCGAACGCGTACGAGCTGTTGATGCCCGCGCCGTTCAGGAAGTTACGACGAACCGACGTACCCGAGCCCTTCGGCGCGACCATCACGATGCCCACGCCTTCCTGCGGCTTGATGCCCGTCAGCTTGTTGTACACATAACCAAAACCATGCGAGAAGTAGAGATACTTGCCCGGCGTCACGTACTTTTCGATCTTCTTCCAGACCTGCGGCACGGAACCGTCGGAAACGAGCATCATGATGATGTCGCCCTTCTCCGCGGCCTCTTCGAGCGAGAAGAGCGTCTTGCCTTCGACCCAGCCATCCTTCTTGGCACGCGACCAGCTGGAGTTCGCCTTCGTGTTCTTGCGCTGGCCGACAATCACGTTGAAACCGTTGTCGCGCATGTTGAGCGCCTGGCCCGGGCCCTGAATGCCATAGCCAAGAACCGCAATCGTCTTGCCCTTGAGAACCTTCTGGGCCTTCTTGAGCGTGAATTCCTTGCGCGTCACGATGTTTTCGACAACGCCACCGAAGTTGATGTCCATCTCTTTTTTACTCCTTAGTATCTGCGAATGCAGAAATTGAAAAGATTATATCACAATCCGCCGATGCGGGCAAATGAAAACGAAGCCCCTACACGAGAGGCTTCGCCTTGTCCCACAGTTTTTCGAGCGCGTAGTAGGCACGCGCCTCGGGCGAAAACACGTGGACGACAACATCCACGTAATCCACCACGATCCACCCGCTTTCGGGATCGCCGCTTGTGCGGTACGAGTTCTCGCCCGCATCCTTCATCGCGCCCTGCACGCCCGAGATGATGCCTTTGAGGTGCGGCGCGGCAATGCCGGTCGCCACGACAAAGGCGTCGCAGAGGCCGGAGACACCGCGCACGTCGTACGTGCGGATGTCACTGGCCTTCTTGTCTTCAAGCGCCTGGACGATGAGTTTGACTTGTTCTTCCAGTGTCATTGTTGCTTACTTCTTCTTGGCCGCGACAACCGGCGCCGTCTTCACCTTTTCGACGATTTCCGCCGCGATGTCCGGATGGTCCTTCAAATACTGGATCGTCGCCATCGACCCCTGGCCGAGCTGGCTCGAGCCGTAGGCAATCCAGCTGCCGCGCTTTTCGACGATGCCGCGCGCCAGCGCAGCGTCCAGAATCGATCCTTCCCACGAAATGCCGCAGGTGTAGAGGATGTCGAATTCCGCCTCGGTGAACGGCGGCGCGACTTTGTTCTTCACGACCTTCACGCGCGTACGGTTGCCGATCACGGTACCCGTCGGATCCTTGATCGCGCCGATGCGCTGCACCTGCAGACGGCAGCTCGCGTAGAACTTGAGCGCCTTGCCACCGGGCGTGGTTTCAGGATTGCCGAACATCACACCGATCTTCTCGCGCACCTGGTTCGTGAAAATGCACAACGTCTTCGTCTGCGCCAGAACGCCCGTGAGCTTGCGCATCGCCTGCGACATCAGACGCGCCTGCAGGCCCATGTGCGAATCGCCCATGTTGCCGTCGATTCCCGCCTGCGGCGTCAGCGCCGCCACGGAGTCGACGACGATCACGTCGAGCGCGCCCGACTTGCAGAGCTGCTCGCAGATGGACAACGCCTCTTCGCCGCTGTTCGGCTGCGCGACCAGCAGGTCGTCGAGATTGACGCCGATCTTCTTCGCATAGCCCGGATCCAGCGCGTGCTCCGCGTCGATGAACGCCGCCACGCCGCCCGCCTTCTGCGCATTCGCCACGACATGCAGCGCCAGCGTCGTCTTGCCGCTCGACTCCTGGCCGTAGCATTCGACGATGCGCCCGCGCGGCAGACCGCCCACGCCGAGCGCGAGGTCCAGCGACAGCGCCCCCGTGGAAATGACAGGAATGTTCGCATGCTCCTGGCCGCCCAGGCGCATGATCGAAAGTTCGCCGAACTCCTTCTTGATCTGGCTCAATACCGCATCCAGCGCCGTGTTCGACTTCTTCGGCGCTTCAATGTCCTTCGCAACCGCCGTTTCAGCGGGCTTGTCCTTCTTCTCTGCCATCTTCTCTTTACTCCTTCTATCCTGTCGAACGGACATTATACCACAAATCTAACATCCTTCGGGAAAAAATTAAGAATCGAATGGGGATTCCCGATCTTTTCCCGAAGGTCTCCCGTCACTTGACCAGAATCGTCAGCTTGCGGACGCGGTAGCTGCCGGCGTTGTGCGCGAAGGTCCAGTCGGGGTTCCCGCCGGCTGCCGGATTGTTGCCGAGGCCGATGTCGGGAAGACCGCCGACCATGCCGTCGAGGTTGTTGTAGGCGAAGATCGTGGCCTTGCCCTGGGCGTCGTGGATCTGCATCGCCCCGTAGCCGGGATCGGCGGCCTTGGCGGGCGAGTCGTTGTAGTCATAGAGCTTGTCGTTGCCGCCGACGCCCGGAATCGCGCTGCCCTGTCCGTAGTTGGAGCTGTAGAACTCCATCACGCCACCGGCAGCATCGGTCAGTTCCTTGATCGCGAGCAGGTTGGACCGCACGGTGAGCTTCGCGACCGGGCCCTGGAAGCAGGTCCCCTTCGCGCACGGCACGCCCAGATCGGCGGGCTTCTTCGAGAAGGCGTCGAACGAGGCCATCGCCCAGTCGACGAGGCCCTTCTCGTTCTCGAGTTCCATCACATACGCGACACGCGTGAACGCACCCGCGTCCTTCGTGCCGTCAAACGTGTAGCCCGCGAATTTGCCGCGCGCCGGCAGATCGGCGGTGTAGAGCGTACGGAAGCCGGCGAGCTCGGGAAGCTTGAGCGCATCGCCGAACTTGCCGAGCGAACGACGGGTGTCCATCGGATCGGAACCGTCGATTTCGAACGGCCCGAGCGGCAGTCCCGAATCGCCGGAGTAGAGCGTTCCCGTGAACGGCGAGCTGTAGAGATAGCGCAGGCGACGCGGCGTTGTCACCTGCTTGCACGCGATCACGAGTTCGCGGTCCTTGACGATGTCGCCGCCCGTACGGCGGTTGGCAATGAACGCCGGATAGAAGACGCCATCCGGTCCGGCCACTTCGAAACCCTTGGCGGGTGCGTGGTCCGGATTGTACCAATACCAGGAATTCGCGTCGTTGAACGTGAGCGCGAAGCGGCCCTGGTTGTCGATGCGCCAGCTCTTGAGCGTGGGCGAGGCGGCGATGATGTCCGTGAAACCATGGACGTCCTTGAGCGCGTGAAGCGCGAGACGGCGGCCGATCGGTTCCTTGTTGTTCTGGTGGATGTCGACCATGTTCGGCAGGTCGCACGTGACGGCGAGCGCGGCGTTCTTCTCGTCGGCGGCGTACTTCGCCTGCGCCTGCTGGATCGCGAACCAGCTGTTCTTGAACGGCGAGAGCTGCACGATGTAGAGCTTGAGCGCGGGATTCTCGAATGCCTTCGCCCAGCTGTCATGGAGGCGGCGCAGCTTCGCGTAGTAGCCCATGCCGTCGCGTGCGTTGGTGCATCCCTGGTACCAGATGAAACCGCGTGCGGTGTAGCCCTTTACGGGCTGCTCCATGCCGTTGTACATCTTGAATGGCATGGACCATTCGACACAATTCGCGGCTATATACTCCTCAGAGCAGTCATCGCCCCATGCCTCGAGGGTCTCCTTAGGGAGCCAGCTCTCGACGGCCGCACCGCCGCGAGGAAGAGCGAGGATGCCCACAGGCACGTCCAGCACTGAGTTAAGTTTGCGTGCGAAGAAATATGCGGTAGCGCTCATGTCAGCCACCGTCGCCGGACCGGCCTTTTCCCAGCCCCTGGTCTCATGGACATCCGCTTCCGGCTCATCCGGCTGCCAGATGGCGACCGTGAACATGCGGAGCTTGTCCGGCATAGGAACCGCGCTGATGACATCGTTCGCGCCCTCCACAGGGCAGTTGGTGAAGCCTCTTATCGGCATTTCCATATTGGACTGCCCGGAAGCAACCCACACCTCGCCGACGAGCACGTCGGAGATGGTCATCTCGCCGCCGTCGCCCTTGACCTTGATGCTGTAATTCTCATAGCTGGCTTCAGG
>JAZUGW010000260.1:0-27047 GCA_045641465.1 Kiritimatiellia bacterium | reverse complement strand
CGCGCTGGAATGGGGGTAGTAGCCGAAACCGTGGCCAATGTGGTCCGGCCAGCCGATGAAGAACTCGGTCGCATCCGGCGCATCCGCCGAAGCGAGGATCTTCGGCACCGTCACGCCGTTGTTGGCGTCGGTGTCGTTGAGCAACTGCACCTTCCGCGTATGGGCGAAATCCTTGCCTTCCCGCCAGGAGAAGGCGAAGAGGGACTTCCACTCGGGACGGGCGTTGGCGACACGGGTGAGCCACGTCGGCCACTGCGCGTAGTTGCCGCGCCGGGTCTGTCCGTTGTTGAACACGCGCGTCTTCGTGGCGTTGACCCCGGTCAGGATGGCGGCGTGGTTCGGCGCGCTCACGGTAATGGCGTCAAAGAGGTTGAGGCCGGTCACGGACCAGGCGCAGTTGTAGCCCGGCTGCCAGGCACCCTGGCGCAACCGTTCGAGGTTGGGCATGCAGGCGCTTCCTAGCGTGTCGGCACGCCAGCCGTCCAGCATGAACAGGAGCGCCTTCGGCTTGCGCGGAGCCGTCTCCGCCGCCACCGCGCAGTTTGCAAGTGCAAGAATAATCAGACCGATCAATTTACGATTCATCATGTACCTCTTTGAAACTTTTTTTGAATGCGTCATCACTCTTATCAACGGAAGATAATCATAAGCCCGCTCTGGAGATAAAGACCGTCCGGCTTTTTCTGGAGCTCGCCGATCTGCCCGGACATCAACTTGAACTTGACGCCATTAGACGGTTTCTCCGACCACGCAATCACCTGATCACCACCCTTCACCAGGCGATTACCGAGATCAACCCTAATCGTAGCGTTTGAAGCGAAATCGACCGTACACCGCTCATTAACTGTCTTCCCCTTGTAGCTGGTAAATGTGCATTCATTAGTCCACACACCCGTCAGCACAGAAAGGTCGAGCGTCGAGCCATCGAGAAGCGTCGTATCGTTGAACTTGACATTGTCGGCCGCCGGCTTGAACTTCTCCACCACCGAAAGCCGAGCCCCATCGCCGCTCCACCCCTGGACGAGCGGATACTCGCTGATGTAGGTACCGATAGTACTTGGCGAGTTCACTTCGAGCGTCGCAAGGTTACTCACGCGCAATGTCGTATCCGGCGCCGTCACACCCAAGTCCAGATAACCTGTGTAGCCGAATGACAGGTAGCCGCCACGCTCCATGTTGAGCGTACCCCCGCCCGTCACCGTGGTGTTGATCATGTAGATGCTCTTTCCGGACTGAACGCGGAAGGTGAGCGTGTGACCGTTCAAATTAAGCATGGTAGGGCCGTAGCTGGAGCCAATGAAGCCAAACTCAGATCCCGTCGCCCCGTCAACGGTCGAAATGGTCGAATCCGCCGTCAGGATCACTTCACGGAAATAGCTGCCGCCGGGCCCTGGACCTGAAGAGGCACGCAACGTACCACCGTCAACCACAAACGTCGCGGCGAAGAACCCCGAAAGACTGCCGGTGTCAAACACGGCCCCCGCCCGCACCGTATTCGTATTGCTGGCATTGCCGTAGATTCCAAAGGACGGATAGTCCCCGGCGACGAAGACACCGGCTGCAATCTCGGTACCGCCCGTGTAGGTATGGTTTCGCTTGACGGCGGAATAGGTGCCGAGGCCCTCCTTGACGAGCTTCAGCCTGCCATCCAGCGTCACAATTCCCGTCGCCGCGCCCACCCTCTGGTCCTTGGCCACATCCAGATGCACTTCACCGCCACCCTTCGTGTCCGTCAACGTGCCTGCACCCTTGAGGTCGGTTAGGTACAACTTGTGCCCATCCAAATCAATCTGTCCGTCGATCGGAACCGGCACACCCCGCCAGTCGCAGTCCCCGCCAAGCAAAGACGGAAACGTAATGCTGCGACATGCATACGACGTTCCGAACGGGAAGTCGACCACTGCACCTGCGGGGAATGTGACGTCGGTTCTATCTGTCGGGATCATTCCCTCAAGAACCCGCCCAAGATTGTTGACGCAAATCCAGTTCCCAGAATCCGTCCAGTCCCTCGCACGTTCGCCTCTCCCCGTCCACACCGCCGAGACCAGCACATCCGAACCGAGTACCATCTGCAGGGCCCCATTCTCCACCCTGAAGGTGACGGGCGCGTTGACACAGACGAACTTTTCCGCCGCATCACGGTCGGTCACGCCCGAAGCGATGAGGGTGATCGGATTCGCGTAGTCGGGACTGGTCTCGCTGAGGATGACGCGCACGGGGCGTTCGGCACTCACGGCCGAAAGGTCGACGGCAGTCGCGCTCAGCATATCACTCCTGTTGCCCACCACATCCACCTCAAGCGTCACTCCGCCCTTGAGCACCAGAGCGCCCGTCACGATTTGAGTGCCGGCGGCGCCGTTCGCGAGCGAATACGTGCCCTGCGCCACCGTGAGCGGCGGAACGCTCGCCAGGCTGCCCGCGGCGAGCGTCGCCCAGCTCGTCTTCACAACTTCCTCATTCGCGCCGAACACCGTCTCGTCATCAAGCGTACCTTCGTAAATGAGCCAGAGGTCGCCATCGCGTTCGTAGGCGATGCCGCCCCAGCTGAGAGGGGTGGACGGCGACGTGTAGATCTCGCCATCGTGGGCAAGGTCAATGAGCGCGCCCTTTCCGTCCGGAAGCCGCACGGGGACGAAGCGGCGCGCAAGGGTTCCGCCCGATGTGGTGGTGGCGTTCGTGTAGATGTCGCAGCTGTAGAGGCGAATCTTCGAAAAATAGTTGGCGCCTCCGTTGTTGTCATTGATGGAGAACAAGTAGAGCGAACGCGTGCTTTCGTACAACGCGCTCGAAGTTCCCCGTGCCGCTTCCGATCCGTTTACCGTGAGAAGCTGCCGCCCGAGCAGAAGTTCACCGTGCACGGTGTATTTCGTTCCATCGACAACCTTCACCTTGTCATACAATCCGTCGTTATATCCGAGATACCAACTTTTTCCATTCTTGCCGTAGATGAACGCCGGAAAGAATCGTTGCGCCGACGTGCCGCGCGAACCGAGGACGCCGGAGTTGTTGACCGAACCATTGTCCCTCATGACCAGATCGGCAATCACCCCCGTGCGCGAGGGAACGCCCGTGTCGATGTATTCGCTGCCCGTGGACTGTGCATACGTCACGCGCAGAACCGGCTCGTCGGAGGCGCGGAAGCCGCCGCTGCCGAGGTTCCCGTGGAACTCGCCGCCCACGCAATCGTAGAGACCGAGCTCGCCGTCGGCAAGGCGGCGGCAGGGAACGAAGTCACGCACAAGCACGCCGTTGTCCCAAAGACGCAGGAACGAGAGCGCCTGCTTCGAGAAATAGTCCGCCTCACCCTGCGGCGCATTCTCCGACGCATGCCGACAGGCGAAGACAAACAGCGTGCGCCCCTCGCCGGCATCGCCCGTGACATCGGTCTGGTTGCAGGTGCGGGCAACGCCGTCCATGCGAAAGGCCTTGTTCGCCGCGTCCAGCACGTAGGCGTGCGCCGTCGTTGTCTCGGCGTTGATCCCGCTCGCCGTGTAATCGCCCGTCAGGGCATTCTTCATGGAAGAGCCAATGGCGGAATCCCGAACATAGACTTCAAGGTTCAGGGCGTTCTCGGGATAGTTTCTGCCCAGGACGCCGAAAAGTCGTCCGCTTTGGGCAACCTCCGAAAGGCGCGTACGGGCCTCCACCTTCGTCTTCGCCGTGGGAACGAAACCGGTATCAATGTACTGTTGCCCGACCGACTGAATCCAGTCAACGAGCAAGTAATCCGCCGGAATAGGATCCGGCGCCGTAAAGTCGGCTCCCGTTCCCTCGTTTCCGTAGAAGACACCCTCCACCTTGTCCCACAGACCGCATTTGCCGTTCGAATCCTTACAGGGGACGAAGTTGCGAATCACCGTTCGGGCGGGGTCGTAGAACGTACAACCGTAAAGCCGGATCTTCGAATAATACTTTACTCCGGCATTCCCGTAGTTAATGGCGAAAAGATAAAGGTTCGCCATTTGCGTGTCGTTGAAATTGGCGGCGGGATAGGTTGTCGTGGTCGGCGAACCACCGTCTCGAACGAACGTCTGTCGTCCGGCATCGAGTTCCGAATGTGCGGCAATGCGTTCATGAAGCTGTATTGTATTGTATTGATAAGTCCCAGTACTTCCGTAACGCACGAACCAGGCTCCATCGAGGAGGTGAAGCGCCAGGAAACGACTCTTACCACCAGCATCTGTCGTATCGTTGAACGCCCCGCAGACACCGTCATTCTTACTGTTCGCCATCACCTCCAAGTCAAAGTCGAACGCAAGGCCCGAGTGTGCTTTCACGCCGGTGTCAATGTACTGCGCTCCCGTGGACTCGATGTACCGAAGGCGCACATACCCTTCCGGCAACGGGACCTCGGCCAAGGCAGTCCCGGTGAACAGCAGCATGGCAAATACCACCACATTTTTACATCTCAACAGACCTGCGTTCATGATTTCCTCCTGATGTAATTGCAAAACCCCTCTGACACAGAACCGGCAGCCATGCCGCCCGACATGCAACCCACCCCGACTCATCACGCGCCAAGAGAAGTAGTACAAAAATATTATCGCATTTTTCCGACTATATCGCAAGTGGGGTGTGAGTAAAAAGTGTAAGGGGTCATAGAGTACAATCACTCGGCAGCAGACATTTCAAAAGTTTCAGAGGCCACACGCTTGCCTGCGCGCGGCCCCCATGGTTGATGTCACTCACTTCAGCGGGATGCGGATGACGGAGAGGGAGAGGGCTGGGAATTCACGCTGGAGCTTGCCGTCGCCGACGGCGATGGTCGTCGTCACCGGCTTCAGCGCGTTGGGATTCTCCAACGAGTTGCTCGCGTTCGCGTGGGGACCGGTGTAGGTCGTCAGCTTGGCGGTGTTCGCGAGCTTCGCGTTCGCCACCACCACGTCGGCGACGAGGGGACGCTCCGCGAAGTTGACCACCTTCACGATGATTTCCTTGCCGTCCGGCGAGGTCACCGCACTCGCGAGCAACGCACTCTTGTTGGCATTGGACACGCCGCCTTCAGGCAGCTTCACGCCGTCGATCGTCGCGCTCACCTGTCCGCCCTTGCGCGTCACGGTTACGTCGTACCAGCGGTCGCGTTCGATCGAACCCGGCATATGCCGACCCGCGCTACGGCCTTCGATGCCGTGCTCCTTGTTCTTCCAGCCACCGAAGTTGACCCAGTTGCCGGCGACGCCGGTTCCTGTCGACGCGTAGAGCGCGAGGAAACCTTCCGGACCGTCCAGACGCTTCGCCTTGAACGAGCAGGTCGCTTCATCCGGCCAAACGCGGTCCAGGGTCAACGTCATCGCACCCTCCTTTTTCGTGACAAAGGACTGCACCAGCGTGCCGTCTTTCACCGACCACTGACCCGCGCCCTGGGCCTTCCAGCCCTTCAGCGCCTCGGCGTCGGCGAACGAATTCGCGTACAGCACGCGACCCGTAGCGTCGGTGACCTTGAAGTCCTTGAACGCGGCGGCACCCGACCAGGTACCCACGCCGAACGTGCAGTTTTCCTGCACCTTCAACGGCTCGGCCTCCACCACCGTGGTCAACACATCGCGGCCGCGGTTTTCGCTGAAGAGCTTCTGCACGTCGTAGCTGGGGTTGACGAAACTCGACCCCGAAGCGACGTAGATGAGGTCCGGCTTCCAGCGCAGATGCTTCACATGCGCGAAGAGCGGCGCGTAGGCGGCGAGCTTCACCACATCGGCGCAGTTTTCCATGCCGGTCATGAAGCAGGCCTCGCCGATGGCAGCGCGCAAGGTACCGAACGGATGCTGGCGTCCGACCGAGGTCACGGCATATTCGCCCACGAACACGCCGAAATCGCGCTTGCCGAGGCGGCGCTCCTTCGCATTGGCGTAGATCATGTCATTGTAGAAGAACCAATCCGGCGAACGATAGAAATGGTCGTCGCGGAAGTTCTTGGGCGCATTGACATCCCAGGTGTCCTTATCCTTGCGGCCGCTCCAGGGTCCGTCGAAGATGATCTTGATGTCGGGATACTTCGCGTGGACCGCCTTCGCCATCAGTTCATAGCGCTCTTCATAACGAGGTCCGCCATTTTCATTGCCGATCTGAAGGTAGGCGAGGTTGAACGGCGCGGGATGGCCGTTCTTCGCGCGCTCCGCACCCCAGCGGGTGGACACCGGACCGTTCGCGTACTCGATGCAGTCCAACGCGTCCTGCACGAACTCGTCCATCTTCTCCATCGGCACGATCTCGCGGTGCGACATACCCACGTTGATACAGAACAGCGCCTTGGCATTGAGTTCTTCGCAGATCTGCAGGTACTCGTGGAATCCGACGCCATGCGTGGACCAGTAACCCCAGATGTTCCACTGGGTCGGACGTTCCCAGATCGAGCCGATGGTCTTCTTCCAGCGATAGGCCGTGGCCATCGTGTTGCCTTCCACCCAGCAACCGCCCGGGAAGCGCACGAAGGATGGCTTGAGTCCGGCGAGCTTCTCCATCAGGTCCTTGCGGAAAAGTCCCGACTTGCCATAAGTGTCGCTCGGGAAGAGCGTCACGCAGTCGAGATAGAAGGTACCGCCCTTCGTCGTGCGGAAGACGAGACGCGCATCTGGATCGTCGACAAGGCCCTTCAACGTCGCCTTGCAGGTCTTCCACTCGCCGCCATTCGTCGTGAACTTCGCGACCGACGTGGCGGACTGTCCATTTTTGGATTCGAGCGACACTTCGAGCGGGCCCGCCTCGCCGCGCACGTCGAAGGACAGACGATAGTCGATGCCCTTGCGCGCCGCAACGCCGAAATAGCCTTCGTTCGCAACCGCGCCACCCGACGGTGCAACGACCTTCAGCGAATGAGCGTTGATCTGCGAATGCGGCTTCTCATTCGTCACCGCCAGCTGCGCACCGCCCAGCGCGTTCCAGTACTTCTGCGCGTCAGGCGCCTTGCCGGCATTATCCTCGAAGGAACGGTTACGCACAAGTTCGGCATAGACACCGCCGTCGAGCGAGAGGTCAATGTCCTCGAAGAAGATGCCCCAGAGATCGGGCGCACAGGCGCACTTGACCTTGGCGGCGTCGATGCGGATGGTATTGGCGGCGAAAGCGGCCCCTGCGAGGGCAACCATGCCAGTAAACAGCAGTTTTTTCATTTTCGTATTCCTCGGTTTTCAGGTTTGATTAAAGCGATTTGATTTGCACGTCGGCACGACGGCTGGCCGGCGTGACGACCAGGTCCTTGACCTGGCCGTTTTCAATGCGGCCCTCAAGGACGGTCCGATGCGGCGCATGCAGCTTGAATGAACCATTCCAGTCCTTCGGCCACGCGGGCACAAGGAAGATCTTGTCGCCGTCGACCTGCATCAGCATCGACTGGAGGGTGTTCTGCACATTCGCCCCTTCATCGCCGTCGGGACAGCAGTTGAAGTTCGGACCCCAATAGGCCGGCCAACGGAACTTCTTCTGCACATGCGTCAGCACGCGGTTGACAAAATGCTTGCGCGCCTCTTCCGTCATGCCCAGGTAGCAGGCAAAGAGTTCCTCCTGCGACCAACCGTGGAAAAGACGATCGATCCGCACCTCGTAGGTGGCGCGTCCCTGCTCAGCGTTCGGCTTCTCGAACGAACAGAGTCGGAACGGGAAAATGCAGTACATCTCGGGATGTTCGCAATTGCACTTTTTCGCGTACTTGCGAGCCGGTGCAAAAGCGCGGCGTCCATCCTTGAGCGGACGCGTGGGCAGCGCGGGAATGCGTGCGCGGATGCGCGTGAAAAGCGCACGGTCCTCGGCGCCGACGATCTCGGACGGCAAGGCAAGCAGACGGTCGACGACCCGCGTGAGACCGGCCACCTCGGGCATCGAGTCCGTGCACTGCCACCAGGTCTCGGTCGCCTGCGACGGTTGCCAGTCGTAGCGTCCGTCCGCCGCCAGGCGGTAGTGTTCGTCGAAGTAGCGGACAAATTCGCGGATTGCCGGCAACGCGCGGTCCTTGAACCAGACCGGATCATCCTGATAGGCGGCATAATCGAGCATCATCAGCGACAGTTCAAGCTGCCCCACCCATTCATACTTGTGCCAGCCCGACTCTTGAAGCTTGTCCGTACGGTCCTTGAACGCACGCGTACCGTAGCAACCGACGAAATGGTCGCCCCAGGGCTGCATGCATTCGGGGAAGAACGCGCCGCCGTGTTTGAGGTAGCGGCGGGTGCGCCGCTTGAGGAACTCGAGCAGATTGTAGTTGTACAGCCGAAATAGAGGATCCAGCATCTCGAGATCGCCCGCCGCGAACAACGGATAATACGGCAAACGCGTGTTCTGCCACCAGAAGCCGTGTCCCCACGGACGATAATCGGGATTGCCCTTCTCGTTCATGAGGAACAAGGACCCATTGAAGCGGATCGGCAGCTGGCCCGTGCCCGCGCACCGCGTCATGAACCGCTGCGCGGCCCAGGCGAGATTGACGGCCTTGCACTCTTCGGCAAGCGTTGCCTGCGGACCCGGATAGTCCTCTCGCACGCCATTGACCGTGGCGGCGACCTCCCCGTACGGCGAGATTTCAACCGCCACCGTCGTCGGTTGACCGGCGACCATCGTTTTGGCGTGGCGGAACGTGCGCCGACCCAGGATGACCCGCAACCGTCCATCCAGCACATCGACGAGCAGGCCGTCGGACCCTCCGCTCGTGATGTTGTCCAGCAATCGCTGCGGCGGCTTGGTGGTGGACAGGGTGAATTCACAATTGAAGCTCAGGGCGTTTTTCACGGCGGCGGGCGCAGGGGCCAGAACGTCTCCCGCCTTGGGCACGCCCGTAAAGACGACTTTGCCATCGAAGGCGAGTTCCGCCTTCGTACACGCGCCTTTGAGGGGAAACTGACGATCGGAGGAGACACCGAAGGCAAAGGGCAGCTTGCGGTTATGCGGCAGTTCGAAGAGTGTACGCTTTCCGTCGTTGGAACGAGGCGAAATCTCAATGTGGCTGCGGTCCCAGAAACTGCGCCAACCGGCCCAATGGGCAGCGCGGCGCGCCGGTTCCTCGGCGAGTATCCATCCCTTATTGATCAACACCTCGCACGTGCGCTGCGTCCATTCACCCTCGCCCGCGCAAGGCTGGAAACAGGTGATGGCCGAAAGGAACAACGTCTTTCCCGCCGCCCCCTTCGCGGTGCGCGTGATCGCACCGAAACAGCGATTGTGCAGCAGATCGGGCTTGCCGAGATCGGCAGTTGCCTGCGTGTAGTCGTAGAAGGCCAACAGCTGGTCCACAGTCGAATTGCGGTTCACATGGCACCACCCGCTCAGTACGGGGGGGTATCCCGCCAGCAACCTGTCGGCGGAAACGGCGAAGGTTTGCTTGAATCCCGCATCCTCCGTATAGCTGAAGTTGACCGTGCGCCGCAGCTCCTTCGCCGTAAACTCGCGCACGCCACCCGGGAAGAGCCGCCAGTTGACATTCGTGGCCACCACCTCGGGCGCGCCGTCGAAAGCGCACACCGCGAGGTGGGCGTCGCCCCACTGCACGCGATACGACACCGAGACCGGACGTCCACCGCTCTTCCACGTTGCGGAAAACTCGCCGTGCTCGAGCGACATCTCCTGACGGAAGGTCCCCGCGTCGACGGGACACGACGAGACGTAGTCGATGCCGCCGACCTTCACATGTTCGCCCACTTCATTCCAGCTGTCGCTCCGCTGCAAGTAGGTATGAAGCGTGCCGTCGGCCGTGACCCACGCCATCGCGCCCACTTCACCGTCGCCCAGCAGCATCGCCCCCCGATCGCTTGCAGACGGTGTATCGAAGACGATCGCCGGCGGCGTATAGGCCAATGCCGTCGCCGAAGCCATGACGAACATGAAACGGAAGAACAGCTTTTTCATGCGATTCCTTTTAAGTTGCTCACGTTACAACTTAGGCCCGGCGGTCGAATTTCGCCAGCACGCGCATCGACTCGTCGGTTGCATCGAGCAGATAGACGCGATAGTCGTTTCCACCCGGCAGGACCTTGACCACGACATGCGCAGCGCCGAGTCGTTCCATCTTGTAGCCGTATTTCTTCTGTCCCTTGGCTTGGACACTGCAGACAAGATTCGGCACCAGAAGCGGTGCGGGCTCGCCGGCGTTCTTCGACGCCTTGACGAGACGATCGAGCACGATCGGATGCGCCTGGCTCGGACACCACATGCACGAGGTATACGTCTGGGCATGAATGCCCTTCAAAAGACTCGCCCCCATCGCGTTCGTACAGCCATGATGGCTCATCTTGCAGAGCGAAACCGGTCCCACCAACTCGCCGATACGACCTTCATAATCAAACATCGTACCGTCTTTCTGGATGAACCCGTCGCTCTGGATATCGCCGCTTGTGAAGTATTTAAACTTACCATACTGGATCACAAACGCCATCGACAGCATGTTCTGCGTCAAACGCCGCGTCGTATGCCGCACATGTTCCGCCGCATAGTCGACCGTACCGGTCCGACCATCCCACAGCACGCCGTTCGCACAGATGTTCCGCACCGAAAAGAGGTCCTTGTACTTCGCCGGATCCCGCTGCAGCGCGATCTGGTTGAGGGCGCCCGGATGGAACGCCTCCGCCTGCAGGCCCTTCTGCCGCTGTTCCTCCACCCATGGTGCGAGCAGCTTCATCGACAAATCATGCGTACCGTAGGTACCACGCGCCGGATACTGGTGGTCCATATAGCGGCGGAACTTGAAGGCTTCGGCCACGCAGAGGAATCCATTGATTTTACGTCCGTCGGCCGTCGTACGGTAGCGAATGCCGCGATCGGGCGTTGTGGGTGCCGAGAATCCCGCATGGCCGATGTGGTCGGTATGCCAGTGCGAGAAGATCGCGTAGTCGATCGTCGACTCAGGATAGACGCGCTTCAGATAGCGCGCCACCCAGTCGCCGCCAATGCGCGAGTCGTTCGGCAGGAGCGGCACTTCCTTCAAATCGCGCGGACGATAGAAATCACCCGTATCGTTGAGAATGGCGGTGCCATCCGGCAAGCGATAGAACATGTTCTCGCCGCAGCCCGTGTAGATGAAGTGCAAATCCATTTCACCCGGCTTCCATCCGGGATACACTTCTCCGGACGCCGGTTCCTGCGCCCAGGCCGTCCAACCGAACGCCTGCGCCGTACCTGCCGCTGTACAGAGTTTCAAAAAAGAACGACGTGATGTCTTTGTGTCCATCTTCACTTCTCCTTCATTCAGGTTAAGACAAATCTGCGCGCCAGCGAGGCGGCCAAATCGATCATTGTCGCGCCGTCGACGCCGACAACCGTTGAAGCCCAGGCAACGGTTGACGACCGACCGTGCGTGCCCTTGATACGCGAATCGTCCTGACACGTCTTCGGCGGGAACGACCGATCGAAGAACAGTTCGCACGGATCGTAGCCCGGCTTGTTGTGAATGTCGATGTGCGTCGCCCAATCGGGCGCTTCGCGGCGATGCGTCCACCACGGATAGGCACACCAGCTGCCGGCTTTCGCGACCAGCAGGATTTCGCCCGCCGAAGCGTGCGCCCAGGACTGAGCCTCACGGACTTCAACAGACGCATAGTCGCCCGTTTCAACGAGCAGCTTCGCGACCGCCGCGACATCCTCGGGCTCACGTACATAGACGTGTGCGACCTCGTGGTCGCACATCGCAAACGCACGAGACGTGTAGAAATCAGGATAGGCTCGACCCGCAACCGGACGGACCTTGAAATACCCCGCCTGGCGCAGCGTCGCATTCGGATGCACCGGCGCAGAGGTCACATCCGTGATTTCATAGTCGCCGCACACGGTCAATGCAGCCCCTACCTTTGAGGCAAAGGAAACGAGCTGTTCCAGCTGACGGACAAAAACCGCCAACGCCCGATCGGCTGCAGCGCCTTGCGGTCCAGTCCGCTGCGCCTCGTAGTCCAGCGTCGGCAGGTAGAGGAACGCATAATCAGGCGCGTGCGTTTCCATCATTGCAAAAAAATTCTTCAGGACCGCATCTCCGACCTTGGGCGAAGCCAGCGGTCCCCAATAACGATGGAGCGGAAATGTGCCGCACGTCTTATCCAGGATTTCACCCATCTCCGGCGGCTGTGCATAGTTACGCATGATCATGCCGCCCCCATGCTTGTGAATCGGCGCCGGGGAAATGACCGAGTCGACGCATTCACCCAGGGACTGCTGCCAGAAATACATTCCAACCGTCGCTCCGGACGCGCGCACGGGGGACCAGATGCGCGGCCCTTGCACCAAGGAAGCCGACTGTTCCCAGAATGACGGTTTCCGCAGCACGCGCGAATAAAAACCGTTGGACGTCATCCCGTGGACGCGCGGTTCCGTCGCCGTACGGAACGACGCCTGCGCCACACAGGTGACAGCGGGAAACACGCTCGTCGCAGGCTTGAAATCAAGCCCCGCCAATCGCAGCAACTTGCGTCGTTCGAGACCTTGATAGCCGAGTGCGGCCGCCATCACAACGAGTTGCTTCATGGATTTCCCCTCGAATCAAATGAAGTGTCGACGGATTTCATCCGTCCAGGGAAGATTCGCCAGCTCGTCTTCCCATTGTTTTTTCAACGCACCCAAGACGTCCAGAGAAGCCCCGTCCGTCAAATCGTCATTGATTTGAAAGAGCACGCCATAGGTGAGGCCAAACGTCCGTGCCGCAGCCGCATCGCCGCCGGCCGCCAACGCACCCAGCTGGGCCGCAAGGGCAAACGCTTCACCCGTCTTACGCCGACACACCGAAACGTAGGCGTCGGGATCAAAAACCGTCTCTTTGAGAGGATTGGCAGATGGATTCAAAAGGTCGTCGCCCTGTCCCTCACAGAGATTCAGGTGACTATCGACGGTGGCCGCCAGCATCTGCGCCGCAGACGCGAATCCACTATGGGCAATCAGCTGATAACCGCGGGCCACAAGCCAGTCGCCAACGGCAATCGCCACAGCCATGCCGTGTTCCTTCCACACGGTGGGGCGCCCATAGCGCGTCTCATCACCGTCTTGAATATCGTCGTGAACGAGCGACGCCTTGTGGAAACACTCCACGGCATCGCACAGACACGACACGTCGTCCGCGCCGCCAAAGGCGGCGTAGACGGCTTTGCAAAGACGCGGCCGCAATTTCTTGCCGCCGCGTCCCATGAAGTCGATCGCGATTGAGGCGATGTTCGACATACAACCGAAATGGCTTACTTGCCGAAGACTTCAATTTCAATGTAGTTGTTCACAGGCTCGCTCGTGGAACCCGCGGAATAGACGCGCACATAGCGGCCCTTCGTCAGCTTCGCATCGACCGGACGGCCATCGTTACGCTCACGATATTCCTTGTCCGGACCCTTGCCGAGACCGAGCTTGGACGATTCATCGTGGTCGTTGTTGAACACCGTCTTGACCTGCGCCTTGTCGGCGAACTTCGGATCGTTCGAGATCTGCATGATCACGTCGCGATAGACGCGCTCGTCACCCTGATCGTGCCACACGCAGATGGCGCTGATCGTGTGTTCGGCGCCGAGGTCGAGCTGCACCCACTGGAGTCCGCCCGGGAGCTGGAGCATGCTCGTCATGTCGGCCGTCTTGTCGCCGTCCACCACATACTCGTTGTCACCCGTCACGGCCTCTTCGGACGTCGTCACCTTCGTGTCTTCGTTCGTGAGCTTCTTCGCATATTCGGCTTCCACCATGATCGGCGCACGGAGCTTGCCCGGGCCGCGATCCGGCTCGAGGTTATCGCTCTTGATTTCCTTCGGCGTACCCGTGATGTGGGGCGGAGGGAGTTCGAACTTAATGGCAACCTTGTCGGCGAAAACAGCCGTCGCGCAAAGTGCCGCACCGAGGAGCATGAGCTTCTTCATTTCTATTTATCCTTTCGTGAAAAAATTGATTAGTAGATTTTACCAAAAAGAGACAAACTTGTCTATTCGAGATTACATCGCACGCAGGCGCTTGACCGCGAGGGCAATGTCGGCCGTACGGCTGTTTCCGCCTTCGCGTTCAACCGCGAGCGCACCCTTGTAGCCGATCTTGTCGAGCGCCGCAAGGAACGCCGCCGCATTCGCCTTACCATCGCCCCAGGGCACTTCGTTGCCCCATTCGAAACCCGGCTTCGGGGACGGAAACGCGTCCTTGATGTGCACGTGTTCGATCCACGGCGCCAGTTTCGCGACAGCCGCCACGGGATCGCCCATGCCGTAGAGGAGCATGTTGGCGGGGTCGAAATTGACACCGACGCCCTTCACCTTGCCGAGGAACTTCATCAGATCGTCGGCCGTCTCCTGTCCCGTCTCGAGGAGCAGCTTCAAGCCATTCGCCGCACAGGCATCCGCCAGGAACTGTACGCGCTCGATGTACTTCTCCACGGCCGACGCATTCTTCTCGTCGAGATACCCCGCGTGAAGCGTGAGGTACTTCGTCTTGAACTGCTTCGCAAGTTGCGCGGCCTGCTTGATGAGCTTCTTATTGGCGTCCCACTTGTCGTCCGGCACGATACCGCCGGTCTTGCGGATCGTCACCGGCGTCGTGTAGTCCTCGTACGAGAACGACAGCATCGCCGCGGTTACGGTCCAACGGCCCGAATCAATCAGACCTTCCACATAGCCACGCGTCAGCGCACCTTCGGCGGCACCATGGCGCGCATCGCCTTCGAGGAACGGCTGAAGCGCGAGATGGATGTGCTTGACGTCGATCTTGCGCATCTCTTCGGCCACCGTCATCAACGGCTTCTGGTACGACCAGGAACAAACTGCAATCGGATTCTTCATTTGGTTAATCCCCTTTCTGTTACTTGTAAATGAGATGACTATTCGAGCATGAGCGAACGGAACTTCTCGATGTCGGCCTTCGTGAAACCGAGTGCGAGCACATAGTTCTCGATCTTCTCGTGCAATGTCGCGCCCGGAACCTTCTCCTTGAAACCTTCGACGAGCTTGTTGAACAGGCGCGCGTGGTTGAAGGAGGAGTGTCCGTTCCAAAAGCCCGTCGTCTCCCAGTCGAGATAGAGGTCCTCTTCCTTGACGCCCAGAAGGCCGTTGAGGATGAAGGCCACGGCTCCCGTGCGGTCCTGTCCCGCAATGCAGTGGAAGTCGATCGGATAGTTCTTCTCGTCGAGGAACACCTTGAACACCTTCGTGAAGGCCTCCTTGCCCAACTGAGACTGCATGCCGCCGTAAGCCGAAGACGAATAATGGAACCACGTCACCGTCGGCCCGAGCGGCGAACCGGTCATGCCGTAGCATTCGCCGTCGCTGCGCAGATCGATGTCGCTCTTGATCCCCAGCTCCTTCAGCATGTAGTCGCGGTTGACTTCCGAGATGCGGTTCTTGCCGGGCTTCTGGCCCTTCTTCACGTGGAACACCTTGTCGAGCGACTTCTGATCGCCGTCAAGACGATACTTGAAATAGTCGGCCACCGTCGCAGACGGCTTCCCCTTCGCAAACGCAAGCCATCCCTTGTGTGCGCGGTTGAATTTCTTCGGATCCGCCTGATAGCCGCGATAGCGCGCCATGTGATCCTTGATCTGCTGTTCCTTCTTCAACATCTCAGGGGTGATCTTGCCCAACTTCACCAGCTCGTCGCGCGTATAGTACTCCGTGCTGGCATTGTCGTTGAGACCCGCCGTGCGGATGACACGCCCCTGCTTCACACGTCGACCGTTGAGGCCGATACGACCACCCAGGTCGCGCACGTTCGGCACATCCGGCACGCGGATCAACCGCGGCGCCATGTCCTCCGTCGAAAACTTCGCCGTCAGTTCGCCCCCACCCGTCACCGACCACTCGTAGGTACGGGCGATTTCAAGGTTGTCCACCTTCACCGACGTGTTCGTCCCTTCGCTCGTAAAGAACACCTTGCCATCCGGCAGACGCTTCACGACGACCTTGTAGTTCGCCCCGGCGGCGCCATCCTTCCACGCCAGCGTAATCGGCTGCGGATAATAGCCGAGCGCCTTCATCTCCTGGCGCTTGGCGTGATTGGCGAAATAGGCGACACGCTCTTTACGCGGCATCGTCAGGTAGGCTTTCTGTCCATCCGAAAGCGTCGGAACCGTCGCACCATTCTGCGGCGAAACGAGCGTCAGCGGAGCCGCCACCAGCATCAGCGGCGCAAACGCAAAGGTCATCATCAGATTCTTCATGAATTCTCTCTTTCCTTTCATCTTGAGTGCAAAGCCTCCTCAAAGGAGTAGGCGAAAAAATTGCAGATACTACATCTCATTTTTTCGGAAGGCCGAGGGCATCCCAGGTCACCGTAGCGGACTTCAGACCGTCCACGGATGCCGTGAGGGAAATGGAACCCTCCTCATCCGCCGACGCGGCCGTCTTCTTCCGGCGCACGACCACAACGGCCTTGCCGTAGTAGAGCGGATGCGAATCGGTCTTCTTGAAGGAATCGTATCCACGCGGATTGCCATTGCCCACGGCGACGATCTCGCCAGGCCCCGTCAACTTGAAGTTCACACGATTTGTCGCCAGCGGATCGCGCGTACCCATCGCATCGACGAGATCGACCTCGACGAACGCCAGTTCGTTCATCTTCATCATCGGCAGCGGTTCCGCCGTCAGCTTGACCGCTACGGGCTTTTCCGCTGTCCGCATCGTCTTTTCGCCGATGACTTCGCCCTGCTTGTAGGCGACGACCTTCAGCTCGCCCGGCTGATACGGTACATTGAACCAGCGCAGACGGTAGTCGTCGCACAGCGCGTAGTACGGATTCAGCTGGTAGGCTTCAACCGCGTCGGAAACGAACAGCTCGCTCACCGAGGCCCACGAGCCTTCCTTGAGCTGATCGATGACGAGGCGCACATAACGCGCCGACTCGGACTTGATCTCGTACGCCTGCATCTTTCCAAGCGCCTTCTTCGTATAGTCGCGCCACGTCTGTCCGTCATCGGAAACCTTGATCGTCCAACCATAGTGGTCGTCACCGCGCTCGCCCGTCACGGCCACCATGCGGAAGTTCGTCTTCTGACCGAGATCCACCTGAATCCATTCACCCCTACGACCGTCCTTCGCGCACCAGCGCGTTTCCTTGTCACCATCGGCGACAAACACGGCAAGGTTCCTGCCATTCGCGTCATTCTGTTCCGAGCTGCACGTATAGGTCTTGCCCTGGGCAAAGTTCTTCGGCTGCTGGCGCACGCCCTTCACCCGCTTGCCGAGCGACTTGCCATTGAGGAAGAGCTCCGCCGAGTCGCCGTCCGTATAGACATAGACCGGCACGTTCTTCCCTTCGCGTCCCGCCCAGTTCCAATGCGGCAGGATGTGAATCGTATGCGCCTTCTTGTTCCACAGCGAACGATAGAGGTAATAGCGGTCCTTCGGAAGGCCCATCAGGTCGCAGATGCCGAAATACGAACTGCGCGCCAGCTCGCGGTTCGGCATGCCCTTCATCATACTGTGCACGTACGGCGTCGGCTCCCCGAGGTAGTCAATGCCCGTCCACACGAACTCGCCGCCCACATAGCGGTCGCGTTCCATTCGCATGAACTCCCAGTCGGGGATGTCGCTCCACGGGGCCGCGTTATGATCGTAGGACCCCACTTCGTGCGCCTCGCGCGCGAATGCCGTCTTACTCGGCGACGGCGGCATTTCGTAATACCCGTAGGAACTCAGCGCGGACGCGCTTTCCGTATAGAGAATGGGCTTGTCGGGATGGCGCGCACGCACCGGCAGGTAGCGCGCCACATAGTTCCAGCCCGAGATGTCGAGTTCCGAGAACATGCCCGAATCGACCGCGTTCGCATGGCAGCATCCAATGCCCACAGGACGCGTCGTATCGAATTCGCGGATGGCGTTCCGGAAACGGCGGAACCGCTCCGCGCTCATGCCATTGCCCTTGTTGCCCACGTCGGGACCGATCTCGTTGCCGATCGACCAGGCAATCACCGAAGGATGGTTGCGGTCGCGCTGCGCGAAAGCGCGCAAATTCTCTTCCACATATCCTTCGAGGTTCTGGTCGCCGCGACGACCGCTCGTGCCGTCCCACTTGTCGAAGCACTCGTTCCACACCACAATGCCCATTTCATCGCAGAGATCAAGCACCTGCGGATCGCACGCATTGTGCGAAGTGCGAAGTGCGTTCACGCCCATGTCCTTCATGATGCGGAGCTGACGGCGCATCGCCGAGCGGTTGAACGCCATGCCCAGGGGGCCAAGGTCCGAATGCAGATCGACACCGTAGATTTGGACACGACGTCCATTGAGATGGAAACCGTCGTCCGGCGGGAAGGCGATCGTGCGAATGCCAAAACGCACCGGCCGCACATCCGGCGACTCGGGGTCCTCCTTCGTGACAACGCCCAGACGCGCCGAGTAGAGCTGCGGATCTTCGACATCCCACAAATGCGGATTGCGCACTTCGACATCGAACGCGAAGGTGGCGACCCCGCGAGCGGGAATCGTCCGACGCGTACCGTCCTTCGCCACCGGCTTCACCATCGACTCCGGCGCGCTGTTCATTCCCCAATCAAGACGGAATCCCGCCCCCGCGTCAACCGCCTGCGACAGACGATTCGTCACGGCAAACTCGATATGCACCGTCGCGCTTTCCTTTGCGACGCCCGGTGTCGACACAAACTCGGACCCCGGCAGGATGTGCACCGCCGGCGCACACACGAGCCGCACATCACGATAGATGCCGGCGCCCGGATACCAGCGTGAACGATGGTCACGCGTATCGGCCCGAACGGCGAGCGAATTCTTCCCCACCGTAATGAACGGCGCCGTATCCACGCGGAACCCCATGTAGCCATACTGCCAACCGCCGGCCGGATGTCCGTTGACGTAGACCTTCGCATCCGCCATCACCCCGTCGAATTCAAGCCACAGGGCCGCACCGTTCTGCACCTTGGCATAGAGGCCCGGCGTGACATCAAACGAACGGCGGTACCAACCCACGCCCTTCCACGGCAGTTTACCCGTGCTGCCCGCCCCTTCCGGATCGAACGGTCCCGCAATGGCCCAGTCGTGCGGCACTTCGACCGCATCCCACCCCGTGTCATTGAACTTCGCAGGGGCGGCCTCGAGCGTCCCCTGTTCAGTCGTATCGCGCGTGAACTTCCAACCCTCTCCGCTCAGCGAGGTGACCGTACGCGCATTCTTTTCGTCGCAACCGGCAACGAGAATGGACAACACAATGATTGAGATCAGATTTTTCATAGGCTGTTTATTGTTAAGGAGTGAGTATTAAATTCCGAATAGATGGTCAGGAATGATTTTTAAATTCAGTGGAAACGAATTCGCGCAGGGCGGTTTTCCAATCCGGCATCTCGTACCCGATTTTTCCGAGCACGCCCTTGGCCAGCGCGGAAAACGCGGGGCGCGGCGCCGGACGCGGGAACTCCGCGGTCGTACAACGCACGACCGGACGCACCGATCCCAGCAAGCTGAACAGTTCCATCGTCAGATCATACCAGCTGCAGATTCCCGTGCACGTACCATGTACGATTCCCTGGACCTCCGGATGAACGAGCAGAAACGCAATCAGATTCGCCACCGCCGTCGTCGAGGTCGGATTGCCGCGCTGATCGTCCACGACCTTGAGCGGCTCGCCGACTTGCGCACCGAGCTTCGCCATCGTATGCACAAAGCTTGGTCCGCCCGCACCGTACAGCCATGCAATCCGCACGATGGTCGCCGTCGGAAGAATGTCGAGCATCGAACGCTCGCCGGCGAGCTTGCTCTTGCCGTACACGGTAGCCGGCAAGGGCTGGTCGGTCTCAAGATACCCCTCGGACGAACTCGGACCGAACGCCGGATACTCGCCCGGCTTGAAGCCCGAGAACACGTAGTCCGTGGAAATCGCGATCAACCGCGCACCGCACGCCTGCGCCGCCTTGGCGACATTCGCACTGCCCATGCCGTTCAAACGGAAGGCAAGTTCCTGATTCGCCTCGCAATCGTCCACACGCGTCATCGCCGCACAGTGGATGATCACATCGGGGGAGAGTCCCTTCGCATAGGTCGTCAAGTCTTGCTCCTGGAGGATATCCATCTCCGGCAAGTCGGCCACATACAACTCGTGCTCGGCGAGACGCTTCTGCAACGTCCGCCCCAGCATGCCATTTCCACCTGTGATGAGAATCTTCATGGTATTCACCCGACCAGTTGCCGTAGATAGAGTCCGTAGGACGACTTTCCGTACCCATCGGCCAGTTTACGCAACTGGTCGTCCGTAATCCATCCACGATTCCACGCAATCTCCTCGATGCACGAGAGCTGCAACCCCTGGCGCTCGACGATCGCGCGCACGAAGTTCGTCGCATCTGCAAGCGACTGATGCGTTCCCGTGTCAAGCCAGGCGAAACCGCGGCTCATCTGCTTCACACGCAAGCGTCCCTGCCGCAGGTATTCACGATTCACATCGGTGATTTCATATTCGCCGCGCGCGGACGGTTTGAGTTCGCTCGCGATCTTCACCACGTCGTTCGGGTAGAAGTAGAGTCCCACGACCGCATAATTGGATTTCGGATGCGCCGGCTTCTCTTCGATCGTCTCGGCGCGTCCATCCGCACCGAACGAAACCACGCCATAGCGCTCCGGATCGGCCACCCGGTAGCCGAACACCGTCGGCTCCTTCGCCGCATTGGCCTCCTTCAGGAGATGCGGCAGTTCCGCCCCGTAGAAGATATTGTCGCCTAACACAAGACAGGCATCGTCGTCGCCCAGGAAGTCGCGTCCCAGCACAAACGCCTGCGCCAACCCGTTCGGCACTTCCTGCACCTGATAGGAGAACTTCATTCCAAGGTCGGACCCATCGCCCAGCAAACGCTCGAAGTTCGGCAGGTCTTGCGGCGTCGAAATGATCAGCACCTCGCGGATCCCCGCCAGCATCAGCGTGGACAACGGGTAGAAGACCATCGGCTTGTCATAGACCGGCAGCAGTTGCTTCGACACGACCCGCGTCAACGGGTGCAGGCGCGTCCCCGCGCCACCGGCCAAAATGATTCCTTTACGCATCCACGTTCCTCCAGACTTTCCGACTCAACATCCACTTTGCTCGTCGACGTTCACTTGCCCCAGTGTCCGGTCTCCTGCAGAATCATCACCGTCAGATAGGCAAGAAAACCGAAGATCCAGAGAGCGCCCTCCCATCGCCAGATGCGACCCGCCTGCAAAGGACGACGCCAGTTGATTCCGAAGAGCGCGATGGACAACGCAACAAGCGCCATCATCGGCAGATCGCGGGAAACAATGTACGGGCTGTATCCCTTGAACGGCGCAAGCGTTCCCGAGATGCCGACGACCGCCAGCATGTTGAAGAGGTTCGACCCGACGATATTGCCGATCACAAATTCATGCTCGTGACGGCGCGCCGAGGCAATGGCGCTCGCGAGTTCCGGCAAGGAGGTCCCCGCCGCGACCACGGTGAGTCCGATCAAGAGCGGCGACACGCCCAGAACGTCGCGCGCGAAGTCCACGCATCCCCACACCAGCACATGCGACGAGCAGACGAGCAGCACAAGTCCCAGCAGAAGCCACACGAAATCCATCGGCTTCGCCTTCGGCCGGGTCGGCGCCACGACAGGTACATCCGCAGTTTCCGAAGTATTCTTCTTGCCCTTCATCTGATCAAACCAGCAATACAACGGCATGATGATCGCAAAGGCAATCAGCAGAACGATGCCGTTCTGCCGGGAAAAGGCCATGTCCTTCACCAGGAAATACGACAGCGCGGTCACACCCAAAAGGACTGGCACGCCAAAATAGCAGAGAGACGTCTTGACCTTGATCGGACACACCAGCGCCGCAATACCGAGAATCGCGGCGACATTGAACGTACACGAACCGTAGGCATTGCCAAGCGAAAGGTCCGCCTTGTCGGCCAATCCCGAGAGGACGGACACCGCGAGCTCTGGCGCACTGGTGCCGAAACCGATGATCACCATACCGACAATCAACGGCGACACGCCGAAAGCTCGCGCAAGTTTTGCGGCGGCATCGACGAACTTGTCGGCGCTCCAACTGAGGACGAAGAGTCCTCCCGCCATGAAAACCAGCGAGAGCAAGAGCGGAATATTTCGATTCAAATCAAACATCGTTTAGACCTTTCGTTCTTGGATGGCCGTCGTCAGAACTGATTCGAGCTGCGGCAACTTCGCATGCTGCACGATCTTGAACGGCAACTGCATGCCGAGGGGTCGTAGGAAGCGCGTCATCCGACGCGACCGCACATGGATTTCACCGGGGACGCGTCCCACCCCGAGAATGGCCGTGAGCAAGCGCTGGGCATGACCTTCCCACAAACGCAGAAGACCATTTTCCTTGCCATCGACGGAAAGTCGCTGCCACACCATTCGCTCGCCAGTCGCCTGATTGACCGCCGCAAAAATATAGAGGAAACGCGAATCCGGCGGCGGCGTGTGATAGGACGGCACGAGAACATAGTCGACCTCCCACACTTCCTTCGGGAACACCGGCAGCTCTTTCGCTTTCGCACAGTCGTCCTTCTGCAGCGAAATACGTTCCTGCATCTGCACCACTTCTTCTTTGGGCAGCATCAGAGGACCGTCGATCCAATTGTCCGGCAGCACTTCCTTGCGGGCGAACATCGCCTTCTTTTCGAGGTACGTCAACGGCAAATCGGGCTTCTCGCTTAAACGCAGCAGGAAACCATAGCACTCATAGAGAATCGGCGCAAAAAACGCACGCTGCTCGCTCGTCGGCGGCTGGGGCACGAAACCGGACCGGTAGTTGAACAGTTCGACGTTTCCGTTGCGCAACCCCACCGCCTCGAAGTGCGGGAAATCAAGCGGACTCATATACACGCCGAAATCGCTGATCTGACGCGAGAGCACATAGTCGCGAAACACGTTCAGGCCGGGGAACAGCATCAAGCGTCCCTCGACGGGACTCGCCGGCTTTTCCGCCATCGCCGTGGCAATATACGGCAGATCGCTCGTCTGCGGCACGAGCGCCCAATTATGCCGTGCGGCCTGTTCCCACATCTTCAAGTCCGCGATCGCACGGGTTATCTCGTATGGATCAGTCTTGTCCATTCCTCTAACACTTTCTCACTCAAACATTCAAACATTCGAGCATTCAAACATTCGAACACTCCCTCACTCAAACATTCAAACATTCGAACATTCAAACACTCAAAAAGCTCTCCGCCTCCAGAGCCGCCACCGCACCGGCACCCGCCGCGATGACCGCCTGCTTGTAGAACGGATCCGCACAGTCGCCGGCGGCAAAAACACCCGGAACGGACGTGCGCTGCTGCCGGTCGACGACCACATAGCCCGCCGCGTCGCGCGCAACCTGGTCGGCAAGGAATGCCGTGGTGGGATCGTGTCCGATCGCCACGAACGCACCCGACGCAAGACAGTCATGCAGTTCACCCGTCTGGACATTCTTGAGACGAAGTCCCGTCAGACGCTTTCCGTCGCCGAGGAATTCGTCCACCACGGTGTTCCATTCGACCTTGATGTTCGCCGTCGACAACACGCGATCGCCCAACACTTTCGACGCCCTGAACTGGTCGCGCCGATGGACGACCGTGACGGACGCGCAGAGCCGCGCAAGGTAGAGCGCATCGGCCATCGCCGTGTCGCCGCCGCCGATCACCACGACATCCTTGCCCTTGTAGAACGCCCCGTCACACGTCGCGCAGGCGCTGATCCCGCGATTCCGGTATTTCCGCTCGCCCGGCAGATTCGTCCAACGCGCGGCCGCACCCGTACACACGATCACCGCCTTCGCCTCGAGCGTACCGTTCATCATCGTCGCAAGCTTCTTCACCTCGCCGGCAAAATCGACGCTCTGAACCTCGTCCATCACGAACGAAACGCCACAGCGCTCGGCCTGTTTGCGCATCGACTCCATCAACGCCGCGCCGCCGACGGGTTCGACGAATCCGGGGAAGTTCTCCACTTCCGCCGTCTGGATGAGCTGTCCGCCGGCCTGCATTCCCTCGATGACGAGCGGACGCAGATTCGCGCGCGCCGCATAGATGGCCGCTGTCAGTCCCGCAGGACCGCTTCCAATGATCACGAGATCGTACATGCTGCGTGTTCCTCTACTTGCGAAGCGAATCGCAGAAATCCATCAACCACATCCAGTCGTGCGCGGCATAGCCGTGTCCTTCCGGACGGCGCACGTAGGCCACGTCCTCGCCGATGCACGACGTCTCAAAATCCGCCGGATACGGCTTGTCGGGCAGTCCCTGCTTGCCCAGGAACGTCCATGCAGGCGACGCCGCCTTGATCGCCAGGTACTCGCCTTCCGTGTCAAACCAGGGCACATCGAAGCCCTGGCAGAAGAACTTGCGCGGTGCGATCGCCGCGATCAGCAGATGCTGGTCGAATGTGAGCAGCTTGGCGGGATCCTTCTCGAACTTCTTGTAGGCGGGACAATACCAGTGCGGGAACGAGCGCATTTCGGTTCCGATGTTTTCACCGTAGTCGCGCTTCGCGAGAGGGCAGCCGCCACCGCCCGTCTGATTCGGCACGCACGCCGCAAAGCGCGTATCGCGCGCAGCGGCCACAAGCGCCGTCTTGCCCAGACGCGAATAGCCGGCGGCAATCGCGTGTTTCGCATCGAGGCCGGGAATCTGCTCGACGAGGTCGAGTCCGCGCGACAACGCCCACGCCCACGCACCGATCGACGTCGTATTGTCGGTCCGGTTCGGATCACGCGCCGGCCAGAGGTCGAACACCCCCTGCCAGGCCGTCATCGTCTCGCCGGTCGCCGGATCCTTCGTGGGACGCGCCGCATCCGGCGAAACCTGCGCATAGCACGCCGTCACCACCGCATAGCCGCGGGCGAGCAGTCCATCGGCCGGGAACATGAATTCGGCAGGATTGATGTCCTTCTTGTCGGCATGGTGGCCGTCGTAGATGCCCCGCAGCTCCTCGGGCTTGTACTGGGCGTGGAACAGCCGCCACATCTTGGGGATGCTCACCTTCGGATCGCGGATCAGCTCGTGGTTGCCGCTGTAGTTGAGGAAGAGGATCGGCGTCGCGGGCTTTTTCGCATAACGCGGCGACAGCACGAGCCAGTCAATGCTCGGACCCGTCTTGTCCTTCTTGAACCACATGCGGTACTGCCGGCGAATGCCGAAACCGCCGATCATCACGCCTTCGTCGAATTTCTCGAAGACGACCGCCTCAGGCGCGGGCGGCGGCTGACCGAACATGTTCTTCGCGAAGATGTCGAGGATTTCCTGACGGCGGCGCTCCCAGTCGGCCGGCGTCTTCACCTTCGTACCGTCGACGAACGTCAGCGGATCTTCCAATGTGTACGGCGCGATTTTGCCCTTGTCATAGTTCGGCTGGGCATAGTTTGCACGCCCGCCAAACGCGGACAGACCGACCACGCTTGCCAGTAGACTGAAGAGAATCGACTTAAATTTCATTTGCCACCTCGTTGTTTGTTGGTCCATTATATCATAAAATTGAATACAAGTCACCTTTCGCAAGATATGGTATACTATTCGCCTATGAAAAAAGTCATTCTCAATTTCAAGCGGGACTACGCCACGATCCATCACCATCCCTGGATTTTCTCGGGGGCCATCAAGGAGGTCGAAGGCGAACCCCAGATGGGCGAAACCGTCGCCGTCGCCAATGCCAGGGGCGAGACGATTGGCTATGGGTCGTATTCGCCGGCGAGCCAGATCCGGGTCCGCATGCTCAGCTTCAAGGCGTCGGACGTGCCGGACGCCGATTTTGTCGACGGCCTTGTGGCGGCGTCCGTTGCGCGTCGCGCCCCCTTCTGGACCGCGAACGAAACAAACGCCTTCCGTCTCGTCAACGCCGAGAATGACGGGCTCCCCGGCGTGACGGCCGACTACTATGACGGTTTCGTCGTCGTGCAGCTCGCGAGCACCGGAGCCGAATTCTGGAAGCAGACGCTCGTCGACGCCTTTATGAAGCACGTCCCGAACTGCCGCGGCGTCTTCAACCGCAGCGACGTCGATGCGCGCGTACGCGAAGGTCTGCGGGCGCGCGGAGAAGAAGTCGCCCCGGGAGAAATCGGCCGTCTCGCGGGCGAGGAACCGCCAGACCTCATCCCGATCCACGAGGGCGCCATCCGCTATCTCGTCGATGTGCGTCGTGGACACAAGACCGGCTTCTATCTCGACCAGCGCGACGCGCGCGCCGTCGTCGGTTCCTTTGCCGCCGGCGCAGATATGCTCAACTGCTTTTCCTACACGGGCGGCTTCGGACTCGCCGCCCGCGCAGCCGGCGCCAAGTCGGTCACGCACCTCGACGTCTCGAAGGATGCGCTCGCACTCGCCCAGCGTAATACCGAACTGACACCTGGCACCGACACGGTCTCGAACTTTGTCGAGGCCGACGTGTTCAAGCAGCTGCGCCTCTATCGCGACCAGGGCCGCTCCTTCGATCTCATCGTGCTCGATCCGCCGAAATTCGCAGACACGAAAGCCGGCCTGATGCGCGCCACGCGCGGCTATAAGGACATCAACCTCCTCGCGATGAAGCTGCTGCGTCCCAACGGCATCTTGGCCACGTTCTCGTGTTCCGGCGCAATGACGCGCGACCTCTTCGACAAGGTCTGCGCCGAAGCCGCCTTCGACGCGAAGCGTGACTTCCAGATCGTCGCCCGCACCCGTCAGGCGACGGGCGACCATCCCGTGGCGCTCACCTTCCCCGAAGGACTCTACCTCAAGGGCCTCATCCTGCGCGCCACGAACTGACGAATCAGTCGGTCAGCTGCGGAATCCAGACGCGATAGCGGTTGGCCGGCTTCCACTCGTTGCCGGCCGAAGCGAAATCGCAGAAATGGACTCCGACCGGCTTCCGTTCGCCCGTGTACATGTTGAGCGAACCAAGCGAGTTCGCGGTCTGCACAAACGAGAGCCAGCGGCCCGGATGCGGCGCCTTGTCGACGCGCAGCTCGCCGGTCAGCTGGATCGTGTCGTCCGTATCGCCGTCGTTGTAGCGCGAGTCGCGCGCAAGCGCGAGCGGCCCCCACGTATAGGCGAGATGCCCTTCCTGCCGGTGGACCTTCGCCTTGATCGGCCAGTCGAGCACCACTTCGTCGCCCCGCTTCCAGTCGCGCACGATGTCCTTCCAGCCAGTCGGTTCGGTGGTCACCCACGACGGCACGCGCACACGCAGCGTGAAGCGCCCCGGCTTCGACGGATTC
>JAZUGW010000259.1:0-2075 GCA_045641465.1 Kiritimatiellia bacterium | reverse complement strand
CCACATCCGCGCCGAACGCGACCTCGACGCAATTCGACGCCGACGGGGTGAAGTCGAGATCGAAGTCGAGCCAGACATCCCGCTCGGCAATCGACGGACAGGCAAATGTCCGTTCCGTCTCCGTACCGAACGAACTCGGCGAATTCGTGGGCGAAAGCGTCGCCAAAGCGGCGGCGAGCATGATTGAAGACGCGATCATTGTTCGTTCCCTTCCAGATTCAGTTGTCGAAGGGGTTGTCCGGAAGAGAGGAGTTGGTTGGTGACGAAGGTGAAATATTCTTCATCATTCACCCGTCCTTCTTGTGTACCGAGGACATAGCAGGCGAACTCGAGACGGTTTGAACTCTGCGCATATCCCGCAAGATAGTCACGGAAAAGGAAATCGCGCGAAACGGCGCCCGCGACAGAGGGGCCAAAACGATGCTGGTAAAAGCGGCGCACGGCCCGATCGCGAACGGCACACTCCAGGGCGTTCGTCGCGTTTATTGCGGCCAGGCGTTTCTGGTAGGCACAATACGTTCCTCTTTCGGCATAGCCGTACGAGGCGACATTCGTGCCGATCGTTTCCACGAAATCGGTCATCGCGTCATCGACGGGGCCGAATCTGATTGCCAGCTGGATCGCCCTGTCACGGTGAATGCCGCGCGGATTGAGCGACAGGGCCTTCAAAAAAGGCCACGCATTCGTATGGTTCAAAGTGTCGCACTGTGCGATTGCGGCCTTGACACGCCATTGCCCATCTGAAGGCAGAGACCGACAATCCGTTGACCCCAGAGACGACAAATACCAGTCAAACGCCGCCCGCTTTTCGACATGCGTCCAGCCATTGGTCTCGTCACCACCGAGAAAATATTCCCAAGTATCCGGGATTTCATCCGCCGCGACCTCGATGAAATTATTTGTCCCCCAATTGTCCGGGTAGGCCTGCTGCAGATAGTCGAGCGCCGCCTCCACGACGGCATTCGTCTCGGCAAGCGTATGGGCATGGGCAGAAGACACGACCATTGTCATGAGGCAGGAGACTGTAGCCAGAAAGATTACCTTGTTCATATCATTCCTTTACTTTGATGCTGTCCGCTCCGACCTCCGCATCTTCCTTTTGATGCCCGAACACGGCACGAGATCTAAGTCCCTTCACCGAACCGGCCGGTATGTCAACGGCGAGAGGGCTTTCATAACCATACATCAGAAGCTGCTGGATGACGTTTGAACACGAATCAGACTGTCGATAGAATCCGTGCCCGGTTTCCCCTCCCCAGTCCTTCTTTTTAGCGCAAAAAAGAGATCCGCTTACGGGATCATTCCCTCCGTCAAGCACAACTCGGAAAACAGCACCGTTTCTTTTCCACCTCCAATGGTCATAACAGTCGTGGAGCCCCAGATAATGGCCGACTTCATGCGCAATGGTCGAAACTGTCGCGTCCCGGGGGATCACGACAGACGCCTCGTTGTAAAACGCTCCCAGACTCGCTGGTTTCACCGTCCCGACAAAGAACATCCCGATCGCATGGCATGTGTTCGTATTGTGTACGGCAAGCAGCTTTCTTGCAGCTTCCGACACGGCAAGTCCACTTCGACTTTGACTGACCTGGACCCTGACGGCAGCATCCAAATTCCAGTCAGAAACTGATCCTACGGGTTGCACCGGCCCCGTCATGACCAACGAGATGCCGACTTGCGAGACAATCTTGTTCACGGCCTGTATTTTCAGACGGATATCATCTTCCGTCCATCTTGGCTCGCTCGCATTTTGAGGGCGGTTCACCACAAACGCCTTAACAGGGATCTCTCGTGGTTGAACAATCGGCAGCACAAAGCGCGGCTGGATCGGGTCGTCGTTGAAGCGCGCCTCGACGACGACATCCCCGCTCGACGCGGTGGGCTCCACAATCGCGTGCCAGCCGTCGATGGGAACGACGCGTCCGGGGCTGTTGGAAACGACCGACCAGACGACGTTCGTCGCCTCGAACGGACTTCCCTCCCCTACGCCCACCTTCAAAACGGCGTTCGTTCCCCAGACGAGCCGGGAAGGATTGACAATGCGCCCGTCATATTCCTCTGTCGTCACCAGCCTG
>JAZUGW010000258.1:0-5924 GCA_045641465.1 Kiritimatiellia bacterium | reverse complement strand
CTGCATCAGGAAGAAGCGCATGAAACGCCCGTCGCGCAATGCCGGCGGCACCTCCCAGGTGAAGGACGTCTGATCGAAGGCGACATCCGTCACCCGCTCGAAATTGGCCCAGCCGTACTTGTCTTCACCTGCGTCCGTCGGACCGTGTCCTACGAAGAGTTCGTAGTCGAACGTGTCCTGCGCCCCGAAGGCGAAGGTTATTGCAGTATCCGACTGCGACGTCACGCACACCGTGCGTCCCCAGGCGCACAGCATCCCCATGCAGGCGACAATCATCGCCACCAGTATTTTTCTCATTGCCAACTCCTCGACTTTTCTTTTAGAAACTACTCACCAAAAGACCATTTTAAAGTGTAGCAAAATTTTGATACGAAAGCAAGCGACCCCCGACGAAATCGCAAAAGGGCGCGCTCTCCGAGCGCGCCGTACTGTTGGGCGAATGCCCTTCTCTATCGATTTCCCCGAACGCGATTATCCACGCAGGCGCTCGGCGAGCAAGGTCGAGGATGTGCCCTGCGTGTAGTCGAAGTAGACGACCTCGACGCCTACGGCGCGAAGTTTGGCCTCGACTTCATTGTACATCGCACTGCCCTTCCAGTCGTTGCCGTGGAAGAGGCGGTTGAAATGCAGGTTCTGCCAGGCGGCAAACTTGTCCATCGAAGTCTGCGGCACCACTTCATCGACATAGCGGATCGCCTTCACGATCGCCACACGCTCGTCAAAGCAGACGATGGGATCGTGATGCTTGTATTCGCGCACGACATCATCCGTGGAGACCCCCACGATGAGCTTGTCGCAGTTTTCACGCGCCCGCCGGAGCAGATTGAGGTGTCCCACATGGAACATGTCGAACACGCCCGTTGTATAGCCGATGATCATTGCCGTGTTTCCGAACCGTACCGTTTAACGAACCGATGCAGCGCCAGCGCCTTCTCCATGTTGAACGAGGACGCCGGATGGTGCGGCTTCAACCGTCCCGGCCAGGCCGCCCAGTCGCCGTAGTTGTAAGTGAGAACCGCCTCTGGATCGTTCGGCGTCATCACGTCGATGCCCTCGAACTTCGCCGGACGAAGCGGGAAGATGTCGTCCCAATCGTAGACGGTCTCTTTCACCCACCAGGGCGTCGAGAACTCCATCCCGCGGAAAATCGCCGGCTTCGCGGCATCCGGGGCCGACCCCTTGCCTTCCAGCAGCACGCGCTCACGCGCATCTTCCAGCGCATGGAAGTGATCGGCATCCGTCGACTTGTCCGTAAACGTCGCCGCAATGCGTTCCTGCTCTGCGACGACCTTCTGGAAAAGCGCATGCTTTTCCGCCAGTGTCGGCAACGGCTTGAAGTAGCGGTCATACGACATCACGCTCATCGTGACGTCTTTCGGCAGCTCGCGATGCGAGATCTTGATCTGGTTCCACTTGCGCGTGTAGCGACGCCAGGCGAAGAAGCCCTCCGCGCAATGCTCGTTGAAGTATTCACAGAAGCGCGCGTACTCTTCGCGAATCATGCCCTGGTCCACATCGTCGTCCCACGGGATGAAGTGGCCGCCGTGGCGGACGACGCCCAACAGCGAACCGCTGATCGTCCACGGATGGAAACCGCCTTCTTTCGCCACGCGCAGCACTTCCTTCAAGAGCACCAGCCCCGCCAGCTGCACGTCACGCGCCATGCCGCGCGCGGGCGGCATATTTCCGACATCCGCCATCGTGAGCAGTTCGCGCCGCAGAAGCGCCGCCTGCTCGCAGAGCGCGGCTTCCGGACGCTTCCAGATGCGCACACCGCAGAAGCGCGTCACATACTTGCCCTTTTCAAGCTTCGTCTGCCACACTCTCATGTCGCATCCCCAGTCGCGTCCGTTGTTCCTTCACGCAGCTTCTTGAGCGTGGCGCTGAGCAAGGTGGAACTCGTCCCCTTCGTGTAGGGGAAATAGACCACGCGCACGCCGACGGCATCGAACTTCTTCTCCATCTCCTGCCAGCGCTCGCTCTTGAACCAGTCGTCGCCGACGAACAGCACGTCGAAGTGCAGCTTCTCCCACATCTTGAACTTGTCCAGATCGTCCTGGGGGATCGCCGCATCCACATACTTGATGGACCGTACGATCTCGAGCCGCTCCTGGAACGGAATCACGGCGCGCTTGTGCTTGTACGCCACGAGCTCATCCACGCTGACGCCGACAATGAGCTTGTCGCACAGGCCCTTCGCATTCTTCAGCAGATTGAGGTGCCCGATGTGGAAGAGGTCGTAGACGCCGCTTGTATAGCCGATGATGGTCTTGCTCATGCTCGAAGTCCTCCCGTTTACTTCCGACGACGCTCCAGCATTTCGTGGTACTCGGAGTAGCTGCCTTCGAACCACGTCGTCTTGCCGTTCGGCTCGAACGCGAGGATGTGCGTCGCAATGCGGTCGAGGAACCAGCGGTCGTGGCTCACCACCATCACGCAGCCGCCGAACTCTTCAAGACCCTCTTCCAGCGACCGAAGAGTCGCCACGTCGAGGTCGTTCGTCGGTTCGTCCAACAGCAGCAGATTTCCGCCCGAGGTCAGCAGCTTCGCGAGGTGCACGCGGTTGCGCTCGCCGCCCGACAAGACGCCCACCTTCTTCTGCTGTTCGGACCCGCGGAAGTTGAAGCGACTGCAGTAGCCGCGGCCCTTCACCATCGTTTCCCCCGCCAGCCGCACAAACTCGCCGCCGCCGGTAATAGCCTCGTACACCGTCTGGTCGGGCTGCAGTTCGCTGCGCGTCTGGTCCACATAGCTGAGCTTCACCGTCTCGCCCACCGTGAGCGAACCCGCCAGCGGCTTGAGCTGGCCCGTGATGAGCTTGAAAAGCGTCGTCTTGCCGGCGCCGTTCGCACCGATGACGCCCACGATGCCGCCACGCGGCAGATCGAAGTTGAGATCGTCGTACAAGACGCGTCCGTCGTCGAAGCCCATCTTGACGTGTTCCGCCCGCACGACGAGATTGCCCAGCCGCGGACCCGGCGGGATGCGGATGACGAGATCGTCTTCACGCGTGTTGACCTGCTGGCTCTGCAGTTCTTCGTAGCGCTTGACACGCGCCTGCGCCTTCGAATGACGCCCGCTCGGATTCGTCTGAATCCACTTGAGTTCGTTCTCGATGAGCTTTTGACGGCTCTTCTCGGCCTTCGCTTCGCGCGCGAGCATCTGCTCTTTCTGCTTCAACCACTCTTCGTAGTTGCCCTTGTAGGGATAGCAGATGCCGTGGTCGAGTTCGAGGATCCATTCCGTCACGTCGCTCAGGAAGTAGCGGTCATGCGTGACGACGATCAACGTGCCCTTGAAATCCTTGAGATAGGCTTCGAGCCGGAACGTCGTCTCGGCGTCGAGATGGTTCGTCGGTTCGTCCAGCAGCAGCACATCCGGCTCCTGCAGCAGCAGACGCGCAATCGCCACACGACGCCGCTCGCCGCCCGAGAGCACCTTCACCGGACGATCCGCCGGCGGACACCCCATATCCGCCATTGCCATCTCGACCTTGTGCTCGACGTTCCAAAGGTCTTTGGCGTCGATGATCTCCTGCAGACGCTCCATCTCGGCGGCCTTCTTCGGATCGTCGAGCTCGCAGCAGAGGTCTTCGTAGCGTTCGACCATCGCCTTCGCTTCGGCCACGCCCTCTTCGACGATTTCACCCACCGTCTTCGTGTCGTCCAGCACCGGCTCCTGCGGCAGATACCCGACCTTTGTCCCCTTCGCCACCTGGCACGTCCCGAGGATGTCCGTATCAAGGCCCGCGAGGATCTTCAGCAGCGAGCTCTTGCCCGCGCCGTTTCCGCCGATGACACCAATGTGCGCCCCATAGAAGAAGCTCAGGCACACATCCTTCAGGATGGTCTTCGTACCCTGCTGCTTCGTCACGTCGATAAGTGAAAACTGATATTCGCCTGCCATGTCGATTCTTTCTTCTTTGTCTAAAGCCTTCTATTTTCCTGCCGTCCGTCAGAAGGACGCCTTGATCGGCGCGCCCTTGACGCCGAGCGAACTCACCGGCGTGATTTCAACCGTGTGCTTCACGCCGATCGGCAACGCAGCCTTCGCGATCACCGCCCGGGACTCCCGATGCGTCCACGGATGGTTGGGCGCCTGGTCGAAGCCTTCCGCCACCACCCCGCGCTGAAGCGTACAGAGCGGATCGTCGCCCGTGACGCGGATCTCGTAGACGAACGGACGCGTCCGGCTCGCCCGCGCCGCCGGGAACGTGAACTCCACCGCCGCGCACGCCGCGCCTTTGCGCGGACGCCCTTCGACGTCCTTCACCGTCACGGCCGCACCTGCGGCAAATGCCGGTGCCGGTTCCTTCGCCGCACGCGCCGCGAAGTCCTGCGGACGATACGGCAGCGGCTGCACCCAATCCGGACCCAGCGCACAGTCGTTCTGGAGGTCACGCCGATGGTAGACCACCGCCGCGTCGCACACGTCGACGACGAGTCCCGTCTTCGTTTCGACGACATTCGCCGCCCCCATCAGCTTGTCGTCGCCGCGCACGCCGTTCTCATAGCCACGACCCGGCAACCCGCCGTCGTCCGGATGGCACCCATAACGCAGCGACCCCGTATTGACGCTCGTAAACGCCCCCTGCCAGATGGACCGTTCGTCCGTCTGCGCGTGGTGCGAGTGCCCCGAAAACGTCACGGCATTCGGCCAGGCGGCCAGCGCCTTCGTCACGTTCCCCTGGTCGCGTCCCCAGGCGTACGGACCGTTGCACGTGTTGTTCGGATGCGGATGCTGCACGTAGAAGAACGGCTGCGTGCCCTTCACCGCCGCCCCGTTGGCCGCCAGCCAAGTGCCGATTTCCGTCCACGTGGGCTTATCGGAATCCCAGTGCTTGCCGAAGAAGTGATACCCCTTCACCGTCTTATGCCAGAACGATTCGTAGGGTTCACGCCACGCCTTCTCCCACAGGGCCTTGATCTTGTCGAATGAACGCTGGCCCCACCAGTCGTGATTGCCGCAGACGAAGAGCTTCGTGACACCGCAGCCTTCCGGGAAGACTTCGAACCACACCTTCGCCATCGCCATCAGCTCGTCTTCGCGCCCGCGGTCCGCAAGGTCCCCCGCGATCATCACGGCATCGCACTTCTGCGCCTTGAAATATTCAAGCGCCTTGCGGAAATACGTGGTATCGCCACCCGTCGCATGATCGCGCGGACCGCCCTGACGCACATGAACGTCGCTCACCACGCCAAACCGAACGCGCGGTACGCCAAAAGTCGCCCCCGCGTCACCTCCGAATGCCCAAAGTCCGCCCACGGCAAAGATGCCACCCAGGAATTCTCTTCTCTTCATGTTCTTCTTCCCTAAAAAAATGGTTGTCCCGCCTGGGATCGAACCAGGACTAAGAGAATCAAAATCTCCTGTGCGGCCTCTACACCACGGGACAACGAGTTCTTAAAGTATATCAATTCCTCGCCGAAGAATCAAGGCTCTATTCTTCGACGACGACACGGAAACCGACGTCGTACACGGGCGCATACGGACGGTACGCGCGGCGGAAGGACGCCGTTGCGAGCTTCGGACGCGAATACCACGAACCGCCGCGCACCACGCGCTTCTCGTCGCCCGCGCGGGCATTGCGTCCGTCGGCCGCCACATACGGATATGGCACATACTTCGAAGCCGTCCATTCCCACACGTTGCCGTGCATCTCGTAGAGTCCCCACGGGTTCGGTTTCCACTTGCCGCTCGCCTCTTCGAGGAACGCGCCGTCGTTCACACCGTGCGCCTGCGGCACCCAGTTGTCGAACAGGTTCTCGGGATTATTGTACACAGCCTTCTTCACATCCTGTACATAGGGATTACCCGAATAGTAATGCAACGAAATGTCGGCGAGGTTCGCGTATTGCGCGAAGTCGGCGTTTCGGTCGCCCCACCAGAACGGTTTGTCCGATCCCGCGCGCGCGGCCCATTCC
>JAZUGW010000257.1:0-2951 GCA_045641465.1 Kiritimatiellia bacterium | reverse complement strand
GCGGTCGGGGCGGCGGACGGCAGCATCTTCTGCACCTTCGCCGCGCAGAAGACAATCGGCAACCGGCTCGGACCGAATCCGACCTTCCCGACCTTCGATTGGGACGGCGCGATCACGGTGAAGCTGGCGTTCGACGACCTCACGAAGATTCAGCAGGTCTTCCGGGGCGAGTGCGAGTCGATCAACGGCGACCACGGGCTCTGGCACCGCACCGCGCAGGGGAACACGAAGATCGTCCTGCGCCACATCATCGACCCGGTTCCGGGCTACACCTTTGAGGTGTTATTCGCCCCGGTGGACGGCGGCGAGGAGCGGCGGTGGCTGTTCCTGCTCCAGCCCTCGGAGGCGTTGGGCATCAGCGAGGTGATCAGCGGCTCGATGTACTTGGTCGCCTTCGGCGTTCCCGAGGTTCCGAAGGCGGAGGTCGGCGACTGACGGACGGAGCGGCGGGGCGGACGACCGCCTCGCCGCTCAAACACGACGAAGGGAGGATGCGATGGATTTGAAGAAGGGTGAACGGCGGTGCAGGGTGGTGATCGCCGCCTTGCTCGATTTCCTCGCGCCCGTGGTGAGCGAGGATTACTTGCGCGGTGTGGTGGCGAGAATCGTAAGGGACGTCAAGCGCGATCTCGATGAGACCGCCGACCGCGAATTCAACGATTCCGACTTGCGGCTTGCGGTGGGACGAGTCCTCTGCGCTCGGCTTGGAAAAAGCGTCTTGGAATGAGTCGACCATTTCCATTATGCCGTATGTCGGCAGTAATAGCAAGGCCTAATTTTGATAAAATATGCCTATGGAAGATCACGAACGAGAGAAGCCCCCGAGGACCCCGGAGGAGCTGGCGGAGATCGCCTACCTCGACAAGCTGCGTTCTTGCGAGGGCGAGGCGATGCCGACTGGGCTGCCGCTGGCGTGTGTAGTGAAGGTGGTCGGCTACGAGGAGGTCCCCAAGGCAAGCGAACGGTACGCGATGGCGACGGTCGAGGGACGAGACGGGCGGACGTGGCGGGTGTGCATTCGCCGCTACTACCTCGAAGAGGGAATGCGGGCGTTGTTCGTCTCGCATGACGCGCTGCTGCCGGAGAACGACGAGCGGTTCGACAACCTCGACGTCTGCAAGTTGCACGACCGCGTGTTTCGCTTCGGCTTCGGCGTGAAGGTCCGGCGCAAGGTTCCGTTCGTGAAGCGGAATGTCTACCACAACAACTGCGGCGTACTCTACCCGCTCGACGATTTTCATGAGCTCATTAAGGCGCGGGTCGGCGATGTTTGCGCGGCGGCGTTGAAGATCGAGAGCGCGGAGGAGCTGCACCGTCAGGCGACGGCTCCGCATCCGAAGAAGAAGGCCGTGTTCCAGCCGAAGCCGGTGAAGGACGATTTCCTCGCCAAGCTACGGCTTCACCGCAAGCGGTACGGATGGTGAGTGAGTCCATGCGGTGCGTGGTCGAGCTGTGCGGAGAGGATCGGAACGGTCGCAAGATGATCGCGTGGGGGCGGCGTATTGGTTGCGGCGACGCGGGTCACGGGTTCGATCCTGTGACGCGGAAGGTGACGAGCAAACTGGTTGTCGATGATGCGAATCCGTCGCAGCATTCGTATCTTCTTGAGCTGGTGGACAATCCGCAGGGCGTGAAGGGCATCTACCCTGCGTGAGGAGTCCTTGCGGACCGGATTTGACTTCCTCATTGTTCCTGCGCGGAGAGGTTTGGTAAAATATACGCCAATTCTCAACCCGCTCCACGGAAGTCAAACATCATGCTCTACACCGTCCAGCGCCTTGACCATAATACCCGCGTCGTTTCGGTTCTCGGCGCTTACACCGACGAAAACGACGCAAAAGAGTGCTTTGTCGAATCGATCCTCGCCGCCTATCGGCAAGACCACGGTTTCGTCGCCAAGGAGATCCGCAGCCAAGTGCAACGGGCGGCCCGACAGGGGAACTTCGACTACCGAAAGCCGAATGGCGAACGGGACGGCTGGTACTACATCGACCGCGAGTAGTCCGCTGGAGAGGGGCGTTCAGCCCTTTGCCTCGGACTCCAGCGCCCGCTGACAGGCCATGCATGTCTTGACGAATGGGCTGTGGACGAGCCGGTTTTTGTCGATGAGGTTGCCGCAGGTCATGCAGACGCCGTAGGTGCGGCCCGCGATGCGGGTGAGGGCTTCGTCGATGTCGTTGATCGTCCGACTGGATTTCTCCATGTGCGAGAGGGCATCGAGGCGCATGGACTGCGTCGATCCGTCACCGCCGTCCGGCTCGATGTCGTCCGCCGCGTTGAGGCCAATGGTCTCTTTTACGGACGATGACTTCTCGACGATCACGGCGCGGGCGGCGAGGAGCTTCTTGCGGAAGTTCTCGAGGTCGGCGTCGGAATACTTGACGTTGCGCTTCTTGAAGACGATGGCCGCCTGGGCTTTCTTCGCCTCGTCCGCCTTGCGCTGCTGGTCCTTCATCTGAAGGGCAATCGACATGGCGAACGAGACATTCGCTTCTGAGCCGATGTTCGCACCGACCTCCTCGACGGGCGGTTTCGGTAGGATGACCGGTGCCTTCTTGTTGACGATCTTGAACGCTTTTTGGTTAGGATTCTTTTCGCGCTTCATGAAACTGCCTCAATGCCAGAAAATGACCATGACCGTGAGTACGATAACAGACACGACGATCAGGCCGACAGCAAACCGCTTCCGGCGTTTCTGAAGGTTGCGTTCGTACTCTGCAATGTCAAAATCTTCGTCCTCAAACTTATTCATTTGGGGGCGTATTATACCACATACTCCCACTTATTTTTCGGAGCAAAAATTGTCGCAATTTTCGCGCTGAAAAAATGATATACTTCGCGCCCTGTTGAAAGGAATCAATGACGCTAATGCGAAGAGACAAGTTGCTGGAAGAACAGCTCGTGCGGCTCGATGCGCTGTACGAGTACGCGAAGATGCACGGCGAGGACGA
>JAZUGW010000256.1:0-3355 GCA_045641465.1 Kiritimatiellia bacterium | reverse complement strand
TTTCCGCTGGCGTCTTAAAACAAGGGAGAAAATTATGATGATGAAGTCGGTTTTGTGCGTGTTTACAGTGGTGGCGGCGGGCCTTTGTTCGGCGGCGACCTACTATAAGGTCGGTGGCGATGCGGGTGGAACGTCGTCGTTTGCGGGGAACGTGAGTGCCTCGGTGGGATGGTCCACGACGTTGGGCGCCTCCAGTACATCCACCGTCTCCGATTTCGCGAATTCGGACTTCATTGTCTCCGGTAATGTCATTCTTCGCCTTCCCGCCACGGATACAGACATCGCCTTTGGTGGCCGATCCCTGACCCTCACGAACGGGGGCGGTCTCACGTTGAAGAAAAATGTGACTGACGGCAATCGTAACGTGACGATCAACGATCTCCGCGTTGTCGGGACAGGGTCCATCAACATGGCGCAGGACCTTTCGCAGTTCACGCTCAAAGGCGCGGTGACGGTTGTCCCCGATGCGGCTTTGACATTCGCCTTCGGCCTTTCAGCGTCGGCGGCCGACAAGCGCGCCTTGGTGATGGATGCGGCCATCACGGGCGATGAAACGACCTCGCTTGTCATTTCAGGTTCGGGCACGACGTCTCAAAGCCAATCGTCACCCCTAACGCTCAACAACGTGGGGAACTTCTTCGGAACGATCAAGACCGCCGGTTCGCCGCGTCAGCCGTCGCTTGTGGTGAACGGCGCCTATGGCGGTACGCTCACCGATCTTCCCGCCGAGACGACTGTGGCGTGGTTCGACTACGACGGGCTGCCTGCTGCGACGGGCCTTCGAGTCGCCACCACGACGCCGTCCTCCGTTCTCAAGACGAAACTCCGTTTCTTCGCGGACGAGACGGATCTCTTTGAGGGCGGTCACGCGATTCTCACATTCCCAGCGGGGGCCGAAGTCGATTTTTCGGAATTCACTCTCCTCGCGGCGGATTCGCCTAACGGCGCGACGAAACAGCTCTATCTGGAGCAGGTTACGAATGACGACCAAACGGTGTCGTTCGTCACAAAGGCGGGGCGCACGTTCTACAAAGTGGGCGGCGATGCGGTGGGCACGTCGTCGTTTGTGACCAACGTGAGCGCATCTGTTGGTTGGTCCACCACGCGTGGCGCGACGTCCACGATGCCTTTCTCGGCGGTTGAGATGATGGCGTCGGACTTCATAATCGAAAACCAGACTCTTCGTACACCGGAGTCGGGGACGTCCTGGACGTTCGCCGGTCATATACTGCGAATGATCGGCAACGATGTGAATGGTTCGCTTTTGATCAAGTGTGAAAACGGGGCGACGGTCACCATTCCTAAACTGATTTCCGACAACGGACATTTCCAGCATGGAGTGGGCAACAATACCTACACCCTGGCGGGGGATTTTTCAATCGTCACTGGTAGTGCGCTCTGGTTTGAGGCGAGCGAGGTCAACAATACGCGTACGATGATTGTCAACGCGCCTATCCACGGCGATGAAAACACGTTCCTTCGGATCTTGGCCAGCAGGGCTGGCACGAGCAAGCTCGTTTTCAACAATCTGGGGGATTTCCATGGTACCTTCGAGGATCGGGCAACGGCCGGCCTTTCGTCGATCAGCGTTTTCGGCGGTGCGTTCAGCGGAAAGGTGGGTTCACTTTCCGAGAAGGCCGTGCTCACGGTCAACTATGACGGACTCCCAGCGGGGAAGGGACTCGCGGCCACCCAGATTTCCAACTCGCTCAAGAAGTTGAAGTTCTTCGGCACGGCAACCGACTTCGCCGCCAACAATCTGCCGCTCATTGTGTTCCCGGCGGGTACGGTCGTTGATCCGGCCGCGTTCACACTCACCTATGCAACGTCAGCGGATGCAGCCGGTATGCCGTTCCGTGCGTTGAAGACATTCACGGCAGACGACAATTCCGTTGTGCTCGCGGTGGATGCTTCGCAGCCGCTCTACGCGAAGTTCCTCGACGACGGCACGGGAACGTTCAGTTGGCACTTCTACGGTTCTGAATGGAACGAGGTGACGACGACTTGCGGCCTCACTGAACCGAATAACGCGATCACGGTGTGCTTTGAATCCTCCGCGCAGTACGAAGCCATCAAGGCGCATCCCTGCACGGCGCGCGACTATCGCATGATGGCGTTTACGGTGGAAGAGGATGTGGACCTCACCTCTGCCGGCTGGGCTTTCACGGCCGATCCCGACGTCAAGATCGACATCAAGGGGCATAAGGTGCTCTTTCCGCCGTCATTCTTCAGCGGTTATTCCACGACTTCTCAACAGTTGCTCAAGAATACTGGGTTTGAGGCACAATCTATTGACTCGGGTGCATACGTGGTGGTGAAGCCCACGGATTGGTCGACGAGCGGAACGGTAGCGCTCTTGAAGAACAATACCACTTACGCGAACAGTCAGCGAGATGGGTCGAATTGGTGCTTCATCAACTCAGGCGCGAGCATTTCTCAGACCTTTACGATGCCGGAGGCGGGATTCTGCTATTTGTCCTTTAAGATTGGAACGAGGAACAACTCGGGAACTCAATGGAAGAGCAACGGCAACGTGAAGATCGACGGGGCCGCGGTTCTTTCCTGGTCCGATCAGAACAATCTGACAGCTACGCGTTCGGCATATGCCTTTGTGGAGGCGGGTGGACATACGATTCAGATTTCCTGTACGTACAACAGCGGTATGTCTGTTGACAATATGTCGCTCACACTTTTGCCGTCTCGTGCAACGATTACGGATACGGTGGGCGGCGGTGAAGTGCAGGTGGATGTGCCTTCGGGGGCATCTGCTGCCAACACGGCGGTGGCGCTCACAGGCGGTTTGAAGTTCGTGAAGAAGGGTGAGGGTGTATTCACCATGAGTCGCATGGGACAGACGTATACGGGCGGTACCGAGGTGCTGGGCGGCAAGCTCATCACTGCGGCTGGCAGTGGCGGGAATGCGGATAATTCCGCACAGCGTCAATTCATGGGTGCGAAGGGATCCGAAATCACGGTCCAACCGGGTGGTACTTTCGACATTGCGGGTAACTATGATTATTATCTCTACCATATCGTTCTCAATGGTGGAACGTTCCGCAGCGGTTCGGCGACGGATGGCCCGGTGCCGCAGTCACAGACCGCATGGGGTGGTGTGGGATGGTTGACGCTCACGGCGGATTCCACGTTCTATCTGCGCAGCGATGTCGTGTTCAACAGTAAGGGCGATCAACCGATCGACCTTGGCGGACACGTTCTCACGGTCGACGCACCGATCGACTCGAAGTACATCCCGTGGCAGAAGGACATCACGAACGGTACGGTTCGCCTGCTGGGCGTTTCCACTGCGAAGGAATACTTCCGCGTGATGAGCCGCACGGTGGAGGCGCGCACGGTG
>JAZUGW010000255.1:0-3415 GCA_045641465.1 Kiritimatiellia bacterium | reverse complement strand
GCTCGCCGCCCGGATTGCCGTTCTCGGAGAACAGCGTGCAGGTGGCCGTACCCGAAGCGGGCAGATCGCTCAGATAAAGCTTATGTCCGTCGAGATCGATCTTCACGCCGGACGGGAGCTGCAACCCGCGCCAATCGCTGTCGCGCGCGAGCTTGACGCTTCCCATGTCCAGTTCTCGGAAGGTGAAGGCGTTGCCGGCCGGGAAGTCGACCGCCACTGTGCCCGAAAAGTGGACGCGCGTGTGCGGACCGGGGAGCCCGCCCTCGACGATCTGGTTCGCGGCATTGCGACAAGTCCAGTTGGCGGGCTTGGAGATGTCGCCGTCGCCCGCCTCGCCCGTCCACACCGCATCGATCACGACCTGGTCCGTTTCGCCGCCATAGTAGAGTCCGTCGCTGCGCACCACTGGCGTCAAGGCGGTGTTCGCCGCGCTCGCGGAATCCCACGCAAAGGAAACGCCCACCGGCGGAACGGTCCACGCAACCAGCTTCTCGCCCACCGCCAACGTCCGTCCGTGGATGTCGACGACGATGGAGGAATCCGGCTTAAAGCTCAGGACGCCGTTGCCATCGGAGAAGGCTCCCGTGCGGCCAGAAAGGTCGAAAGTCGCGCCATCCTGCAGCACGCAACGGACGAAGCTCTCCGCGACCGGACGGAACGAGCCATAGACGTTGATGGCACCGGATCCTGCATTCCCGTCTCCCGCGTAGGCGGCGATGTAGTCGCGCACGTCCAAGGCGGCGTTGATTTCCAGCGGTGCCTCCGCCACAAGCTCGACCGTGCGCCAGTCAGACGCCGAGGGAACGACCATGGGCGCCGTCCCGACGAGTCGGAGCGTACCGTTGGACACAGCCGTCTGCCGCAGCCACAACGGCGCATTCAGTTCCGCCGTGAGCTGGCGACCATTGAGTCCAATGACACTCGTCGCACCATTGTAAATCACCGTCTGGAAGTCACAGACGAACCGAGAATCGGCAGTGACCTCAACCTTGACAAGCCCACCCCAGTCGCTTCGCATGTCGCGTCCGCTGTTGCGAAGCGTTCCACCATCGAGCTGGATGGTCCAAAGGCCATAGTCATGATTGCCCTTGAAGTCGAATATCGTCCCGGCTCCCACGACGATATTCGTGCCTACGCCAAAACACATGCCCTTGGTACCGTTGTACAAGGTGAGGTTGGAATCGGGCGAGCGCAGGGTGGACAACGTGCCCTCCGCGGTCTCGGTACCACACAGATACCCCTGCCCCCGACAGCCGGCGGTGAATGTACCCTCCCCTTCCTTGACCACTTTCAGCAAACCGGTGAAGCGGGTTTCGCGGTTGACATGATTCTCGCCCGCCGGCACGGACAAATGGAGTTCACCGATTCCGTTGGCGCCGATCTTGCCGCCCCACTTCCGCTGTAGATACTGGGTGATCTCCGTACGTTCGGAATCTCCCAGCACGCGTTCGAAACCGATGAGCTCGGAAAGCTGGCGTCCACCATTGCGAGTCGTATCCTTACGATCCTGAGTCAACGAGTTCGACCAACCCTCAACGCCCATTGTCGCGGAAATGATCTGGAAATCGTCGTCGGGAATGAGGTCGTTCGCCCAGTCGACGACTTCGGTGCCATTCCACACCGTGGCGAACTGGGCCCATCGGCTGTCGCCATACTGGGATTTCTCGCCGCGATGGAAATGGTAGGCCTCCGAGTCACCGAGCAGAAAACCTTTCAACCCGGCCTTGGGAATCTTGATCACCCAGAACACCGTGCGGAGTTTGGTGAGACGGGGATAGACAAGATCCTGTCCGCTGCCCGTGGCACCGAAGTCCACGCAGGGTCGTCCGTAATCGTAAGGCATCCAAGCCGGGCGCATCACGGCATTGGTCACGGCCGGCGTTACCTGTATCGTGCCCTTGCTGCGCCAGGCCGACACCCGCCCGTCGTCATCGACCGTGAGCGTGGAGACATCCGCCGCATCCAGCCAGAAGCAGGCCTCGCCGGTGACCGTCGAAGGCACCGTCAGTTCCGAATCGAAGCCATACGACGAGGTAATCTGTCCGCCCGCCCCCTGCGTGGCGGCTGACAGCCAAAGTCGATGGCCTTGCAGATCAAGGTCGCCCTTGATCACGAGCGGACCCGCATAGCCACGCCAATCGCAGTCGCCGGTCAGTTTCACATTCTCCAATTCCAGAACGGCGCAGGGCAATGTAGTTCCTGCAGGAATGTCCAGCGTGGTCTCGCCGGTGAGGCGCACCGTGGCCCGGGCATTCGGCAGCGCGTCCGCAACCGCATCGCCGTTGGCGTTGACGCACGTCCAGTTGGCGGAATTCGTCAAATCGCCGTCTCCCGCCGCACCCGTCCAACGCGCGCGCGAAACCACATTGGCATCGAAACCGAAGTAGATTCCGTCGGCAGCGACGAACGGCGCCACCTCGGGATTCGCCGCCCGGGTGGCCGCATCCCATTGGAACGTGACATTCTGCGGCGGCGTGGACCATGCGACGATCCGCTCGCCGACCGCGAAGGTGCGCCCATGCACGTCGATCGTCACCGTGCCGTTCGGCTCGAACACGCATTCGCTGAGCGGGGCGCCGGAAGTCGTCGGCCCCTGCCGCGTACCCAGCGTCGACCACGCGCCGGTCTTGCCGGAGAGGTCGAGGGTGGAACCGTCCATCATCATCGTGCGCACGAAGGCGGACGAAACGGGATTGAACGTACCGGTGACATGGAACTCGCCGAAATTGACACTCTCAAGTTCGTTGTCCTGCCGGGTATATCGATAGGTGAGATTGTGGACCGTCGTGGTCCAGCACATCCAGAGCGGACAATCCAAATCGAAGTCGACCGTTCGGGCATCGAGATTCACCCAGGTCTTCAATTCGCCATCGCCATGCACCCGCAAAGTTCCATTGGTCAGAGCCTGGACGGGAGGAGTCGAACCGACCGTGTCGTAAAGCGTGAAGAAACCGTCCTGCGTGTTGCTGGTTGTGACATCGAGAACGTGTCCGCCCAAATCGACCAGGGGATGCCAGAACCCGAGTCCTTTCCGAGTACAGTCGAAGAAGGAATCGGCCGTGAGCTTGGCATCTACAAACGGACCCGTCCCGTCGCACAACGCGCCGCTGTTGACACATGTGCCGCCGTTGAACACGACTGGGAAATCATACATCCCCACCCGTCCATTCGAGTCGAACACCGCACCCGCATTCAACGTGAACGTGCCATGGTGAATTTCTCCGAAAATTCCACCGCGTCCGTCCATCCCAGCCACCGTGGTGCCGCTTACCAGTTCGGTATCACCGGAATAGCGCTGCTGCCTCCCGGCGAAATACGTGCCCGGGCCCTCTTTCACCAACTTCAGGTTGCCGCCGATCTCTAGCGCGGGGGAGACCGTTTCACCCGCCGGCACGTCGAGCACCAGCGTTCCCGG
>JAZUGW010000254.1:0-14362 GCA_045641465.1 Kiritimatiellia bacterium | reverse complement strand
TGAGGCATTTCAGGAGGTCTGTTCCACCGTTCAGAAGAAACAGATTGCTAAACGGACCTATTACTGGGGCCGTGGTCGCCCGGGTTTCTTTTCACGATGGGAAGATTGTTCCATGCCGGTATTGTTTGATTTCGCGTCTGCGTCGAATGGGCAGGAGACTACGCTCTGGTGTGTCCTTAGGGATTCATTGGGCGATTTGTTTGTCCTCGAATTCCCTCGGGACGATTTTTTTGAACGTATGAATTGTGACGGACGATTGTTCAAAGGCAGGTTCGTAGACATCGTCGAAAAATTGTCGGATATGGCAAAGAAGAAACGTGAGACTCAAGAAAGAAACGGAGACCCGCGGAGAATTCAGGAAAGGGGATCTTCGTATACGGCAAATTCGTTTCAACAACGGGGATCTGTTAACCGTAGCCGACTTCAGATCATTGACGAGAAACCGGTCTTCTCAAGAGAAAAGCAGCTACCAGTTACGTCGGATAATGTCACTCAGCCAGTTGCGAGTGAGACGTTTGAGCAACGTGTGGCTAAGTTTGAAAAGTTGGGTTTTAATCGAGTGGACGCTGAAGCTCGAGCCAAATACGAGTTGTAGCACATTTGATTTGAAGGACTGTAGTGACGCAGTGGCCCTTGACTTTGAGTGATGGAGCGGGGCCTGAGCGTTGATCGACCAGCGGATTTTGAATAAAGGGTGGTTTAGACCGACCTCTCATTCCCTCCGTGCCGCCGTGCCTCCATCCCCTCCGTGTTTGCGCCGCAGGCCGGGGGAGACGGCGCGGGGACAGACCCCGGCGGTCGGAATGCTCCCCGAGGCGGCGAGATTACGGCGTGGGACCGGTCCCGAACCGTAGTCTCGCGTCCGTCGTCCTGCGGCGTGGGGACAGACCCTGTGGGCGTGGGGACAGACCCCAGCGACCGGAACGGTTCCCGAGGCGGCGAGATTACGGCGTGGGATCGGCCCCGAACCGTAGTCTCACGTCCGTCGTCCTGAGGCATGGGGACAGGCCCCATCAGTTGAAACGTTCTCCGGGGTGGCGAGATTACGGTGTGGGATCGGTCCCGAACCGTAGTCTCGCGTTCGTCGTCCTGCGGTATGGGGACTGGTCTTGGGGATGCGGGGACAGACCCTAGTGGTTGGAACGTTCCTTGAGGTCGCGAGATTACAGTTCGGAATCGGTTCGAGTGCGGGGCGATCAATCCCGAAGGGCCGATTCTCAAGTATTGCAATACTTTGGAATCGACTTGGTGGGCTGTGCGTTGACTGTGTGGAATTCGGTCCTGCACTCGTTCAACGTCCGTCTGGAGGTCCTGATTTTCCCTTCGGGACTAACAGAAGTGACGGAGGCCTGAGCATTGATCGACCAGCAGATTTTGAATAAAGGGTGGTGTCGGCCGATCTCTCATTCCCTCCGTGTCGCCGTGCCTCCATTCCCTCCGTGTTTGCGCCGCAGGCCGGGAGAGACGGCGCGGGGACAGACGCCATCGGTCCGGGCGTTCCCCGTGCCGGCGAGATTACGGCATGGGACCGGTCCCGAACCGCAGTCGCGCGTCCGTCGTCCTGCTTCGCGGGGACAAAATTTTATGGGGACAGACCCCGTGCTGGGGATGAAGATTTCGGTACGGAACCGTTCTGCACCGAAGTGTCCACGGCGACAAATTGTGTCGAAATGTTGGAGTTTACCCATTTTATGAGAGTGGAAGTGAGGTTCACCCAATAAATGAAGGGCGAAGTGCGTTTCCATAAGTGAAATGGGCGTCCTGCGCGCGAGTCGTCCCTTTCCTCGCCTCCACCCACACGGACGGAGGCGGTACAGGGTGCGTAGGAGGTTGAAAAATGGGTAAACCCCAGACAGGAATCAGATTGACTGGTGGTCGACGGATGGGGTATAATGGTGCAAACGGTTCAACGAGGTTAGAAATCATGAAAACATTATTTGCTGCGGTTGTGTTGATTGCGTTCAGCGGGAATGCGTGGATGGACGCTTGGGCGCCGTCGTTCAAGTTTGAACCGATCAAGATGTTGAAACTGTCGAAGGAAAACGTTCGTGATTATGTTCAAAAGAACGGGGAGGATTATGGCGATCTTTCGTTAGAGTACTCTGAAGGCGGTGCGTTGGACCTAAATGGTGATGGCGTTTGTGATTTCGTCTATGTCCTTCCATGGATGGGATGTGGGTTGAATGCATCTGGGTATGACGTGCATTTCGTGGTTTCCAATGGCGCGGGAGGGATGAGAAAATCCGTTTTGAGCGGGTATGGCGTGGAAGTGTCCGACCTGGTGAAAGTCGCGGGAAAGGTCTACTTCCGACATTCGGCTTTCTTTGGGCCGTTTCAGAAGAGCAATCACAATCATTGGGTGTACCAATTGTTTTCGTTTGATGCCAAGGGTGTGATGAGAAGTGCGAATTCCGCAGTAGGGAAGCCGTTCCCGGCGGTTACGATCTTTTACGAAAAGCCTAAGTTCAAGCAGATCGAACTTACGATTGCGGATTTGAGGAAGATTGAAAAAGAGACGCAGGCCAAAGCGGTGAAGAAAACGGCCAAGTGAGACCAGGCAGTTTTCTCGATGCATTGAAGAAGGATGGACGACTTGGCGGGGTGGATGGCCTGAAGTTTCATGGTATAATCAAAGCAAAAACGGGTTACGTTCTTGTGGCCGGTGTGGGCGGTGATGTACGGGAAAGAGGTGTTGCATGCCTGATATCGCAGATATGATTTCCACGGTGATGTCTAACCGGGATTTACGGGTCGGGGTGGTATTCGTTGGTCTCGTCGGACTGCTCTTGGTTTTCAATTTGATCAAGAGATTTAAAAGGCCTAAAACCTTTCGCTGTGCGCGGTGCCGTCGTGAAGTACCTCACAATCGTCGGACACTTGAAGCTTGGTGTTCGGGCAAGGAACGGTTGTACTGTCCTGAATGCCACCGGAAATGGCGAGAGTCACATCCCGCAGTTCGTGAGACGGCGTCTGGAAGAGGCTGTATGTTGCCGATGTTCGTAGTCCTCTCATTCCTTTCTTTTTGCGTGTGTGTCGTAATGCAGTGGATCCCCAGGTGAAATCACGATAATGAAGAGGAAACGCATCCTGTGGGGGCACTATAGGAGAGATTACGGTTCGGATGCGGGGCGATCGTTTCCCAGAGTGCCGATTCTCAAGTATTGCAATACTTGAGAATCGACTTGGTGGGCGGTGCGTCGACGGGATTGAAGGTTGAAAAATGGGTGAATTCCAGTCGGTATGGAGTTGACAATCTGACAGATGTTGGGGTATACTGTTTTCGCCGTTTTCGGGGTGTGGTTTGCACTGTTGGGTCGGCTGCCCGAAACCTTGCCGAAGAGCGGCACTGATTGCATCCTCCAGTCCATGAATGGGATGCTGGTGGAGACGATTGCAATGACAGCTCAAGAGATTACGCGTATTACAACGGCGTTGGATGCCGATCAGAAGCGAAGAGCTTATGTTTACGCTCTTTGCCACCCTGATGGAACTCCTTTTTACATCGGGAAGGGGAATGGTCCCCGTGTGTTTCAGCATGAGGAGGAGGCAGGACGCCAGCAGCAGGTTATCGACCAGATCCTGGCCGATCCGGCTCTTTCTGAAGAGGAGAAGGCCCGGATGGTCTCTGACATGGTTCATGTGAGCGACAAGATCCGTGCGATCCTCCGCGACGGGGGAACGGTTAAGAAGGTGATTGTCAAATGGGGATTGACGGATGACGAGGCTTTCATGTGCGAATCTTCGCTCATCAATCTGCTGGGGCTCACTTGTCAGGATGGCAAGCCGTTGATTCGATTGACAAACATCGCGAATGGCCATGCAAGCATCCCCGAACAACGGTCGATTGCCGATGTTCCGACAAAGGCGAGGACCGTTGAGATGTTCTTGCAGGATTGTGCGGCGCCTGAAAGGGCATTTGATGCTTTTGTGGGATACGATGTGGCTTTAATCAACATTAACAAGTACTTCCGTCACAGCGTGGTCGATGGCGTCGTCGATCATGATCGTGTTCGTGCTTGTGTGGGAGGCTTCTGGTCGGTGGGGCTGGGCGCTGCGCGTCGCGTGCGGTATGTTTTTGCACTCTATCGTCAACGCGTCGTCGGCGTCTTCCATGTGGCTCGACCTGCACAAAGTCTCGCAGTTGAACGGGACGGCGGATTCCGCGACTTCCCTGATTTTGAAGATGCTCCAGCCGCGTTCAGGCAGATCGATCGGTTGAAGGCGCGATATGCGACCTTGGAAGAAGCTCGACGGGGACTGACTCCCGAAGAGTATGACGCGGTTGTCACGAATTTGAAAGAGGGACTCAAGCCTCGCGAGACGCTTGAACATGCGATGAGTCGATTCCAGAAGCGGATCTATTGGAAGTTGGATGACGCGGTGCCTCCTGAGCTTCGGGGTTTTCTCAATTGCGTCCCGACCTATCAGGGAAGTACTGATTTCATCTGCAGGGGCGTGGCTCTCTATGGCGGCCCCATTTTCAGTTGGAATCTCCATTGACGAAAACAATGAAACGAATCATAAAGAGTATTCTCTGGGGCACGGCTGTCGTCGTCATTGGATTGGCGGGTGTCATTCTGTTCCCGTTCGTGACGCCGTCGCTCGCGTGGAAGACGGGTGTGTGCGATTGGCAGGAAATGGCGCTTCCGCAGTTGACCAAACGAGTCCGCCCCGGGATGTCGAATGAAGAGGTCGGCCGCCTTTTCGGCGTCCGATGTACGGTGAAAGACGGCACTTGGTCTTTCAATGTCAATTCCTGGTACTACACGGGACTCGATGTGACATTCACGAATGGCTGCGTCGCGTCCTGTTTCCAGTACAATTGATCATTGAGTATTCTGGCATAAGTGTGTATCGATCTTGTGGTGAGGCCTTCCCTTTATGTACGCAGATGCCTTCGGCATACGCGGTTTTGGCGAAATCCAATCCGGCTACGACGTCCGCGCCATAGGCAATTCCACGGCAGTTATTGACAGTCCGTTTGCGCGCGGACTACGCCGGAATCGGATTTCGCCAAGATGTTCGTGTTGTTGTCTTCCTTAGGAATCACACGGCCGATTCCACGCCTTAAAGGCATCGGCCCTCCAACGCACTTCACAAAGCCTTGAAAGGCGAAAGACGATCCACATTTATGCCTGAAGCCACATTTTTTCGCGCATTGATTCGAGTCGGTTGAGTGCGGCGTTCAGCGTCTTTTCGCTCTTGGCGAAATGAAGACGGATGAGGTGGTTGACCGGCTCGCGGAAGAAGCTCGAACCGGGCACGGCCCCGACACCGACTTTTTCGGCCAGGTCGATGCAGAACGCGAGATCGCTGGCGTACCCGTAGTCGCCGATGTCCAGCATCACATAGTAGGCGCCTTGTGGAACCGTGTGCGCGATTCCCAGACGGTCGAGTCCGGCGAGGAACAGGTCGCGCTTGCGGGTATAGGTGTCCGTCAGCTCGTGATAGTAGTCGTCGCCGAGCCGCAGGCCCGCCACGGCGGCCGCCTGCAAGGGTGCGGCCGCACCAACCGTTAGGAAGTCGTGCACTTTGCGCACGACTTCGATGATCCGCGGCGAGGCGATCACGTAGCCGAGCCGCCAGCCGGTGATCGAATAGGTCTTCGACAGCGAGGAACAGGAGATCGTCCGCTCGGCCATGCCGGGAAGCGAGGCGAGGTAGGTGTGCCGATGGGGCGCATAGACGATGTGCTCGTAGACTTCGTCCGTAATGACGTAGGCGTCGTACTTCGTCGCGAGCGCGGCAATGCACATGAGTTCGTCGCGGGTGAAGACCTTGCCGCAGGGATTGGACGGATTGCACAGCACGAGCGCCTTCGCCCCGCTTCGGAAGGCGTCCTCCAGGCGATTCGCGTCGAAGCCGAAATGCGGCGGAACGAGCGGCACGTAGATCGGCTGGGCACCGCAGAGGATTGTGTCCGCGCCGTAGTTCTCGTAGAACGGCGAGAAGACGACCACCTTGTCCCCCGGATCGATGACGGACATCATCGCCGCCATCATGGCTTCGGTCGAGCCGCACGTGACGACGATCTGCGTATCCGGATCGATCGGCAGCCCCATGAAGCGGCTCTGCTTCGCGGCCAGCGCTTCACGAAAATCCTGCGCGCCCCAGGTGACGGCGTATTGGTGGGGACCTTCCGCCGCCGCGCGCGCCAAGGCGTCTGTCAGGACGCGTGGCGGATCGAAGTCGGGAAAGCCCTGTGAGAGATTCACGGCTCCGCAGTGAAGGCAGACACGCGTCATCCGCCGAATGACGGAATCGGTAAAAGTTTCAGTTCGTTTCGAAAGGTTTCTCATCGCCCCAACATTATACCACACTTTTATGTTTCGCCACTCCCATTCCGGTGGAATGCTGGAGTTTGCCCATTTTTTTGAGAGTGGAAGTGAGGTTCTCCCAATAAACTCCGGACGAAGGGGATTGAATTTTGGGGGTTGTTTTGATACAATACCTACTTCCGCATTAAGGCGGGTCCGGAGAAGCTCCACGATGGTGTGGGGTGCCGAAGGTGTAATTCTGCGAAAGGGTTGCAGATGATCTCTCAGGCAAAAGGACGGAAAGGTACAACATGACGAATGAAGTGGTGACGACCGCCTTGAAGGCGATCGCAAACGAGCCTGAGGCCGCGTTGTCGGGTGCAGTCGCGAAATCGGTTGAAACGTCCAGCGGTTGGCTGGAAACATTGACGAACTGGGTCGGCGCCGCCGACGACTTCGTCTGGGGCGTCCCCCTCATCAGCATCATCCTGGTGACCGGCATTCTGCTCTCCTGCATGCTGCGGTTCTACCACCTCTTCAATCTCAAGAACGCCTTCCGCTACATGTTCCACACCGAAGAGGGGACGGAAGGCGATGTCTCGGCGTTCGGTGCGCTCTGTACGGCGCTTTCGGCGACGATCGGCACGGGCAACATCGTGGGCGTGGCGACGGCGATCGGCACGGGCGGACCGGGCGCGCTTTTCTGGATGGAAGTGGCGGCGTTCTTCGGCATGGCGACGAAATACTCCGAAGGCCTGCTCGCCGTCAAATACCGTGAGTTCACGCCCGAAGGGAAGGTGCTGGGCGGACCGTTCTACTACATCGAGAAGGGCCTGAAAGGCATCTTCGGCATTCAGAACTGGAAATGGCTGGCCGTCCTGTTCGCCGTATTCGGCGTAGGCGCGGGGCTTTTGGGCATCGGAACCCTTACGCAGGTGCATGGCATTACGTCCGCCACGCAGCGGTTCTTCGATCCGAACTTCAATCCGGTGGACCTGACGACGGGCGTTCAGCTCTTCGGCACGACCTATTCGGTGCCGGTCGTCATCGCGGGCGCGTGCGTGACGGTCGCCACCGCGCTCGTCGTCATCGGCGGACTCAAGCGCATCGCGAACGTTTCGACGATCATCGTACCGTTCATGGCGGTGTTCTACGTGGCCATCTGCGGGTTCATTCTCCTGGGCAACATCTCGAAGGTGACTTCCGCAATCGAGCTCATCGTGCGCGCGGCGTTCAATCCGGCGGCCTTCACGGGCGGCATGGTCGGAACGATCTTCATCGCGATGCAGAAGGGCATTGCGCGGGGCATCTTCTCGAACGAGGGGGGCCTGGGGTCCGCCCCGATCGCGGCGGCGGCTGCGAAGACGAACGAGCCGGCGCGCCAGGGCCTCGTCTGCATGACCGGTACGTTCATCGATACGATCATCGTCTGCTCGATGACGGGTCTGGCGATCGTCGTGACGGGCGCCTGGGAACCGAAGCTCGGCCTCAAGGGCGTGGATATCACGATCGAGGCGTTCAGCCGCGGTCTCGCGTTCCTCGGTCCGCATTCCGGCATGATCGCGTCGTTCTTCCTGATGGTCGCGCTCACCTTCTTCGCGTTCACCACGATTCTCGGCTGGGACTACTATTCCGAGAAGTGTCTGGAATATCTGGTGGGGTCGAAGCGTCAGAACGTCATCAAGTTCTACCGCTTCCTCTATGTGCTCTTCGTGGCAATCGGACCCTACCTCACGGTCAGCGTCGTGTGGAACCTGTCCGATACGATGAACGGCCTCATGGCGTTCCCGAACCTCGTCGCGCTCATCCTCCTTTCGCCGGTCGTGTGGAAGGTGACGAAGGACTATCTGGCGCGTCGGGCGAAGGGGCAGGCCGAAGGGTAATCCGTTCGGGGGAAAACGGTTTTAGCACGGGGCGTCGTATCGTTTCTACGACGCCTTTTGTTCGTTTAATGATTCAACCTAAAGAAAAAAGGTCCTTTAAATGAGATATTAGGCGGTTTTTTACGGTTTACACCATATATAGTGGGGTGGGTAAGAAAAATACACAATATATGGATTCTTGCTTGCATTCGCAGATGATACTTTGTATACTATGCGCCGTTTTCCTCCAGAGGCTTTTTGGTGAAGGGCTGCAAGCAGGGATTGTCCGCCGAGTGACGGAACGGCCTGTGGCGACAAACGGTCGGGCGGGGAGAAAGGGGGCGATAGCTCGAGATGAACATTATTAAGCGCGATGGGTCGCAAGCACAATTTGATGCCGCCAAGATTGCCGCGGCCATTCGTAAGGCCAATGAAACCGTCGAAGACGCCGACAAGCTGACCGACGCGCGTATCGAGCGAATCGCCGCTCAGATCGGGGAGTACGCCGAAGCGCATGACCGGGCGCTCGGGGTGGAGGAGATCCAGGACATCGTCGAGACGAAGATCCAGGAAGCCGGTGCCCATCTGGTTGCCAAGAACTACATCAAGTATCGTTTCGTGCAGGACATCAAGCGCCGCCACAACACGACGGACGGCGAGATCCTCACCCTCATCAACTGCACGAACGAAGAGGCCAAGCAGGAGAACGCGAACAAGAACCCGGTCGTGAACTCCACGCAGCGCGACTATATGGCCGGCGCCGTGTCGAAGGACATTACGAAGCGCATCCTGCTGCCGGACGACATCGTCAAGGCCCATGAAGAAGGCCTGATCCATTTCCATGACATGGACTACTATGCGCAGCGCATGCACAACTGCGACCTCGTGAACCTCGAGGACATGCTGCAGAACGGAACGGTCATTTCCGGCACGCAGATTTCGCGTCCGCATTCGTTCTCCACGGCGTGCAACATCGCCACGCAGATCATCGCGCAGGTCGCCTCGAACCAGTACGGCGGGCAGTCCATTTCGTTGACCCACCTTGCGCCGTTCGTGCAGGTTTCGCGTGAGAAGATCAAGGGCGAAGTCGAGGCCGAGTTCGCATTCGCGGGCGTGACGGTGACGGACGACAAGAAGGCCGAGATCGTGGAGCGCCGGGTACGCGAGGAGATCGTGCGGGGCGTTCAGACGATCCAGTACCAGGTGGTGACGCTGATGACGACGAACGGCCAGGCGCCGTTCATCACCGTGTTCATGTACCTCAACGAGGCGCGCAACGAGCAGGAGAAGAAGGACCTTGCCGTCATCATCGAAGAGACGCTCAAGCAGCGCATTCTGGGCGTGAAGAACGAGGTGGGCGTGTATGTGACGCCGGCGTTCCCGAAGCTCATCTACGTGCTGGAAGAGGACAATATCAAGGAGGGAACGCCCTACTGGTATCTCACCCAGCTCGCCGCGCAGTGTACGGCCAAGCGCATGGTGCCGGACTACATCTCCGAGAAGATCATGCTCAAGAACAAGATCGACAAGGCTGGCGAGGGGCACTGCTACACCTGCATGGGCTGCCGCAGCTTCCTGACGCCGTTTGTCAACGAGCAGGGCAAGCCGCAGTACTATGGCCGCTTCAATCAGGGCGTCGTGACGGTGAACCTGGTGGACATCGGTCTTTCGGCCGTGCACGAAGCCGGCGAGGGTGCGGGCGACGAGCGTCGTCTGACGGCCTTCTGGCGCATCTTCGACGAGCGCATGGAACTCTGCCATCGTGCATTGCAGTGCCGCCACGAACGTCTGACGGGAACGCTTTCCGACGCGGCGCCGATCTTGTGGCAGCATGGCGCGTTGCTGCGCCTCAAGAAGGGCGAGAAGATCGACAAGTATCTGCATGGCGGCTATTCCACGCTGTCGCTCGGCTATGCCGGCCTTTGGGAGTGCGTCTATGCGCTCATCGGCAAGAAGCTCACGGAGTTCGACGGCGAAGCGCTCGGCCTCGACATCATGAAGAAGCTGAACGAGTACACCGCGAAGTGGAAAGCGGCCGAATGCATCGACTACTCGCTTTACGGTACGCCGCTTGAATCCACGACCTATCGCTTCGCGAAGTGCCTGCAGCAGCGTTTCGGCATCGTGAAGAACGTGACGGACCGCAACTACATCACGAACTCCTACCACGTGCATGTGACGGAGCCGATCGACGCGTTTGCGAAGCTCGCCCTCGAGGCGAAGTTCCAGACGCTCTCGCCCGGTGGCGCCATTTCCTATGTGGAAGTGCCGAACATGCAGGACAACATCCCGGCCGTTCTCTCGATCATGCAGTTCATCTACGACAACATCATGTATGCCGAGTTGAATACGAAGAGCGACTATTGCCAGGTGTGCGGCTTTGACGGTGAGATCCAGATCGTGAAGGACGAAAACGGCAAGCTCGTGTGGAAGTGCCCGAAGTGCGGCAATACCGATCAGAATCGGATGAACGTGGCGCGTCGTACGTGCGGCTACATCGGTTCCCAGTATTGGAATCAGGGCCGTACGCAGGAAATCAAGGAGCGCGTGCTGCACGTGTCCGAGCATCTGCACGAGTGCTGCTGCTGAGATGAACTACTCGGGCATCATTGGAAGCGACATTGCGAACGGCCTCGGCGTTCGCGTGTCGCTTTTTGTTTCCGGCTGTACGCACCATTGCAAGGGGTGTTTCAACGAGAGCACGTGGGACTTCGCCGCCGGCCAGCCGTTTACGGCGAATACCGAGGACTTTCTGCTTGAACAGCTTGATCATCCGTGGATCGCCGGACTCTCCCTGTTGGGTGGCGAGCCGATGGAGCCGGAGAACCAGCGCGCGCTCGTGCCGTTCCTCAGGCGCTTCCGCGCGAAGTTCGGCACGTCCAAGGACATCTGGTGCTACACGGGGTGCGTCTTCGAACGCGACCTCGTGCCGCCGACGCGTTGGCGCACGGAAGTGACGGATGAATTCCTGTCGATGGTGGATACGCTGGTCGACGGACCGTTCGTCGAGTCGCTCAAGGATGTGTCGCTTCAATACCGCGGCAGTTCCAATCAGCGGATTCTGTCTCGTCCTGAACGGGCCGTATTGCGGGAAACGCCGTTGGCGGCGGCGGGAAGATCTTGAGCAGCTCGTCCTCGGAGAGCGGCGCTTCACCGATTTCGTGAATGCGTTTGGCGGGCACGTGGAATTCACGTGCCTTTTTCTTGATGAGTTCGTCCAGTGACGCGCGCAGGGTCGCCCAGTTCTTTTTCGGGGGACACTGCGGCAGGAGGATGATGACCTTTTCGCTGTGCGACTGGATGTATTCGACGAGCGGGAACAGCGAAGGCGTCTGCAGCTGGCGGGCGTTGTCCGAGCCGACGCCCTCGCTGCCGTGCAGGATGGTCACCAGCGTCGCGGGCGCGCGACGAAGACGGTGGTTGATGGAAATCTGCCGATAGGCGATGTTGACGCCGTTCGTGCCGTTGTGGCGGAAACGCTGGGCTTCCGGCGGTTCGCGGCTGGAGGCGAGCATCTCGAGCATGCCCGAGGTGCGGGCGGTTTCGCGATCGGCCGAGACCTCGTCGCCGATACGGCGCAGGTAGGCGACATACGAAACGCGCAGCCGCAACACGGCCGAGACGACATCCGGCATGTTGGGATGGCGCGCCAGCAGCCGGTCCGCGCGTTCGAGCGCGGCGAGAATGCCCAGACGCTCGCCGCCGCGCAGGGGCTTGGAGGTGTGAAGGCGCCCGTCGACGAGTTCGACAAGGGCGAGTCCGTAGTCCGGACGGTCCGGATATTCGCCCGAGAGCCGGTTGAGGATCTGCGTCGCGGTGGAGACGGCACGCGGCACGCCGTTGGAGGCGGCGAGGTCGGGTGCCGTACCGAGCAGGGCGGCGTACTGGTAGCGGTAGTCGGGATTGTTCGGATCGGCCTTCAGAAGGTCGCTGATGATGTAGTAGGCCTGTTGCAGATCGTCCAGATTCGTCTTGCCCGTTTTCTTGTCCGGATTGAGTTCGCGGATGGCCTGTACGGCCGCATAGCGGTCGGCGGGGTAGGGCGATTCCGAGAAGGCTTCTGCGACATTGCGGAACATCGACTCCGCCGCGTCGTCGTTGCCCTGTCGCCGCAAGGCGTTTGCGAGCATGATGCGCGCGTCGGCGTCCGGCTGGGTTTCCACCACGCGGCGGAAGGCCTTTTCCGCGAGAAAATAGTTGCCCGTGCGGAATGCGCAGGTGCCGAGTACGCGGTTCGCTTCGGCGACTTTCTCGGGGGACATGTCGCGCCGTCGGGCGAGTTCGCCGTAGTAGGGCATGAGTTCGGTCAGCAGTTCCGTGTCGCGCCGTGTCGAGGACTGGTGTTCGACATGGGTGAACACGCCGGAGAGGGCGGCGCTTGCGAGCGACGCGTTGCGTTCGGCGCGGTCCAGGGCGGCGTTCGTGCGGATGTAGCCGGCGGCAAGGGCCGCGACGGCCGCCACGGCGCACGCGGCCGCGACGCCCGTGAGGGCGGCGACGGCGGGCTTGCGGCGAATCCACAGCATGAAGCGCCGGCCGGCGGGAGGCGGCGCGGCGGAGACGGGTTCGTTGTCCAGGAAGCGCCGCAAGTCCTCGCAGAGCTCCAGCATGGACGGGTAGCGGTCTTTCGCATCAAAAGAAATGCACTTGTTGACGATGGCGGCGAAATCCGGCTCGGCGTCGCATTCGAGCGGCGGCAGCGGTTCCTTGCAGATGCGGCGGAAGAGGGCGTTGGGCGAATGCTCCTGCAAGACGGCCCGTTTCGCGATGAGTTCGTACAAGGTGACGCCGAGTGCGTATTGGTCGCCGGCGAACGAACTGACGCCGTGGAGCAGGCGCTCGGCGGGCATATAGCGCAGGGTGCCATTCTGCGCGCCGGCACGCTCGACGGATTCGTGTCCGCTTTCCAGCACGCAGGCGAGGCCGAAGTCGGCGACATGCACGACGCCCTGTGCGTCCAGGATGAGGTTGGACGGCTTGATGTCCCGGTGCATCACCTGGCAGCCGTGGGCGTAGGCGAGGGCCTGGGCGGCCTGAAGGCCGGCCTGGGCGATCTCGCGCAGATTGCGGAACGTATGCTTGTCGAGGCGTTCGCCGTCGACGATCTCCATGGCGTAGTAGCAGGTGCCGGCGCTCTGTCCGGCGGCGATGACCTTGACGATGTTCGGGTGGTGCAGCATCGCGACGATGCGCGCCTCGTCTTCGAACTGCGTGCGGCGTTTGGCGTCCGACACGAGCGAAGGCGCCAGCAGCTTGACGGCCACGCGGCGGTTGAGCGAAAGCTGGTGGCCTTCGAACACCACGCCCATGCCGCCGCCGCCGATTTTACGATCGAGCCGGAAGTCGGATCCCGGCAGCTCGGGCAGTTCGTCCTGGATGGCGCGGGAGCGTCCGCGTGCGGCGTCGCCGGCCTTTTCCAGGTCGTTGAGAAGGGGAAGGATCTCCAGCAGTTCGGCCGTGTGGGACGGATGTTCGGTCGCAAACGTGGCGAGGTCCGGTGCGTCTCCGAGGTGGCATCGGTCAAGGTAGAGGTCGACCAGTTGCTCGAGGGTGGCAGCCGTCTCGTTCACGCCTGAAACTCCGTGTATTCGATGAGCTTGGCCTTGAGACGCTGGAGCGCACGCACGTAGCGGATGCTGGCGGCCTTGGGTTCGATGCCCAGGACCTCGGCGCATTCGGCATTCGAAAGGTCGTCGAAGTTGCGCAGCAGCACGATCTGGCGATCGGACTCGGCAAGTTCATGCAAGGCGCGGCGGAGGATCTCATGGCGGTCCGCACGCGCGGCGGCGCTCAACGGCGACGTGGCGGTGTCGGGAACATCGTCCCAGGCGGGCGGGGCTTCTTCGCCGCCGTCCTCTTGCGGGGGCGGTTCCGATTCGCGGTAGGCGTCGCGTTTGGCGCTTTGCAGATGACGGCGTTCCAGATGCGTGATTGTCTGCAGCAGCACGGCGCGCAGACGGAAGTAGACGGGCAGATTGTCGTTCTCGAGAAATTCACCGCCCCAGCGGCACGCGTCGGCGGCCGCTTCCTGAACGACGTCTTCAGCTGAGACGCGTCGCCGCAGCACTGGATTGAGGTGCCGTTCGGCCAGTCGGAGCAACCGCTCGCGGTGCTCTTCAAAGGCGCGCGCCAACTCTTCATTGGCGGCAGGAGTCTTCTGCTCTGTCTCTTGCATGCTGAATAGTATAGCAAAAATGGTTAAAGGGTTAAAGGGGGTTAAAGATTAAAGGTTGAAGATTAAAG
>JAZUGW010000253.1:0-30150 GCA_045641465.1 Kiritimatiellia bacterium | reverse complement strand
GGTCGGCGTGAATTCTCCCAAGGCATTTTTCCGGGAGGACGGTTCGGGCGGGGCTGGCTTGATTTCAATTCGGAACAGAATCGGACGGCGGGCGGCGGGGACGGACGACCCGCTTTCGCCTGCGGCGGTCGCGGAACTCATAGGGCCGAATCATGCCGTTCTGCCCGTCGATCGAAATTCGGCGCCCCGGGAGAAGACGGAACAGGCCCGCAAACACGGGGGCAAATGAACTTATGCGGCACGTATCGACTCACAGTTATGCCTGAAGAGCCAATTTTATTCGCCAACTTTACCAATGTAGCAGCCCCCTTTTCAATAAGCGGCTGTCCACCGATAACGTTCGGTTAGTTGTTGGCATTTCATTCGGTTAGTTGTTGGCATTTCGGTCGGTTAGTTGACACGGAATGGTGACAGACAAGATTCCGTCATTCCACGGTGATGTATTTACCCTGCATGCCGCCCTTCGCGTTTTTCCAACTCAAATGGTAGCGACCGCGGAAGCCGCGGAACGAGACCTTGCCTCCCGAGACCTTTGTTTTGAGATGGGTGCGGAATTCTCGCTTGAGGAGATCCTCCATCGCGAAATAGATCGTCTTCGGCTTCATCTCGCTTGTGAAGAAACCAGCATGGACATTGCCCCAGTCGCAACCGTCCACGAGATCCCACCAGGTGATGGCATACATCTTCTCCACCGCGAACCACGCGCGATAGCAGTTGCAGGCCACGATCGCCTGGACCATCTGTCCCTTCGGCGTCATGTCGGGCGCGCCGATGGAGATTTCGGTAACATGGATCTTGCGGTTGCCAATCGCCGACGCAATGCGCGCGAACTGTTCGCGGATGCCCTGCGGCGTCATGTTTGGTGGACAGCTGCGCGCGAAGTTTCCCCGCAGATGCATCTGTACCCCTGCGGCGTCGAAGTCAGCCCCGTGCGCGAGCAGATCCTGAAGCTGGTCTGTGTAGTCCTTCGTCAAGTGGTGGTCGTTCACGTTCAGCACCGCCTTCGAACCCATCGTCCGGCGCGCCATCGTCAACGCCTGGTGCGCGTAGTTGCGGGGCATCATGCCGTAAACACTGCGCGTGACCGGCATCGAATTGAACGCAGGCGATTCCCCCTGCGGCCACTTCCGCTTCGCACCGCCCGCCCAGTCCCGCGCCGACTCGTTCACGGCATCCCAGCTGTCCACCCGCGAACCATAGCGCGCGCCGATGTCGCGGATGCGCTTCTCCAGGAACTCCTGCTGCGCCTTCACGAAGGACGGCACCAGCGCCGCGACCTCCTGCTCCGACAGCACGGAGAAGACTTTCCTCCAAGCCTGATGCCACGCACTGACGTGACCGGAATTCCTGCGATTCCAAATCTCGAGTTTTGAGTCGTGCTGCGGGAACTTCACCGAGCAGCGTCGCTGCAGTGCGATCTTCTCCGCTTCGGGCGTGAACTCCTCCCACAGCCAGAACGGCATCGAATCATAGTTGCACCCCCACACCAGCGGGTGTCCGTGCACGCGGCAGCCGCCACGCTTGAGATGCGAGATCACGGGGTCCGGCGGCGGACGCCGCCAATGCGGCTGCAACTTCGGTTCCAGACAATTGTTCCAAAAATTCTCGGTGTCCTCGTAGCGCTCCTCGAAGCGATAGGCATAAGGATACGGCTCCAGGTACTTCCAGTAGAAGGCGACGGTGCCGGCGTTGAAGAGGCCTGTCTCTGCATCCCACAACGCCTTGTAGCGTTCGTTCAACTCTTTTTTTCCAAGCTGGTTGAAATTGAAGGTCTGTCCTCCGAAATAGAAATCGGTCGAAATCTGCGTCACCGAAACCTCGGCACCTTCCGGCGCGTCGATTTCAATCGTCACGTCGCTCTTGCGGTACTTGTCGATGTCCGCATTGATGCGGGCCAGTTCCGCGTCGTTCCAGATTTTCCAATACTGGTCGCCCATCACGGTTTTGTCGACCGTGAATTCCGCCGAAGCGGCCATCGCCACCAGTACCAGCCATCCAACAATGTTTTTCTTCAAGTTGTCCATGCCGCCTATTATAGCATATTTGCAGTGCCACGGGAAAATTCACCGCAAAGATGAACCGACAACTTATCGACTAGCGGCAGAATTTGGGATTGTTGCCGGCGATGACGAGAGCGACCTCGCCTTTGACCTGGACGTCCTTGAACTGAGCGGCGAGGTCGGAAAGATAGCCGCGCGAAACGCGTTCGTGGAGCTTCGTGAGCTCGATGCACACCGCCGCTTCGCGGTCGCCGAGCGCATCGTAGGCGGCGGCAAGCGTCGCGCCGATTCGGAACGGCGACTCGTAGCAGATGAGCGTGTGCTCTTTGTCCTTGTCCTCGGCGAACCAGTTGCGAAGCGCACCGGGACCGCGCGGCGGGAACCCGCGAAACGTAAAGGACGATGTGGAAAGCCCGCTCATCAGGAGCGCCACATTCACCGCGCTTGCACCCGGAATGACATCGTAGGGCACGTTCTCCTGTGCGCACGTGCGGGTGAGACGATACCCCGGATCCGAGGTGCCGGGATAGCCGCCATCCGAACAGAGCGCCACTTCGGCACCCCGCTTGTCGGCGGCAATGATCCGTTCCGTGATGCGCTCCTCGTTACCCTGCCGATAGGAAATCATCTCGGGCCGCGGAATCTCGAAGTGCGTCAGAAGCTGCCAGGTGCGCCGCGTGTCTTCACAGGCGATCAACGTGGCCGTCTTGAAGACCTCCAGCGCACGCGGCGAGAGGTCCCCAAGATTGCCAATCGGTGTTGCAACGACATGCAGCATCGCGTGCACCCCGTCTTAGGCCTTGACGACGGCAATCTTCGCGGCGTGTCCGTTCAGATCGCAGGCTTCCGCCGTGCAAGCGCCAAACGTGAGCGAAGTCGCCAGCGTTTCGGTCTTCACATAGTCAGCATACGTTTCAAGCGCCTTCTGGAAGTCGGCATCGACCTCCGCCGTGACGGCAATGCGTTGCGTGACCTCGAAGTCCGCTTCCTTACGCATCGACTGCACGTGGCTCACGAATTCGCGGGCGAGACCTTCGGCGATCAACTCCGGCGTCAGCGCGGTTTCGAGGCCGACGACGATCGCGCCTTCGGACGCCACGACCATGCCCTCCTTCGGCTTGCGCGTCACGAGAACATCGTCCGCCGTGAGCTCGAAGCCCTCGACGGTCGCCGTACCCGAGAAGCTCGTCATCGCCGCAATGGCGGCCGCGACGGCCTTCATCTTGGGTCCGCACTTCTTACCAAGTGTCTTGAAGTTCGCCTTGAACGTCACGTCGCAGAGCGCCGTCTCGTCGGCGATGTACTCGACCGTTTTGATGTTCAGCTCGTCGAGAATGAGATCGTCGAGCTTCGTATCGACGCCGGCGACAAGGATCTTCGCCAGCGGCTGACGCACCTTGAGATCGTTGTCCACGCGCAGCTGGCGTCCGAGCTTGACGATCGCCTGCACGGCGGCCATCTCCTGCTCGAGCTTCAGGTCGCGCGCCTCAGGACGCGCCGTCGGGAAGTCGCACAGATGCACGCTCTCCGGATCGCTCACACCCTTCAGGTTGCGGTAGATCGTTTCGCTGATGAACGGCGTGAACGGCGCGGCCACCTTCGAGAGCTGCACGAGCACGTAGCGCAATGTACGATAGGCGTGAAGCTTATCCGCATCGTCCTCGCTCTTCCAGAAACGACGGCGCGAACGGCGAATGTACCAGTTCGTGAGGTCTTCGATGAACGCCACGAACGGACGCACCGCCTTCTGCAAATCGTACTGGTCCATCGCGGCCGTCACATCGGCGATCAGCGTTTCCATCGAGCTGCAGATCCAGCGGTCCAACACGTTCGTCGAATCCGGCACCACAACATCCGGGTCATGGAAGCCGTCGACATTCGCGTAGGTGACGAAGAACGAATAGGCATTCCACCACGGGATGAGCAGATCGCGCAGGAGCTGCTTCACGCCGTTCTCGGAGAACTTGAGGTTCTCGGCGCGCACGACCGGCGAGTAGATCATGTAGAGACGGATCGCATCCGCGCCGTAGGTGTCGAGCATCAGCGTGGGGTCGGGATAGTTTTTGAGGCGCTTCGACATCTTCTTGCCGTCTTCGGCCAGAACGAGCCCGTTCACGACCACATTCTTGTAGGGGATCTTGCCGAAGAGCATCGTGCCGAGGAGCATGAGCGTGTAGAACCAGCCACGCGTCTGGTCGAGACCTTCGGCAATGAAGTCCGCCGGGAAGAACTGATTGACATCGCCCGCGCCCATGTAGTGCTGCTGAGCATACGGCATCGAACCGGACTCAAACCAGCAGTCGAGCACTTCGGGCGTGCGGTGATAGGTCTTGCCGTCCTTCGTGATGACGATCTTGTCGACATAATGCTTGTGGAGGTCGGTCACCTTCACGCCGCTGAGTTCCTCGAGTTCCTTGATGGAACCGACGCAGATCATATCCGACGGATCGGCATCGTTGATCCACACCGGGATGCAGCTACCCCAGAAACGGTTACGGGAGATGTTCCAGTCACGCGCATCCTTGAGCCAATTGCCGAAGCGCTTGTCGCCCACGTAGTCGGGCGTCCAATGCACGCCCTCGTTGTTCTTCGCGAGCTGCTCGTGGAGATCCTCGACCTTCACGTACCACGCGTCGATCGCGCGGTAGATGAGCGGCGTATCGGTGCGGTCGCAGAACGGATAGCTGTGGGTGATCGTCGCCTGGTGCACGAGCTTGCCCTCGGCCTTGAGGCGCTTGATGATGTCCTTGTCGCAGTCCTTGCAGAAGCGGCCCGCGTACTCGGGAATCTTGTCCGTGAAATTGCAGGAGGAATCGAGCGGATCGGCGATCGCGAGCATGCCCGCTTCCTTGCACACGCGGAAGTCGTCCTCACCGTACGCCGGCGCGATGTGGACGAGGCCCACACCGTCATCCGTCGAAACATAGTTGTCGTTCAAGACGCGGAACGCGCCCTCGGCCCGAAGGTCGGCAAAGTACGGGAACATCGGTTCGTACTCCCAGCCCTTCAGATCGCTCCCCTTCATTTCGGCAACGATCTCATACTGCTCAGCCTTCTTGAAAATATACGGCAACCGCGCCTTGGCCATCACATAGCACGGACGCGCATCATCCGTCAGGTCGCGCACAACGACGTAGTCGATGTCCGCGCCCGCACAGATCATCAGGTTCTCGGGCAGCGTCCACGGCGTCGTCGTCCAAATGAGAAGGTAGATGGTCTGATCCGTCAAACCCTGAACCTTTTCACCCTTGAACTCTTTCACTTTGACGCGCACCGTCACGGTGGGATCCTGCACGTCCTTGTAGTTCGAGCCCGCCTCGAAGTTGGACAGCGGCGTCGAAAGCTTCCAGGAATACGGCATGATGCGATGGCTCTTGTAGACGCGCCCCTGGTTCCAGAGCTGCTTGAACACCCACCAGATCGTCTCCATGAAGTCGGGGTTCATCGTCTTGTAGTCGTGGTCGAAATCGACCCAGCGGCCCATACGCGTGACGGTCTTGCGCCACTCGTTGACGTACTTGAGCACTTTGGAACGGCAGTGTTCATTGAACTTGTCGATGCCAAGCGCCTTGATCTCGGGCGCACCCGAAACGTCCAGGTCGTCCTGCGCGAGCGCTTCGATCGGGAGCCCATGCGTATCCCAGCCGAAGCGGCGTTCAACGTACTTGCCGCGCATCGTCTGGTAGCGGGGAACGATGTCCTTGATCGTGCCGGCGAGCAAATGTCCGTAGTGCGGCAGTCCCGTCGCGAACGGAGGACCGTCGTAGAACTTATAGCGCTCTTTGCCCTCGTTCTTCGCGAGCGACTTCTTGAACACGTCGTTCGCCGCCCAATACGCGAGCACCTCTTCCTCCATCTGGGGGAACTGGGCCTTGTTCGAAACCGGCTTGAACATCTCTTTCTCCATGGTTGCTAAAAATTAGATGGATATTTTAGCAAAAAATCAGCACAAATTCTAGCCTAGGCGTTATTTTTCTTGAGGTTTGAAGGGCGGGTCGTAGAGCTCGCCCTTCTTACCGCCTTCGGCGGCAGAATGGTTGTTCGCGGCGGCATACCAGAGGAGGTCGTCGTAGAGGCGCTTCGCATCCGCGAATGCACGCGCCTGCACGTTCGTCGTGTAGGCCGTGATCTCCGCCACATCGCCGCGGGAGACGACGGCAGGCCATTCGCGCGCGAAGCGCTGTTCGCACGTCGCCCAGAAATCGCGCACGCCGTTGCCGTAGCGCGGACGCAAATCCACCCACACCGGACCCGACGCTCCATTCGTGAACGTGTGCGTTTGCGCCTCCGCGAGCGTCGCGAGCGCGAGGAACGTGTCGCCCGCCCGCTCCGGGTCGGCGTGGAACGGACCTTCCATCTGGTCGCGCGAATAGGCCGGCCACACCGTGCGCGTGGCGGCGTTGACGGGCATGAACACGCCATGCGAGCTTGGTCCTACGCACACCCACGCCGTCGCACATGTCGCCGGCGGCAGATCGTGACGCATCTGAAGGACATGGCAGTTCCCCTGCATCGCCACGCCGAACACGCGGTACGGCGCACCGGGACGCTCTTCCGGACATGCCGCGCTCCCTTCGTAGCGCGAACGCATGAGATTGAAGAAGTCGGACAGCACCACTTTCTTCTTCGGCGTGTAGAAGAGCTCCATCACGCGGTTCGTCGCGTAGACGCCTTCCGTACCCGGTGCGAGCAGATGGCGACCATACCACGCGCGATAGGTGCTATGGGTCTGGAGTCCGTCCGAATAGGTGTCGAAGAGATTGACAATGCCCTTCTTCTCGTCCACCCACTTGATGAACTTGCCCTTCACCGCAGTGGAGATGAGTCCCGGGGAATAGAGGACGTCCGTACGATTCGTCGCAAACGCGCCAATCATGAACTGGTTGCCGAAAACGGCCACTTTGTCTTCGGGCATCTTCACGGCGGCCCACTGGTGGCCCGTGTAGACTTCCATGTACCACGATTCCGTGCGGTCCGCCAGGAGGTAGATGTCGGGCGCGCGATGTCCGTGCTTGGCGATTTCTTCGCCGAGCCTGATCACGCCCTCGCGCGCCGTTGCGCAATTCCCGATGACGAGACCCGGCAAATCCGCCTCGCCCACACCACCCGCCTTGGCCGAAACGAACGGGTCGGCATTCGTAGCCGCCGTGCACGAGTCTGCCGTCACGGTGCCCGTGAGCATCAGCCCCATCTCGTTCACGCTGCCGCCCGCGTAGGGACCGCGCTTCAGCGCCGTCACCTTCGGCGTCTGCACATGCGCATAGCGGTTACTCGCCGCGCCCGCCTCCACCTTGATGATGCGGCTCGCCGCCGAATAGGGATGATAGTCGGCCGTACGGCCGATGAGCGTCGTACCGTCCGCCGTCGTCAGGCGTCCCGCATAGAATCCCGAACAAGCCACCACACTCGCCGCTGCGAGCGAACACGCTGTAGCCACCGCCGCCTTCATTGAAACCTTCATCGTCAAATCTCCTTCATCCGACACACTTACAAATCCCCGCTCACCGCGGCGAGGGACTCGGCCAGAACGGCCGCGCCGGAATGGCCGGTGCGCCGCCGCGCGTGATGTTGTTTTCGGACATGTAGAACTGCAGTTCCCCAAGGATGCGGCGCGCATCGTTGAAGGCGCGCGTCTGCAGATTCGTCGTGAACGTGGTCAGTGCCGCCGCATCGTTCTTGGCGGCGCCCGCCGTGAGGCGCGCCGGCCACGAGACGAGCAGCGCCCGCTCCTCGGCCCGCCAGTAGGCACGCACGCCGTCACCGTAGAACGGCCGCACGTCCACGCGGTTCGTATTGGCGTCGTATTGCACGCGCTTCATCTCGGCAAGCGTATCGAGCCGCAGGAACGCGTCGCCTGCGCGTTCGGGATCGTAGGCGTAGGGACCCTTCACCTGGTCGCGCGTCCATGCGGGCGCGAGGCAAGTCGCGGACGCGTTCACAGGCACGAATGTCGCGTGCTCCGCCTGGGCCGGACAGAACCACAGCGTACCGCGGAACTTCGCGGGCAGGTCGTGGCGCAGCTGGAGCACGTGACAGTGCATCTGCTTCGTGACGCCGATCACACGCAGCCGCGAACCCGTCTCCTCCGGACAGAAATTCGTTCCCTCATAGCGCGAACGCATGAGTTCGAAGATGTCCGTCGGCGAGATGCGCCGATTCGGCGCGTAGAAGAGGTCGAAGCGCCGGCCGATCGTATACTCGCCCGCCGTCTCGGGCGCGAGGACATGATGACCGTACCAGGCCCGATAGCTGGAACTTTCGGAGAGCGGCGCACCATAGGTGGCCTGGAGGTCGATCTCGCCCGCATCCCGGTTCGTCCATTTCGCGAACCCGTGTTCGACCGCCGTCGCCACGAGCCGCGGCGAATAGAGGACGTCCGTGCGGTTCGTCGCAAAAGTGCCAAGCATGAACGCATTGCCGAAACACGCCACGCGATCTTCCGGCATCTTCACGGCGGCCCACTGGTGACCCGTGTAGACTTCCACGTACCAGGACTCGTCCTTGTCGGCGAACATGTAGATTTCGGGACCGTTGTGTCCGCGCGCCGCCACCGTGCGGCCGAGAAATTCCACAGCCTCGCGCGCCGTCGCACAGGCGCGGGCGATCAGGCCGGGCAGCTGCGCCTCACCCACGCCCCCTTTCTCTTTCGGAACAAACGGATCGGCCGCGAGGGCCTTGTCGTTTGTCTGTGCGGTCACGGTGCCGGAAAGGACAAGTCCCGCCTCGTTGATGCAGGCGCCCGCGAACTCGCCACGACCGAGCGCCGTCACGAAAGGCGTCATCACGCAAGGATACTTCACGTCGCCGCCCGCCGGCAATCGCACAAGACGGGCAAGCCCGTTACACGGATAGGAATCCATCGTGCGTCCAATGAGCGTGGTGCCATCCGTCGTCACCCGCCGACCTGCATAGAAGCCTGTACAACCAAAGGCGCCCGCAACGGCACCGGCCGTTGCGACGCACACAAAGAAACGTTTGAGACTCATGCTATTATCCTTCAGTCTTGAAACGTCAGCTCTTTCGCCAAGGTACCGCGCAACATGTCGAAGACGCGCACGACGAGCCGACCGTCCACGACCTTTCCTTCGATCACCGTGGGGAAGTCGTGCTTCGCAAGATTCTCGCCACAGCCGCCGCCCACGATCTGGGCCCAAGGACGCGTAGCCGTGGGCGCATCATAGCGGAAATGGTGCTGATGGGCGGTGATGACAAGCTGCACGCCCGCGCGTTCAAAGGAGGGACTCCACAGCTGCGCGCAGGTGCGCTGCCAGATGGCGAAGTCATTCCGATAGGCGGGACTCTTGTCCGCCGGCGCCACGTCGCCCGGATTCGCCGCGGGATCTCCGTCGTAGAGCGGGATGTGGCAGAAGGCGATCTTGAACTTCGCCGTCTTCACCTCTTCGCTCTCCACGGCGGCAGCGAGCCACTTGGCCTGGAGTTCGCGATACTCGCGCATGCGGAAGACGTTCGCGAAGAGCGGATTCGTATCGAGCTTGTCCTCACCCGTGTCGAGTCCGATGAGGGCGATGTCGCCGAGGCGCTGCACGAAGTTGCGCGGAAGTCCCGCGAAAACGCTCGCGCGCTCGGCAGGCTCGCGACCCATCATCACGTCACGCAAGTGGCGATTCGCGCGGCCACGATAGTCGTGATTGCCGTTGAGGAACAAGTACGGCGTATCGGCGGCATAGGCGGGGAAGTCCGGATGGGGACGCACGAACACATCGAGCACGCGTTCGAGCGTTTCAGAGGTGTTCGAGGCGTCGCCGTTCCACACGACGACGGACGGCTTCAGTTCGGCGATCTTGGTGAAGACGCGCTTGAGGGCGGGTTTGCGTTCGTGCGTGTCGTTGATCACGCAGAAGGAGCCCGAGGCGGCGGAACCGAGCGTCGTGAAGGAATGAATCTCCTGGACGACTTCAGGACCGAGATTGCGCATCGCGTAGCCGCCCTTGTAGTCGATACGGTCGGCGCCGATGCGGTAGTAGTAGCGCGTGGCGGGCTTGAGGCCCGTGAGGCGCACCTTCACCACGCGCTCGCTGATGTCCATCATCCCCTGCTCGCCCGAGTAGGCGCGCGTCGCGTTCTTGAGGTCGGGCGTCGTCGCATACTCCACCCATCCGCTCGCGTCGCCCGTCACCGTGAACGCCACGCCGATCGACGTTGCGGCGGCGTTTTGAAGGACGGGCGCCGAATCGATGAGCGCCCCCGTCGGCTGCGCGGGCGCCTGAGGCGCAGGCGTCTTCGCCGCCGGTTTCTTCGCCGACTTCTGCGGTGCAGCCGTAGCTCCGGCACACGCCGCACCCACTGCAAGAGAAGCGCCCGCAGAAATGAAATTTCGTCTCGAAAGCTTTTGCATGATTCTCCGTCCCATCTGAGTCCAACATTCTGCGAACCCGCATTTTTTCAGCAGTCCTTACAATCCAACCTTCGCCTTGGCCGCCGCGGCAACACCACCGGCAGCTTCAGCGCCGCTATGTGAAATCGCATTGAGACCCGGCACCTGGGTGGGACCGATCCAGCCGGCCTTCACGCCTACGAACCCCCACAGCCACATCCCGGCGAGGACGACCAGCGCGAGCCCGATCAACGACGGCAGAATCCTTTTCAAGATCAATTTAACGAACATTTGACTTCCCTTTCATTTGGTAATTTAATTTGGTTAGTATCTCATTGCTTTTTCAAATCAAGCAGACGGACTTCGCCGGAGGCGAGGTCGCAGGCGACGGGCGCGTAACCCAGCACCGTGGCGCGGAAGGTTCGGGGCGCATCGGACACATTGCCCAGCGCCAGCATCATCTCGCCGCGGGGATTTTCCCAGAGGAACGCATAGATCGACGGGAGCGTGGCCGGGGCGGATTTTCCGCGCACCTTCCACACCGTCTTGAACGGCGGACACGCCACCTCGTTCGCCACCTCGCCCAGCAGGCGCCCTTCCGCGAAGAACTCCTTCTTCGACACGCGCAGGGCGGCCAGCTTGACCACGCATTCGAACTGATCGCGCTTCGCCGCCTCCAAGATCCACGGACCGAACCAGCCGATCTGGCACCCCCAGAGCGTTTCACGCATCTGGCACGAGCGGAAGCCCGCAAGGTCGTTGTTCGCATCCATCCAGCTGCCGAACCAGGTCGTATACCCGGAATAGTCCGCCTGCAGGGCCGGAATGTCCGTGTCTTGATCCGTCAACCAAGTGAGATACGCGTCGATGTTGTCCATGTACGGTTCGGCCGTATTCTCCGTCGTGAGCACCACTCCCTGCGCGGCGGCCTTCGCCTTGATGGGTGTGAGCAGCGTCCGATAGCCGTCCACCCAGTGGCGTCCGCCGCCGAGCGGATGATGATGCGTCGCATCGTAGCACGTCGCCGGTCGCGCCGCGCCGATCTGGTCGAGGTAGATGCCGTTCACGCCGCATTCATCCATCAGGCGCGAACAGATTTCATTCACCTTGCGTCCCCAATAGGGTTCGGCCACGCACATCGGCACGAGCCGACGCCGGGAAGCATACAATTCGATCCGCGGTTTTCCGTTCTCGTCCTTGGTGGCAAAGGGACGCGCCGCCGCGAAACTCGGAATGTCCATGTCCCAGAGGCGTCCGTTAATGTAGGGCATCACCAGAATGCCCTTCGCCTTCAAACGCGCCACCGCCTCGGCGAATCCCTTCTTGGTCGGGAAGTATTCGGGATACGTATGGTCAAAGGGAATCTCGTGCCAGCAATACCAGTGGATGCCGAACGGCACCCGTCCGGCGACGCGCGCGTGGGCCTCGTTCGCCCACTTCTCCACCATCTCGGGCGTACCACTGAGATTGAGCCAGAAACCGTTCTCGACTAGGCGGCGCGGATAATCGGTGCGCGCGGCGATCGGACCCTTCCGCGTCCACGCCTGCTGCGTCGCCCAGGCGCGATAGCGCGCCGCCGCCTGCCACCAGTCGCCCTTGAACGTCGAGACGACGACGGGGAATGTCGGCGCCCCCGCCTTGCCCGGTACGCCGGCATCGCTCGCCAGCGTCTCGAAGGACACATCCTGCCCCGGGGTCAACCGGAAGGACTTCGGCGTGGCGCCGTCGTCGTGCGGGGCGAAGTAGAGTCCCGCGCCCTCGCGCAGAAACGCCGCGAACTGCATCGGCATGGGGCTGCCCGGATAGGACGCAAACTTTCCCTGGCGGTTCTTGCGTATAAGCGCCATGCCCCAGTTGCCCGTCGGCCAATGTCCACCCGGCATCGCCACATCGCCCGCCCCGGCCGAACTCACCCGCTCAAGATACGGATAGCAGGTTTCATACAGACCGTACACCTTGCTTCGATTCGCCACCTGGATGCGGAACTCGAAACCATCGCCCGCCGTCTCGCGCGTCACCTCGCAGACGACGTCCACCACGCCCGGTTCATCCGCCAACGACAGCTTTTCCCACACGAAACGAAGTCCACTTACCGTCGTCTCCACGCGTCCCGGCGGGACCGTACGGCTCGCGAGTTCACACGCTTCGCCCGCCGCGCCTTTGCGGAACTGAAGCCGCCAGAGGCCCGGCACCTTCGCCCGCGTGCGTCCAAACACGACGCCCGTGGCCTTGTCCTCGAGCGAACGGCAGAGGAACCCGCTCGCCGCATCGGTGAACGTCAAACGCGACCGCGCCGTTTCGAGTTTCGGACCTTCCGCGGGCGGCGGTTTCGCCAGTCTTTCGAACTGACGGCAATACCAGGCGGCGTCTTTCCCCGCCGGACCGAAATAGAGCTGTCCGTCGAAATGGCGCGTCGTCTCCGACTTCGGCATCGAACCACGTGCCAAAACCGTATAATAGCAAAACTCGCGAGCGGCATCCCAACATGAGACGTCGCCACCGCCCACGCCAACGGCATCCGTATCCGACGCCATCAGCGCCCAGTCGTCGCCACTGGACGGGCCGCCCGCAGCGCCCTTCGCCTGGAACGGCACGCGCGCGGCGTCGGGTCCGAGCAGAAACGCGCGATAGGCCGGCTTGAAGTGGCTCAAGTGGAGGAAGTGCAGCTCCGTCCAGGGCTCCGCCTTTGCGGCGTCGCGCGTGACCTCGGCACTCACCCGCACGACAGGACTCGTCGCGCAATATTCGAACCGATAGACCGCCCGCGTTCCGTCCGGCGCCGGTTCGCCCTTTCCGTTGACGTAGCGCGAACGGCTCTCGACCACGACGCGGGTAGGTGTCTGTTCCACCACCCGCGCCGTCGCCAGCGGATCGTCCTTCAAGTTGTACATCCGCCGAGTACCGCGTTGGTACACACGGTCGAAGAGGAAGAGCTCTTTGTCCACGTGGCCCGAGTGGAGAAATGCCACTTCCCGCGGCAACCCGCCGCCGCCCTTCTGCGGATGCGTCACTTCAAAGAACGACGTGCGCACCCGAATGCGCCCCGCCTCAGTGCGGCACAGTACCGAGTCCGTCTGGACGCCAAGCGCCTCAAGGACGAGAAGTGTGAGCGAAACGAGTTGAACGAGCCCTTTTTTCATCAATGACTTCTTCTTTAGCGAATGAAAATGATCGTACTGTTCGAAATGGCATAGAGTCCATCCTCGCGAACCTCGAGGAGTACGTCCGGACGCTTCTCAGCCGTGAAGGCGGCCTTGACGGCTGGCTCGTCCGTGCCGGACGGTGTCCAGGCGATGAGCTTCTCCTCGTTTCGCACACGACGATCGCCAAGCACGACGCCGATAGTAGCGCCCTCCGCGAAAAGGAGTGTATGCGGCACTAAAGTCCGCCTCGTCGTACTCACCACATCGAATGTGCCCGCAAAGTCGCTCAGGTCGATCTTCGCGCCGTCGATGAGCGTGCAACCCGTGAAGCGCGTGGTCACCGGCTTGAAAGTTCCATGCACAAAGACCGGTGACGTGTAACCGGTTGTATTGGCCTCGCCATTATCCTCTTCGTCCGTCGTACAGACGATATAGTCGCCGAAACGAACCTCCGTGACATTGCTATTGACAATGAAGTTGCCGTGCACTTCCACAGTCGATGCCGAGAGGTCAACCGGTTTGCTGTAGCATTCGCACCACCGCCCGCGGAACACGATCTTGCCGGGCGTCGAGGTGAGATTCGAGAGATAGATGGCGTAGGGGATGTTGACTTCGAGTTCATGCCCCTGAAGGTCCAGCACCGTGGGGGTGTAGCTGCTGCCGATGAAACCGGTAACGGACGAACTGGTCATCGTGGCGTTCGAGGTGACATTGACACGCGTGAGATGCGCCTTGCTCGCAGGCGTGGCAATCGTTCCGATCGTCGAACGCAGTTCACCGCCATCGAGCGTGAAAACGTAATCCTGCAGATCGTAGTTGGACGCAAGTTCGACCGCCGCACCCGCACGCACCGTGATTTCGCTCCCAAGCGCACCGAGTCGATGCGTCGTTCCGAGTCCCGTCAACTGCAGCACACCGGCACGGATCTCCGTACCGCCGGCGTATGTGGCACCGTCACGCTGGGGATAGAACGTGCCTTCGCCCGTCTTCACGAGCTTCACCGTACCCATGAGGTTGAGGTCCGTCGCCTGCCAGAACAGCTGAGCGCCCGCAAGGACGTCCACCTCAACGGATCCGCCCACCTCGCCAGAGGCGCGCGCAAAACCAGCCGTGAACACGCCGGTACCGTTGTTCGGATAGAAGACATCGTTGGCCAGATCGAGAAGTCCGAGTTCATCCGTCGCCATTTTACGTGCCGGCACGAAGTCGCGCACGGCCACACGCTCACCCTCTACAAGATCGGTGAGTTTGAGCGAGTAGAGCGACATCTGCGCATACTTCACCGCATTGTTAGCGCCCAAACCGCCGAAGATGCCGATCGGCTGCGCGGAGACCGTCGCCGACGCCGCAACTGAGTAGTCGGCATAGGGTATGTCGTTGCCCTTGACATACACGCGGTTGTAAACCGTATTGACTTCACGGCCGAACTGCGCCACATAGCGCGTGTTGAGCGTGAGCGGCGTAGCCGACGTGCTGCCGGAGCGATTGTCGCCGTAGTCGAAGAGCACGCCCTTCTCATAGTCGAAGAAGCGCCAGTCGACGTTGTCGTTGTTCTGATTGTTGACGCCAACCGTAATGTCGCCCGTATGGGCATGCGAGGCGAAGTCCATTTCCGCCTGCAACGTCGACGACGCCAACACCTCGGTGTTGATCCACTGCGTACCCGTGGAACGAATGAAGTCAAGACGCTGATAGACACCGTCCGTGATCGTGCCCGTACCCGCGAGCGAGGCAAGGCGAAGCGTGTGTCCCGCAAGATTGACCTTGAAGTCGATCGGCAGGTTGAGTCCGCGCCAATCGCAGTCCGCCGTCAATGTCACTTCGCTCCGCTCAAGCTGGATATCACGGAAGAACAGGGTCTGTCCCGCCGGGAAGTTGAAGTCGGTCGTCGCACCGAGAACGATCGTCGTCACGTTCGTCGGCAGCATGCCGTCGATCGGCTGGCCGGCCGCATTGAAGCAGACCCAGTTCGCCGGGTCGTCGACACGCGTACGGTCGCCCGCGCCCGTCCACTGCGCCGTCAGCGGGATCGCGGGCGGCAACGTGGCGACGAGCGTGCCGTTCTCCACGCTCAGCGTCGCCTCGAGGCCGTACACCGTGAACTTCTCCGCATCCGCCGCCGTCAGGTTGTTGGCGGAAAGGAGCGCCAACTTGCCCGACTCGCTGAACGTTCCCCAACCCGCAGGCGTGAGATCGACAATCACGGGATTCTCCGCGCTGGCTTCCCCAAGGTTGATCGTCGTCGCGGACACACGATCGTAACCTCCCGGCGCCACATCAAACGCAAGGCGCGTACCGCCCGCCAACGTAAGCGTACCCGACACGCTGGTCGTACGCGCCACGCCGTCGCGCAGGGAGAAACACCCTTCCGCGACATCGAGCGTCGAGAAGGAGGTCACGAGCCCCATCTGGATCGTCCCGGACTCTTCCTTCCGCACATTCGCAACCGCGAAAGCGTCTTCCACCTCGATCACGCCGTCATAGACGACGACGCCGTTTTCAGTGGGATTGAACGCATAGCCGTATCGAAGCGGTTCGCCGACATCCAGTGACGTTCCCATGGCAGGATAGAACTTGCCAGACTTTTCGTCCAGCAGGCCGACTTCGCCCTCCACCGAACGGTACGGCACGAGCCGCGCATCCCACGTCACCGGCCACGGACGCGCTCCCTCGCCGGCGGCCTTGCCGAGATCGAGCGAATAGAAGCGATAGCTCGAGGCCCTGCCGCCGCCAATGACATCGAACACCGCGAGCTGGTTGTCGGCCGAGCTGGTCACCGCCCGCGAGACCGAAAGCGACTGCATCACGTTGGAGCCGACTTTCTTGATCACCGCCAAGTCGTCGTCACCGAGCTCGAACGTATAGCGGGCATTCGGGTCGGGCAGCCCCGCCGAGTTGAACGCGTTGCCGGAGCCATGGAAATAGAAGAGGTTGTTCTGCTGGTTGAAGAGGTAGCAGCTCCCATTCCAGGCGAGCCCGAAGAACGCCGTTCCATTCGCGTAGACGGGCTTGCCGAACGAGAATTTCACCACGGTGTTCGTATCCATCGGATAGTCCGTCAGCACTCGCTGCTTGCCGGTCGACTCCGCGTAGTTGAGATACGCCCCGGTCGAGCAGGGTCCCTGGAACTGTCCCTCGCCCTCGTTGCCGAAGAAGCGCCCTTCCACGAAATCCCACAGACCCAGTTCGCCGGCCGGATTGCGGCACGGCACGAAGTAGCGTTGCAGTTCACCATCATACGCGATGCGCATTTCGTGGAACGCATACTGGCAGGCATGGTTAAGGTCGCCCTTGGTCGAAAACAGGTTCAACGTGCGATCCAGTCCGTTGAACGTCATCTGCGTATGACGGACTTGCGGCTCCTCGAGATCGCTGCGCGTGAGCCGGCCGTAGGTGTCCGCACCCACGAGGAAACGGCACGTGGCCTCGATCGGCGGGATGTCAAACCGCACGGCCGTGGCAGGGCCGTGGAAATAGAGGACGGGCGACTGAATATCCAGCATGAAGCGCGAATTCTCCCACTTGTCCTGGCCGAAGAGCGCCTTGTGGTCGACTTGCGAGAGTCCGCTAAAGCGGAAGTCGATGGACGACAACTCCCAGATTTCCGTCCCCGTATTGAGGAACTGGCGTCCCGTGGAGCGGATGAATTCTAGGCGCTGGTAGCCGGCAGGCATGGTCTGTGCGCCGACGACGAGCAGCACCCCCGTCGCCGTCGTCTCCAGCGTACGCGTCGCGCCATCCGTTCCCACGGCACATCCATCGGCCAGGGCAATCGATCCGCCCGCAAGCGAGAAGGACTGCGCCGAAATGAGCGCGTAGGTGCCTTCCGCCAAAGCCGGGGGCAACGTCACCGTCACGGGTCCCGTCACCGTGGCGGCACCCGCCACCTTGATTTCCGGCGTGCCTTCGCCCAGCGTGGCGAACGCCAATGTGCCGCCCGCGAACTGTAGCGCGCCGCAGCGGATTTCCTGTACGGCCGTTTCGGCCACGGCGAGCGTGCCCGCCGACCAGGTGAGCGTGCCGGTGAGGTCAACGCCGTTCACCGTTGTGCGTTCCGCCGTCTGCGTGTAGTCGGTGCCCGTAATCGCCGCCGGCAGACCGGCCCCGAACGTGCCACCCGAATTCCGTCCGACGAACGTGCCGCTCACGCGTTCATAGAAGCCGATCTCGCCGTCCGCCTCACGCAGCACAGGCACATAGTCGCGCTCAATGCGCAAGACCCCGTCGTCGATCTTCGTGGCAATCCGGCAGCCATGGATGCGCGAATTGCCCGCGGAACCCACCGAACCGTTATTGCATATCGCGAAGAGGTAGATCGGTCTCCCCGATTCCGCGCCCGCGCCCACATCCATGTACTGTCCATCGACCAGGCACGGACCGTTCTTTTCCAGATGGACCTGATAGGGCGTGTCGATCGCCACGGGGATGGTCGAAGTCGATTCCGTCGCCCGCGTCGCGGCATAGTGCCATGTCGCGCCGTTCTTCGTGTAGATCCAACCGCCGAACTGGTGCGTGTGACCGCCGCCATAACGTGCACCCATATAGGAATACCAAGCGCCTTCACCCGGCAGCACGGGGAACGACACCGTCATGTCGACCACGGTCTGCGGACTCGAATACACCCCCGTGTCGACATACTGAGAAGTCGACGATTCCACAAAATCCAGACGACGGTAACCCGCCGGCAACGCCAGTTCGGCCGGCGCGGCTTCCGCGACGAACACGAGATTGCCGTCCGCCACCTCCAGATGCGCGGGCGTCTCCGACTTGAGCGTGAACTTCGCAAGGTCCGCCGCCGTGAGCGCACCGCCCGTGAGGAGCGTGTGCGAACCCGTGAGCGTACGGCCGTATGCGCGCGTATCGATCTTGACCGGATGTTCGGCGTCGGCATCGACAAGCGTCAAAGACGTTGCCGCAAGCGCATCGTTCTGCGCATCGATCACATCGAAGACGAGGCGGGTTCCGCCCTTGAGCGTCAACGCGCCCGCCACGGTCGTCGTGCGGGAGACGCCATCGGCCAACGACAAGGTGCCTTCCGCGACTGTCAGCGTCGGGAATGCTGTCCGCGCACCGGCGTTCAACACATGGCGCGAGGTCTTCTCGACCGCCGTGTAGGCCGTCAGGCTGTCCTCGTCGGTCAAGGTACCGGAACGCGCACGAAGCGTCGTCCCTTCGGTCGTATAGGCATAGCCGAAGACGAATCCACCGTTCACGCCCGTGTTGGGCTTGAAGTCGCCCGTGACCTTGTCGAAGAGACCATACCGGCCGTCGTCGTTCCGATACGGCACGAAGTCGTGCGTCGTCACGCGCTCGCCCGAACCGTTCTTGTCCGAGAAGCGCAGCGAGTAGAGCGTCATCGCAAACGGCTTCACGCCGCTCTTGTTGCCGCCGAACACGCCGATCGTCTCCGCCGCGAACGGATTGGTACCCACCGCCGCCGTGTAGCGTTCCGACTGCTCCCCGGTCTTCAGGTTCGTGAACTGGGCAAAGGTGTTCGTGTCGTCGCAGCCGAATTCCAGCAGACCGTGGATGCCGTTCAGCTTATCCTTCGGACCGATGCGGATCTGACTTGCGGTCGCACTCCCCGTACCGCCGCAGTCGAAATAGAAACCGTTGGCGTGGGTGAACATACGCCAGGAATAGGGATCGCTCTGGCCCCACATGCCCATCGAGATGTCGCCCGTATCTGCGAGCGGCGTAAAGTCGAGCGCGACTTGCAGGGAATAGGTCGGCGTCACGCCCGTGTCGATGAACGGACCCGCGAGACCACCATTCAGGAATCGCGTGGACGCGCTCAGATAGTTGAACATCACTGCGCCTTCATCGGATCCGATGAGTTCGTCCTCACCGGTGCTTCCATAGAACGTACCGTTCACCTTGTCCCACAAGCCCGCCACGCCGGCCGGATTCCGGCACGGCACAAAATCGCGCAACAACGCGCGCTGCGACCGATCGCCGTCCACGAAGTCCCAGCATTTGAGTCCATACACGGCCTGCTGACCGAACCCGTGGAACGCGCGGAAACGGCCTGGCATGATCCGATCCGCCAAAGCGGCCTGATAGCTTGCAACCGATGCCCCTGTGGCCTGAACCTCGGCGGCGGCATAGGCCGTACCGTTGGTCACGCCGAACCGGAGAATATAGCGCGTGTCCAAGGCGAGCCGTCCAGCCGCCTGATTGCCCAAGCGCGTATTGCCGCAGTCGAAGATGAACCCGGAACCATAGTTCATGAACCGCCAGTCGTTGGCATCGAGTCCGTCAATGGCGCCGAAACTGACCTCGCCGTGGTAGTTGTGGAACACGACATCGGCCTCGACCTGCAACGATTCGGAAACCGGCACCCCCGTGTCGAGCTCCTGGTAGCCGTCCGACGCCACCCAGGCAAGCGGCGTGTAGTCGCCCGGCAACGCCACCTCAGCGGAGGCCACACCGCACACGGCGACACAGCTCAGCGCAATGAATCCAAACAATGTCTTCTTCATTTTGTTCCCCTTTCGTTAAAAACAACTCTGGTCCACCTATCAGCGAATGGTGACAATCAAACCGCCGTGGAAGTAAAGTCCATCTGTTTTGCGTGACAACTTTGAATACTTGTACTTCGAATCGGGTGCCATGACGAATGTGACATCCGATGCGGGTTCGGTCGTCCAACTGACGAGCTTGGCACCGTCGGCGAATCCCGTACGATCACCCAGATCGACCTTGATCTTCGCCCCGTCGGCAAAAGTCGCAAAGCGTCCGGTCGTCACGCTCTGTGTATTCCAAACGCCCGTCTGCTCAGACAGATCCAACGTCGCGCCATCCTGCAGCACGGTGTTGTTGAAACCATTGGCGACCGGCTTGAACGTTCCCGTCACGAGGATTCGCTTGTCGCCATAGTTCCATGCGATGTCGTTGCGGACGATCAGGTCGCCGACGACCAAATCACTCTTCCCGTAGACTTCATATTTCGTACCGATGTCGAACGTCGCGGCGGAGGCGTCGATGATTGAATCCCCATCCGGACGGAACGTACCCGCACCGCGGGTCGCCAGCGTGCCGTTGCGAATGGTCAAATACCGGTTGATGTCGAGATAGAAACCGCTGGCGATCGTCACCGTGAGCGTTTTTCCGCCCAAATCGATCACCGCCGGCGTCCAAATTCGTTCATTGAATTCATATGGTTCATTGTTCGGCGCATAGGAATTGACGACGATGCCACGATCCAATATCATCTGCGAATCAGCCGTCAACGTGATGGCGCCCAAACCGGCATGGCCCTGAGTGGCGGCCGCCGCACCGCGATTGGCGATCGTACCACCGTCGAGGGTGAACGGATAGCGGCAGTAGTTGTAGTTGCCGTTGAGGTCGAACTCGGCCCCGGCGGCCACGAAGATGCCACTCTGGTCCGCACCCAACGGGAAGTAGAGGCCAGAACCTTTCGGTTCCGATTCCAAGGAGATGGCACCGGCATTGATCCGCGTGCCGCCCGTGTAACCCTGATTCTGGCGGGCCGCCACCAGGCGTCCAACGCCGTTCTTCACTAACTGGATGTTGCCCTTGATTTCGACCTCGCCGTTATGCACGGAACCGTCGACATCCACATTGAGCGCCGCCCGCGTGTCGCTCGTGTTGTCGAACACCGCCACGCCGCCCTCGAACAGCGTTGCGCCGGGAATCGAGAGGTTGTGTCCCGCCAGGTCGATCTTCGAACCTTCCGGAAGGTAGAAGCTGCTGTTGCACGTGGTCAACGTTTCTCCCGCCGCGCCGCGACAAATGGCACCATTGTGCCAGCAGGCATAGAACTTGTTGGCCAGGCGGTCGTAGAGTCCGCAACGACCATCGGCACGCCGGGCCGGGACGAAATCACGCACCAGCACATCGTCCTCCCAAATCTTGCAGCTGTAGATTTTGATCCCCGCGCCGGACATATTTTGCTGTATGACCCCCGAACGGTTCTGTCCTGCAATGTACAGGGAGTGGTAAACCTGGAATTCGGCCGCATCGTAGTGGTGCGTCGACCAGGTGGTGCCATCGACCTTGGCCACGCCGCGATCCATCTCGATCGTATGTCGCCCAGCCGGCACCTGAGTGTTCTTCGGCGTACCCACTGATTTATTACCGTAGCCCGAGTAGGATCCCGTGCCGTCATTGCAGAACGAAAAGGCTCCGGCATTATAAGCGACATTCCATGCCCCGAACCAGTATTCACTGTCGGCCTGAACAGCCACGTCCATCGACACATGCGTGCGCCCGGTGGGGAAGAAACCCGAATCGACATATGAACCCGAGAAAAACACGAGACTGTCGTAGAGCGTGACCGGGATGTGTACCGCGCCATCAAGTGCGCTGTCTGCCGCCAAAGAGACATCCACCCGGTCGAACCCACCGCAGACGAATGACTGTCCCGCCGGCAGCGTGAACGTGGTGGACGCCCCTTCTTCACCGATTGCCACCAGGGTCGCACCGTCCGGTACGGCATTGGGAACAACCTCGCCCGAGGTATCGGTCACCCGCCAGTTGTTCGGATCGGACAGATTCCCCGCCACACCGGCACCGGTCCAGACCGCATGGCGACCAACCGCCAAGAGCGGCGATGTCGCAAGCGTGCCGCAAACCGTCCCGGATGCCGCGCCGTCGCTCGTGAAGTCCACCGCGTTGCCGTCGTTCGTGTAGAACTCGCCGCTCACAGACTCGAAGAAGCCCACGCGGTTCGTACGCGGATTCTTCGCCGGCACAAACGACCGCAAAAGGACGTCGTCGACATCGTAGAGCTTTGCATACCACCACTCGCCATGTGCCCAGCGATCCTGGTTCGCCGTCGTGCCGAGAAACACGTTCGACTTATCGGTTCCAATCGGTGCATTGGCAATCATTCCTTGGGCACCGGTCTGCTCGACGCCATTCACCGTCCACACGCCGCCACGAATGCTGATGTCGTTGCACTTCGAATTGTCGAGGGCTGGGTTCTTCGCCGTGTCAACGGTGCGGAAGCGCATGTAAAGCTTAGTCAAGTCGCCGTCATAGTTGCCGATGGTGAAATTGTCGCGCGTGGCCCCGACGACCGACGCCCAGGTGGAGCTTCTACCGGTCAATTTCAATCCCATTTCCAGTCCGCACACCTTCGGCACGGCGATACGCGTATCGATCTGCTGACGGTCAAGCGTCATCTTGACCGGACCGTCGAGCAGCTGCATGTTTTCCACCGCCAGCACCCGCACGAACTTCGCCGTCCCCACCGTCCCGCACGGCAACGTGAGCGCGCCCCCGACCGTCGGATCGGTGCAGGCGAAGGCCTGCGCATGCGCCCAATTCGAAAGCGCCGTACCGCGGTCGGCTTCATCCCACACGAGCTGGTACTGCGTTGTCGAGGGGAACACCCCTGCCGGCACCGTGGCCACCAGGTTTCCGCTTTCGATCGTCAGTCCAATCATGTCCAGACAGTCATCCAAACGCAAGGCCACAGTATTGGAAGCGGTAAGGTCGATCGTATGTCGAGTCTCCGTGGGATTCGCGGACGACGTGAAGTTCCCGCCGGTTCCCTGGTTGACCACAAAACTCTTCGACACATCTTCCCAGAAGCCATTCACGCCGTCGGAGAGCCGCCGCGCCGCCTGATAGTGGCGCGCCAGAGTCGTTTTGTTGTTGTACAGCTTGACATACCACCACTTGCAATAGAGCCAACGGTTCCGCTCGGCATTGGTGCCGATGGCGATCTTGCCGGCGTCGGTTCCCAGCGTCTGATTTGCGTACCCGTCGTTGACCTGGGCGTTGTTGCAGAGCCACTTGCCGTCATTGTTCGCGTTCAATGCGATCACGTTGCACTGTCCGCCCGTCAAGTTGCAACGTCCCTTGTCCACTGTCCGCCAGCGCAGATACATCTTCAAGTTGTTGGTATTCTCATTGCCGAAGGTGAAGTTGTCGCACTTCGCGGAAAGCGCCGACGCCCAGCCCGTGCTTCGTCCCGTCGGCAGGAAACCGAATTCACACCCGGTGGCCGCGTTGCCGGCGATTCCCGTGTCGATGAACTGTTGATCCCTGGTCATCTCCACCGGGCCATCCAGCAACGCCACGTCGGATTGCGCGATCACGCGCACACGGGACCCGAAAGGCACACCGGCGACAGGCGTGGTAATGGTCATGCCATCCGCCAGATCCGGATGCGAAACCTCCCGACGATTCGCCCAGCTGTCAATTGCATTTCCCCTGTCCACCGTATCCCACACCAGGTAGATGTTCGGCTGCCCCGCCAATCCCGTCGGCTTGATGGTGAAATTCTCTCCGTCGCGCGCCAATGCCAAACTGGCAGCCGTCGCCGACGATGCAACCGCCGCAATCAGGATTCCCAACAGCATCTTCAACTTTTTCATATTCAGTTCCTCTCGTTAAAAATCTCCCGATGGCAGAATGGTTGGACCACCACCGTGCAGAAGTTAACGCACAAAGATCACCAGACCAGATGCCCGGAAGTAGACGCCGTCGTCTTCGACATACAGCGTACCGCCGCCTTCCAGCAACTTGAACTTGAGCTGTCGGGCGTTCTCCGGCGCGGTCTCTTCCGTCCAGGCGATGACCTGGTCGCCGTCTTCGAACTTGCGCTCGCCCAACTTGACGCCCACGCGTGCTCCTGGTTCGAAAGTCACGGTCCGGTTGCCACTCGTGAACGCGCTCGTTGTGGACCAGGCATTGGTCTTCGACGAGAGGTCGATCGTCGCCCCGTTCGCCAAGGTGCAACCATAGAAGAAGTCCGTCAAGGGCGTGAATGTGCCGCACACCGTCATCACGTTGGTGCCGGCATTGTAGTTCGCACCGTACTTCGACTCATAGTCGCGCACCGTCAGATCGGCGGAGATGTCGAGTGCACAGCCGACTTTGAGATTGACCGTGCGGGCATCGAGCGCGGCCTTGACGCCGAACCAACCGCCGCTAAGGATGTCGAACGTGCCATTTTCCAGCTGGGACTGGTTGAGATAGAACCCCCTTCCGCTTTCAATCGCCACCGAAAGCGTCTTGCCGCCCAAATCGCAGAATTGGGCCGTCGGGGAAATGGTCAGATTACCGCTCTTGGGGGAAATCTGCGAATCCTCGGTGACGACGATGGTCGGATTGAAGTCCGCCGTCTGTCCCTGGACCTCGCCACCGGCAAGAACAACCGTTGCATTGGCCCAATGCTGCTTGCCCGCGAGATAGAGCTGGCCGCCCTTGCGCACGGTGATCGTCATCGCCGACGGATCGAGAATGCCATCGCCGCCGAACGGCCAGTCCATCACATCGACCTCCGAACGCAGCACGCCCGCCACAATTTCCGTCCCGCCCCTGTAGGCTTGGTGGGCGCGTGACATCAAGAAAGTTCCTGCGCCCTCCTTCACGAGCCGCACATTCCCGTCGATCGCGATCGTGGAAACGTAGAAAGGCGCAGCTTCCGGCACCTCCACATGGAACTCGCCCGGAGCACCCGTCGTCGAATCGGTGATGGTGAGCGTACGGACCGTCGTGCCGGCGAAACCCGAGACGAAGAGTTTGTGTCCACGCAGGTCGATGACGGCGCCATCCTGAATGAGATTGAGGTCGAGTCCGCGCCAATCGCAGTCGGCTGTCAACGCCAGCGGAGCATCGCAAATGACCCACCAATACGCGAGATCGGATTCCGCCGGCACATTCATCGCGCAGTCACCCGCAAGATGGATCGTGGTGATGGTTCCCGGCACGGCACCAGCCACGCCTTCGTTCACGATGTTCGTGCAGGCCCAGTTGCCCGGTTTCGTCACGTCGTCGTCGATCGCACCCGTCCAATAGGCACGGTCGACCACGCTCGGCTCGTTGCCGTAGAAGATGCCCGTAGGGGTCACCAACGCCGGTTCCGCCGTCATCGTCTCGTCGTCGAAGGAAAACGCGAATGAGAGCGTCTCCAAGTTCGTCGGCGCCACATGCCAGCAGACAATCCGCTCGCCGCGTGCCGGACGGCGCGCGCCCAGGGCGATCGTCACGGACGCGCCGTCTGCGAACGAGACCACATTGCGGCCCACCGTGAAGGCCGAGACAATCGACCATTCGTTCGTCCGCGCGGAAAGGTCGATCGACGAACCGTCCTGCATCGTACAGCCCCAGAAGAAGTCCGTCACGGGCAAGAACGTACCGTACACGGAGAGTTCCGCATCGCCCTCGTTATAGTTACTGTCGCGGCGGGCCACATAGTCGTGCACGGCGAGCGGCGCGGTGAGTCTCATCGCCGCCGACATCTTCAGATCGACCGTACGCGCATCGAGCGCCACCGCGTTTTCGAACCAGCCGCCCGAGACGACGTCAATGACGCCGTTTGAAATGGACGACTGTTTGAAGGCCGTACAAGTTCCGCCCGAGATTTGCAGCGTCAGCGTCTGGCCGCCGAGGTCGGAGAGATCGGCACCGGGCGAGACAAGCAAATCTCCGGTCGCGCGAATCGTCGACGGCGCCGTCAGGCGGAGTTTCGGATTGAACAACGGGCTCCGGCCGGTAACCGTACCGCCATCCAGCACCAACGTCGTATAGCCCCAGGCCTGGTAGGCCCAGAGGTCCAGCATCGTATCTTCGTGAAGCGTGACCGTCGTTGCCGTCTGATTCTGCGTAGCGGCACCGCCAAAGATCCATTCGCCCGGAGCTCCCTGGGTCCGCAAGATGCCGGCCAGTGTATCAACACCTCCCGTGAACGACTGATTGGTCTTCTTGAAGCCGAGCGTGCCTTCCCCTTCCTTGACGACCTTGAGCGCCCCCGAGAGTTTCGTCTTCGCGATCTCCTTGTACAGATCGGCCGGGATGTCGAACCGGAGCTCACCGCCGTCAACACCTGTCGTCACCTCGGTCGCCGGCTGACGCGCTTCACGAACGAATTCCATTTCATAGAACTCAAGGTAGTTGCCATACTGATCGGAACCCATGTTCGCGGTGACCTTGATGCGATAGGCGCGATAAGGCGTGTCGTTGTCGAACGTCAAATAGTCCGTCCATCCACCAGACTTGAGATTCAAGTTCGATCCCGTGTAGAGAAGATTCCAATCGGCGTCCGTCGCCGTTGCGGGGTCGGCGTTCGTGCCGGAAATCGTCAACGCTTTCGGACGACGGGGCCCAGAGGGACAATAGAACCGCACGCCACGCACCACGGTCTCCTGTCCCGCGCCGAAATCGTAGTCGAGCGCACATCCCTGGAATACACCCGAGAGGAGTCGCGACGAACTCGTCACCACATTGTCGATAAGCAACGCGGGCGAACCGCCCTGCTGCGTGCTGTTACCGTAATAGGTCGCCCGCACAACGCCACCGGGCTGCGTCAGGTCGTCCACCTGCGGCGTCGCGGACGGCTCGCCCGACACCTTCAGCACCTGCCCGTTCAAGTCGATCGTCGCCGGTGCGCGCGTCACCAGATTGAAGTCGAGTCCACGCCAATCCGTTTCAGCGGTCAACGTGTACGCGTCTCCCTGAAAACGCAACTCTCCGAAGACAATCCCCCGGTCCAGCGGGAAGGTGAAATTCGTGGTTCCAGTCGGCACCCACACGGACGTATCAAAGCCCGGCAGGATATTCGCGATCACCGTGCCGTCGCCTGCGTAGCAGATCCAGTTGCCGGGGGTGCGCGGATTGCCATCGCCCGCCGCACCAGTCCACGTGGCCGTCTTGACGGCAAGGGGCGCGGACTCGATCAGCAGCAGTTTGCCACCGCGCCGCGTGAACTCCCAGCCGGCTGGCACGCTCACTGTGGTCTGGGTGAAGAACGTGTCGTCGGCGACGCCGTCGACCAGTCCGTAGGCGCAACCCGAAACGGGCGTACCGGTGATCTTGAGCGACTTCGGGGCTTGCGTGATCGGAGTCGTCGCCTTGATGGCATAGCGATTGCTCGTCCGGTAGTCGCCCGTCACCGCGTAGGCATCCACTACGGCGAAGGTAATGTCGGCCTTGTCCATGTTGGCGCCTCCGAATGACGGTGCATTGAGCATGCCGCCAGACATCGTGAACTCAGCGAACGCGCAGTTGCGGAAGTTAACCGGACCATTGCAGACACCGCCTAACATCTCGACGATTCCGCCATCGAAGAAGATGCCACCGTCTGCGGCCATGTTCAGCGTACCCGAAAGCTGGCGATAAGTCGAATAGGACTTGTTATTGCCACTACCTCGAAGCGCCAACACGTCCGACCTGATCGTACCTCCCTCCAGCCACAATCCACAAGGGGTACCCGCATTGCCGGTATAGCAGACTTCAATGTAGCAGTTACCATTGCTCTTGTTGACCACGATTTCTCCGCCGGGGTCGATATGGTAGATGAGACCGCTGCCGGGCCTAAGCGACCATATTCCCGTATAGGTCTGCCGAGTGGTCACATGGTACTGCGCCGCCTCCGCGCCCAGTGCGCAGATCGCGGCGGCGAGCATCGAAAGAACTCTCTTCCAATTCATTTCACATTCCTTTTCAGCTGGATTTCGCAAAAGCGGAATCCCCAAGTAACGACGATGGCATCCTTCACATGAAGGATTGACCTTCATTGGATCCCTCTTCAAAGTTTCCAATATGCGACTATTTTACCACATTCCCTTGCGTTCGGCAAGCGGGCACGATTCACAACGACAATCTCCTACCGCCGTTTACTGGCGATCAGCCATACGGCGCCGCCGATGACAATGACCGGCCACAACCGCCACAAGGTTGCCGCGCCCACACCGATGACCGCCAGCACAAACCGCCCGACAATCACCACGAGCCCAACGACAAACAACGCCGCCAATATCTGAACAATCAATTTCATGTCTTCATTTCCTCCTACAATTCAAAACATAAGTCCATCAACTTCAATTGAGGATTATTCTATCATAATTCGCACCAATCGCAACCAATTTTTGACAGCGTGACTTCGTGACAGCGTGAAATTCGTGACTGGACCGTCGTGACTTCGTGACAGGAGTGACCAGTTCCCGAGGGATTTCAAAATAGTCATTCGGCCGAGCCGATCCTTTGGACTCCAAACAAAGGGAGATTTGCAAATCGGCAAACCTTACCGTTTTCAAGCAGTTGATCCTGTTCCTCATAATTCTTCATCGAAACGCGAAAAACCTCGTTCGGCGCAAATTTAGTTCGGTACGATTTGAGGCTCTGTGAACGGACATTCTCCTCTGCCTTTACCTCCAAAGGGCATACATCCATGCCCAATTGAACAAGAAAATCAACCTCGCACTGCGAATCATCCTGACTATAGTAATACAGTTCAAGTTCGGTTTCCGCCCGAAGCTGTTGATAGACATATTGCTCGGTCAAGGCTCCCTTGTACTCGGAAAAGACACGCGGTCCTTCCAAAACGACTTCGGGAGCCAAGCCAGACATTGACGACAGGAGCCCCACATCGAGCATGAACACCTTAAACGCCCCATCCGCATAACCGTCAAGCGGCAATCTCGGTGCCGACACCCGCTTGACACGTCCAATAAGCCCAGCGTCTTCAAGCCAACGCAAAGGGGCCCTGAACTCGGCCGATCGTCCACCCTTCTTAAGTGCCGCATACATGAACTTCTTGTTTTCCTTCGCCAGTTGAGCGGGGATTGAATGCCAACAAAGTTCAATCTTCGGCACATCGGATTTCGGAGCATGCTTTGAAATGTCGCGCTGATACCCGACCAGTATCTCATGATGAATTCTTCGAACGTCCCTAAAGTTCTGCGTACGCCGATAGGCATCTACCGCTTCCGGAAGGCCTCCGACAATGTAATAGTGCTTCAGCAAATATTCCAGTCTGTCCTTGAACGTGGACATCGTCTCCCAATCACCTTGACGAGTGCATTCCGCCAACGCTCCTTGTCCGACGGCATCCAGAAACTCGACAAATGAAAACGGATGGACTTCAAGTATGTTCACCTTGCCAACAGGAAATCCCGTCGTCTCATCATCATTGCCGTCTGCCTCCCCGCCTTGTTCAGAATCACGGAACTCAAGACCAAGAAGAGAACCAGCAGCAATCACTGGCAAATCCGGGCGCTCTTCGCAGAAATATTTGAGTGCGGTTAGAGCATCCTTGCACGATTGAATCTCATCAAGAAGAACAATCGTATTCTTCGCATCAATCGTCGTATTGAAACGGATCTGCAAGTCTCGCACGATTCGATCTAGGTCAAAGTCTTTCGTAAAAATCGCCCTGAGAAGTTTGTCCTTGTCGAATCGTGCGTATACGACGTTCTCAAAATGCGACTTTGCGAATTCCTGCATCAACCAAGTCTTTCCAACTTGGCGCGCACCCTCAAGAATGAGCGGTTTTCTTCCAAAAGATTTCGCCCATTGCTCTAATTTTTCCATATAACGCTTACGGTCCATGGCGGACATTATACACTTTTCTGAACCGTAAATCAATGCCCTTTCACATTTTTATGAACCATCAAACCATCTATCAGAACACTTTTCCAATAATGTCACCCGCCTCTCAGACCCCTCCGCACGAGACCTCTTCCTCACGGCGTGACTTCGTGACAACGTGAGAGCCGGAGTGACTTCGTGACAGGAGTGACCTGTTCCCGAGGGATTTCAAAACAACCGTTCAGCCGATCGGAAGGCCAGGTCACTGACGTCACGCCGTCACGACAGGAAAAGTCACACACGTCACGCCGTCACACTGTCAAGGGACGGAAGGGTCATTGTTCAGGACGTCCGGACGCAAGGGACGTCCGGACTAAAGGGACGATTT
>JAZUGW010000252.1:0-5440 GCA_045641465.1 Kiritimatiellia bacterium | reverse complement strand
CCGTGCTCCGTGTTAGCGCCGCAGGCTGTGGGGGTGGCGCGAAGCTGGTCCGGCGAGCCCCTGTTGGGGAGACTGTCCCCATGGAATTCTCGAGCGGAAAACAGAGGCGTTCATTGGAGGAATATGGTATACTGTTGCCCGCGACCTTATGACATACGACACGATAGGCAAGCGCATACGCACCGAGAACCTCGCCGGACATGCGACGACGACGGCATGGGACTGCTGTCACAAGGTCTACGCCGACGGCAAGGGGCTGAAATACGATTACGACGGACATGGCCAGCTTGCAAAGCGCACCTGGGCGCGCGGCATCGACACGTTCTACGCCTACGACGACTGGGGCAATTTGACGAACACGACCTACTCCGACACGACGCCGACGATTGCACTTTCCTACGACGCACTCGGTCGCCAAACGAGTGCAATAGACGCAGCCGGCACGACGATCTTCTCCTACGACGCCTTCGGCGCAAACACGAACGAGACCGTTGTCGGTGTTGCCGGCACGAACATCCTCGAGCGCTTCCACGACACCTTCGGCCGCGATGGCGGCTATTCGCTCAACGGCGTCCGCCAGTCGACGCTCGGATACGATCTTGCGACGGGCCGACTGGCGACGATGCTAGCCGCGGGAAGTGACACGCCGTTCGCGTGGAACTATGTCGCGGGCAGCGACCTCAAGTCCTCGCTCACTTACCCCAACGGTCTCACCGCCAGTTGGACCTACGGCAACCGCGGCGAGCTCCTCGAAGTCGAGAATGCGCTTCCGAGTGGTTCGGTCTCGAAGTATGTCTACACCTACGATGCGGTGGGCCGGCGCATTGGACGCTGGATGAACGGTGATGCATCCATCACGATGAGCTATGATCGCATGGGACGTCGTGTGACGAAGAACAACCAGTGCTTCGTCTACAACGGCTATCTGCAGGTCTCCGACAGCCTTGGTAATGTATACGTGTGGGATTATACGGAACCTATCGTAACGCGTCCGCTCGTTTGGAGTCATGGCGGCGAGGCGCTTTTCTATACGCACGATGGCAACAAGAACGTGAGCGAGGTCGTTGCAACTGGCGACACTCTCGCCGCGCACTACGAGTACGCACCGTTCGGCGCGGTCACGGTGCAGACGGGAGCGTTCGCTGAACCCAATCCCTGGCGCATTTCTGGCGAATATGCCGATGTCGAGGCAGGAGGTATTTACTTTAACTTTCGTAACTATACGCCGGAGACTGGGCGCTGGTTTGCCAGGGATCCTGTAGGTGAGATAGAAGGGGTTGGCATATATGGATTTTGTGGCAACAGAGGGTATGGTTATTGTGATATATTGGGCTTGTGGTCCTCGGTTTGGCCATGGGATACGCACCAGGATATGGTTGAAGAGGCATTAAACACGATTTCAAAAGATTTTCTCGAGAGTGTACCATGTCTTCGCGACGATGATGTTAAGGACTATCTTCTTAGAAAAATTATCGCGGGGAATGTTGGCATGGATTCCAATAAGGACTATAATCGATCCACTCCAGGAATGTTGCCATATCATTTTAATCGATTTGAGAGTGAAGATCAAACGGCCATTGAGGCAATCTTGCTGTACAAAAAAAATTTGGCCCAGTGGCGTACAGAGATAAATAAACTCTTGGATAAAGAATCTCCATCTGACGAGGATTGTGACAAAGTTCTTACGAGGTTGGGTGAATTGACCCATATGAGGCAGGATTATTATGGACATGGGGTGTCTAAAGATTATGGTATTCATGTCTTGGGCCCATATTATTCTCCATATGGGCTATTCCCCTATTATGTGGCAGTAGCTTCAGGATCAATTGGATATTCACAGGGGAGCCCAGATGATCCCCAGATGACGCCATCTGGTTATTCAGGCAAAGCATATTACAGTCAGCATGGTCCTCTTTGGTGGTCGGAACCTGGTAATCGCGCACCCGATTCTAAAGCCAGATATGATTATTCCGTGGAAGATACAGTTACGCAGATGCTTGGAGATTTGCCAAAATGGTGTAGTAAGTGTTGTCGGAAAGTCGAGTTGATAAAAGAGGAGGCTAAATGGATGAGAGAATCATATGTCAATCCATTCTTGCGTCCAGAGAAAAGATATTTTTTCCCATAATACTGACATGGTAGGGGGACTATGATGATGTCGCGTATTCTATTGTTTTTCTCTTTGGCGATATGTTTTCTGCCTTTGTTCATTGTGTCTGTCATGGTAGTTGAGGACAGTCATGGTAACGAACCGGCGCCTTCGTATGATTACTCGATTGAGTTTCATGGCGCAGATGTGCCAGACCTAAGGTCTTGCAAGGTGATTCACTGGGAGCCATTGACGGAACCGGATTCTGGGAAGGGGAATAGTCCTGAGTTCGGTTATGCCTTTTTATACGATATCATGCGCGAGAACGGAATCGAGGCATCGTTGACAACGGATGGCTTGTTCATGTTCGAGTACGGCCGAAAGTTTGACCGCGTATTGAAATATCTGCCCGAGCGGTTTGAGGCGAACATTGCCGAGATTTGCAGTGCTCTCGGTGCGGACAATGAATCTCGGACGTATGATGAATATTTGGCGCTTGGAGGTCTACATGGAGGATTTGATGAGTCGATGGCTGGACAGCAGGCAAGATTGGCTATTCGAGGTTTTGTGCATGAACGCACCTATAGAGGTGCGGGTACGGTTCGAATGACAGTTGAAAGGGTATACGAAAACAGGCTCTGCAGTTATGTGAAAGCCTTTGGTGTTCACTGGAGCCGGGTTGTGGTGGAACGGGTCTATGCCTTTTACAATTATGAAGGAGTTCGGTTTGCCACGGTGAAAGTTCAAGCTCCGCATCGCATACTGCAATATTCGTTTGATGCCGAAATCAATGCGGCTCGAAAGGCGGTTGATTTGGCGATTAAGGAATTTTTGAAGGGTGACAAGAGGAAGCGTCTCATACGGGGACAAATCAAAGGATCTCAAGATCTGCTGGGGACTGTCCCCGGAATGGTTGAAGCAGAGGTTGGTTGTTAAAAGAGTGTTCTGGCAGTTTCCCCTGGGGTTGGGGTATTACGCTGTTTTGAGATCGGAATGCAAAAAGCAGATGTCTTGAAATTGCTTAGCGGAGAAGGGGGGAATTGCGGCAGTATGGTTATTGTGCTGGACAGGGTTAATTGGTATGACGAATTGTCAGAACTGCCCCCTGTGATTTTTTGTGAATGGAAAGATGAAGAAAATCACAGGTTTCATGTGTTCCCCTTGTCGGCAGAAAATGCGAAAGCAATGGCTCAGGCGGCAGAGTCGTGGATTGAGAGTAATTGAGTGGTCCAGAAATTGCTGGCGGGGATGTGAATTCATGATGTTTCACGCATGGGTCGCTCGTCAAGAACGGGACCTGTTGGCGCAACCGTCGCAAACGGAAAAATTCCAAACCTTCCACACTTCAAATATGATATAATGTCGGTCGATGAGCGAACAGAAGAACAACTTGATGATTCCCTACGGCGTTTCGGATTTCAAGGTAATCCGCAACGAGGGGCTGTATTATGTGGACAAGACCGAGTTCCTGGCGAAGCTGGAGTCGCGCGACCGGTTCGTGTTTTTCGTGCGGCCGCGGCGCTTCGGCAAGTCGCTATTCCTCGACATGCTGCGGCTCTATTACGACCGGAACGAGAAGGCGAATTTCGAAAAGCTCTTCGGCGGTCTTTGGATCGGGTCGCATCCGACGGCGAACCGCAACCGGTATCTGATGCTCAAACTCGACTTCTCCGAGGTGGGCAAGGGCGCGGACGCGCCGCTGGACCAGAAATTCGATCTCTATCTTTCGACGTTGCTCGACCTTCTGCTGGCGGCGAACGGCGACATCTTTGCGCCGGATTTTGTCGCCGAGTGCAAGCGGCAGCCAGTAGGTGCCAAGTTTGACCTGATCGTCAAGACCGCGAAGGCCAAGGACGTGCCTTGCTATCTCGTGATCGACGAGTACGACAACTTCACGAACGAGCTCATCCGTTCGTCCGGAAACGAACCCTACCGTTCGATTACGCACGGCGCGGGATTTTACCGCCGTTGGTTCAAGACCTTCAAGTCCTCGTTCGACCGCATCTTCATGACGGGCGTCTCGCCGGTGACGATGGACGACTTGACGAGCGGGTTCAACATCGCGTCGAACATTTCGCAGGACGCGGCCTTCAACGCGATGCTTGGCTTCTCCGAGGCCGAGACGCTGCAGATCTACCGCGACTTCAAGGGAACGGGAGAATTCCAGGAGGGCGACCCCGAGAAGATCGTCGCCGGCATCAAGCCGTGGTACGACGGCTACTGCTTCGCCGAGGAGAAGATCGACAAGGAGAGCGTATTCAACTCCGACATGGTCCTCTACCATCTCAAGTCGATGGTCGCCATGGGGCGCGCGCCGAAGAACATGGTGGACCGCAACATCGCGACCGACTACGACAAGCTCGAGACGATCGTCGAACTGCAGCGTCAGGCGGGTGCGCAAAATGTGGAGGACGTGAGCCCGCTCACCGAAGAGCTGGCCGCGACGGGCGAGATCCCGTTCGACCTGGTGGAGAGTTTCCCGGCGGACGAGCTCGTCAAGCCGGAGAACTTCCGTTCGCTCTTCCACTACTACGGGGTCCTCTCGATGGGCGAACGGCGGAAGGGTATGACATATTTCAAAATCCCGAACGCCTGTGTCGAGCGGCAGCTCTTCAACTATCTGCGCGACAGCTACCGGCGCGTAAAGCTTCCTGACTGGATCGGTTGGTCCAAGCTCGCGAGCGCGATGGCGTACGACGGCGAGTGGGAGCCGTTCCTGCGGCGGCTTGCGGAGGACTTCGCGAACACGACGCCGATTCGCGGCGACATCTCGGGCGAGATCCGCATCCAGGGGTACATGCAGGCCGAGTTCGGCCACCTGCGCTACTACCTCGCGAAGCCCGAGATGGAGCTCGCGCGCGGCTACTGCGACTTCTGCCTCTTCCCCGAGCGCGTCTACAACGGCGATGTGCGCGACAGCTACATCGTCGAGCTGAAGTACTCGAAGCCCAACGCCCCCGACGGCGACCTCGCCGCGGAGGCGGCGGACGGCATCGTGAAGCTGCACCAGTACGCCGCCGACCGCTTCGTGCCCGAGCTCGCGCGCGGCACGCGTCTGCACCTGATTCTTTTCCAGTTCAAGGGCACCGACCTCGTCAGGCTGGAAGAGATCCCGCTCTGAATTGTTCGATCCTCCTTCGCTAAAGCTACGGAGGACAAGTTGTTCGGATTGTTCGATTGTTCGGATTGTTTGATTGGGGCTATGAAGTGTACTGGTACTCGCCACTCTCCACCGCACATTGACCGTTTGCACATTTACACACTTGCACATTGGGGGAAGGAGTCGTTGGGGACCGTCCCCACGAGATTCTCGGCCTGCGGCGATGGGTGGGATATTTGAGGGACGGAAGG
>JAZUGW010000251.1:0-51124 GCA_045641465.1 Kiritimatiellia bacterium | reverse complement strand
GCGCCAGTATCTCACGCCGGCGCGTGACGCGATGAAGGAGCTCTACAAGCACAAGATCGTCAAGGTGCTGGGCTCGAACGACAAGCTCTAATCCTTGCGCCTTTTCGCAAGTCCAAAAGCCGATCCGCTTTTGCGGGTCGGTTTTTTTTGTAGCCTTTGACCTGCCTCCGCGTGATCGAACGCGCGAGTTCCCCTGACGACATCTCTACGGAGAATCTGCGTCGCCTTGTCGCCCGCCAGTACGAGCAGGTGATCGCACAGGTCGCCACCGAGCCGGTCTTCACGCACCACTCGATGGCCGACAAGACGAAAGACCTCGCCGCAAATGAGGTTCTCCGTCTTGTCAATGAATTACGATTGGGCGAGGGCGTTGTAGCCACAACGGTTTTCGGCAAATGCTGCGTATGCCGAAGGCATCTGCGTACTTCATAAGGCCTTGAAAGGTAAAAGGCGACCCACACTTATGCCTGAAGAGCCAAAAAAAGCCGACCCGCAAAAAGCGGATCGGCTTTTCTCGCTTGCGAAAAGGCGCAAGGATTAGAGCTTGTCGTTCGAGCCCAGCACCTTGACGATCTTGTGCTTGTAGAGCTCCTTCATCGCGTCACGCGCCGGCGTAAGATACTGGCGCGGATCGAAGTGGCCCGGCTGCTCGGCGAAGTGCTGGCGGATCGCCGCCGTCATCGCGAGGCGCGAGTCGGAGTCGATGTTGATCTTGCACACTGCGCTCTTCGAGGCCTTGCGGAGCTGCTCTTCCGGAATGCCCACGGCGTCCGGGAGCTTACCGCCGAACTTGTTGATCGTGTCGACATGTTCCTGCGGCACGCTGGACGAACCATGGAGCACGATCGGGAAACCCGGGAGCTGCTTCTCAACGGCCTTGAGCACGTCGAACGCGAGCGGCGGCGGAACGAGCTTGCCCGTCTTGGGGTCGCGCGTGCACTGCTCGGGCTTGAACTTGTAGGCACCGTGCGAGGTGCCGATGGAGATCGCGAGGGAGTCGCAACCCGTCTTCGTCGCGAACTCGACCACTTCTTCCGGCTTCGTGTAGTGGCTCTCTTCCGCGGAGACTTCGTCTTCCACGCCCGCGAGCACACCGAGTTCGGCTTCGACCGTGACGTCGAACTTGTGCGCGTAGGCAACGACCTTCTTCGTGAGCTTGGTGTTGTCCTTGAAGGAAAGCGACGAACCGTCGATCATGACACTCGAGAAGCCCATGTCGATGCAGCTCTTGCACGTCTCGAAGCTGTCACGATGGTCGAGGTGAAGCACGATCTGCGGCTTCTTGCAGCCGAGTTCCTTCGCGTATTCAACCGCGCCCTGCGCCATATAGCGGAGAATCGTGGGGTTCGCATACTTGCGCGCACCCTTGGAAACCTGCATAATCACGGGGGAGTTCGTCTCGACGGCCGCCTGAACGATCGCCTGCATCTGCTCCATCGTGTTGAAGTTGAACGCCGGAATGGCATATCCACCCTTGACGGCCTTCGCGAACATCTTCTTCGTGTTGACGAGACCGAGTTCCTTGTAACTAACCTTCTTCATGATTCTCCTTTATTGGACGAAAAATTGTGTAAGATTATACACTTAAACCGCGCAGTTTTCAATCTTCAATTTTGATTTCTTAGTCTCACGGCATCGGAGGAAGCGCGTAGTAGAACCAGACGGCGAAGAGACCGACCGCCGCGAGTTTCAGACCGAGGCAGAGGACGTACCCGATCAACGCCCCGACACCGCCCTTCAACGACGCGAAAATGTTCTTGCCCGCCAGGAGTTCGCCCGCGACCGTCCCCAGGAACGGACCCAGGATGAGTCCGATCGGCATGAAGAAGAGTCCGACGAGGCTCCCCACCACGCACCCGACAACACCCCAACGCGAACACTTGAACTTTTTCGCGCACACGCTTGGCAAGACGTAGTCGATGATCGTCACGAACGCCACCACGGCCCCGCCGACAAGCAGCTCCTTGATCGTCGGCGGATAACCGAACAACACCAGCAACCACAACGAACTGTAGGCAAGAATCGGCCCGGGGATGATCGGCACCACGCAACCGACCAACCCCAGCAGCGACAGCAGTCCGCCGAGGACCGCAAGTGTCATCCACAGTGTCATCTAATCTGTTTCTCCTCTCGCCACCATTATAGCATTTTTATGGTATAATACCCGTATGAAAAATATCATCTTTCTTCTCCTTGGCTGTGGCGTCGCGTTGAGCGCCGCGTCCGCATCGTTTATCACCTATGAAGAGTTCGGCGCCGTCGGCGACGGCAAAACGGACGACATGCCCGCCATTGTCGCCGCACACGCGGCGGCGAACAAGCGGAATCTTCCCGTACGCGCAACCGCCGGCAAGACCTACTTCATCGGCAAGGCCGCGAAAACGGCCATCATCCAGACGGATGTCGATTTCGGCACAGCGAACTTCATCATCGACGACGTCGACTGCGAAAAGTACACGACCTCCATCTTCACAATCGCCCCGAGCCGCAAGCCCGTTCCCGTCACCGGCATCGGTGCGCTCGACACGAACGTGAAACGCATTACGGCCAAGCTGCCGTGCGCCTGCCTGCTGAGTCTTGAAAACAATACGGTGCGCCACTTCATCCGCTATGGCGCGAACCAGAACAACGGCACGGCGCAACGCGAGATGCTGCTCGTCGGCGCCGACGGAAGCATCGATCCTCAAACGCCGCTCACGCAGGCGTTCAAGGCCGTGACGAAAGCCCTCGCCTTTCCGCTGGAAGCGAAACCGCTCACGATCACGGGCGGACACTTCACCACCATCGCCAATCAATGCGCGTCGCAATACCACTACCATGCGCGCAACATCAACGTGAACCGGTCAAGCGTACGCCTCATCGGCCTCCGCCACGACGTGACGGGCGAACTGGACCACGGCGCGCCCTACGGCGGCTTCATCTCCGTGAGCGCCTGCGCCAATGTCGTCGTCTCCAACTGCATCTTGACCGCCCACCGCACCTATCGGACAATCGGCTCCGCCGGCCGGCCCGTGAGCATGGGTTCCTACGACCTCAACTGCGGCAACGCCATCAACGTTTCGTTCATCAACTGCCGTCAGACGACGGACATCAACGACACGCGCTACTGGGGGCTCTTCGGCTCGAACTTCTGCCGCAACCTGCTCTTCGACCACTGTTCGTTCTCCCGCTTCGACGCGCACATGGGCGTGGCGAATGCGACCGTACGCCATTGCGAACTCGGCCACATGGGCATCAACGCCATCGGCTACGGTACCTTCCTCGTAGAAGACACGACCGTTCACGGCCATGGTGCGTTCTTCAACCTGCGCGAAGACTACGGCAGCACCTGGCGGGGCGACTTCATCATCAAGAACTGCGTGTTCAAGCCCCGCACCAAGTGGAGCGCGCAGATCGTCGGCGGCCACCACAACGGCCAGCACGACTTCGGCTATCCGTGCTTCATGCCGCGCCGTCTCATTGTGGACGGTCTCACCATCGACGACTCGCGTCTACCCGAAGGAGCCGGCGGACCCTATATCTTCGGCAATATCAAGCCGGGCGACAAACCCGGTGCCGCACCCGAACCCTTCCCCTACACGGTCACGGAAGAAGTGGTCCTGCGTAACGTGAAGGTGCTGAGCGGCAAGCCGATCAAGGTCAGCCCCAATCCCCACACGTTCCGCAATACGAAGGTCACGCGTCAATGACAGTTGCAGACTACGGCTATGACGGCACGCCCGTACCAGGTGCCGGAACCTGTCCCGCACGTGTGCTCGGCACCTGGGGCGACTACTACCGCATTCTCTGCGATGCAGGCGAAGGCATCGCGCGCAAGAAGGCCTCAGCCTTTCACGGCAAGCCCGACGCCGTCATCCCCACCACGGGCGACTTCGTGGTGCTCAAGTGGAATCCCCACGGCGAAAGCCGCATCCTTGCGACGCTTCCGCGCCATTCAAAATTCGAACGTGCCGCCGCAGGATCCGAAGGACGTCGCGCCCAGACAATCGCCGTCAACTTCGATACGCTGTTCTTCCTCACATCGGCCAACCAGAACTTCAACGTGCGTCGGCTCGAACGCTTCCTTTCACTGGGACGCGCCTCGGGTGCGCCCGTCGTGGTGCTGCTGACGAAATGCGATCTTGTGGATGCCGCCGAACGGGACCGTCTGCTCGCCGAAGCGCGTGCGCATGCGGGCGACGTCGAGGTGTTGCCGATTTCCTCCCTCACGGGCGATGGACTCGACGCCCTTGCGCCGTATGTCCAGCCGCGCCGCACGCTTGCCTTCATCGGCTCGTCCGGCGTCGGCAAGTCGTCTCTCATCAACGCCCTCGCCGGCGACGAGCTCATGCCCACGCTTGAAATCCGTGAATGGGATGCCAAAGGACGCCACACCACGACCGAACGTGAACTCGTACGCCTTCCCTGCGGCGCGTTGGTCATCGATACGCCCGGCATGCGCGAAATCGGCATGTGGGAAGCCGACGAGGGCATTGCCGACGCCTTTACGGACGTCGAGTCGCTTTTCGCCCATTGCCGGTTCTCCGACTGCCGCCACGACACGGAACCCGGCTGCGCCGTCAAGGCGGCCCTCGCAGACGGTTCGCTCGCCGAAGACCGCTGGCTTGCCTATCTGCGCCTGAAAGCGGAAGCCGCGCAAGCCGAAACCAAACACGGCCGCAACGAGTCAACCCACCGCTACCGCAAGTGAGGTTCACTTACAGCTCGATGTGCGCTTCGCCGGCAAAGATCGGCGTACCGGCAACGAGCAAGGTTCCATCTGGCATCACGCCGTCGCATCGGCCGGTCACAGGCGCCGCATCATCGTCTGTCTGGCGAACCGAAATCGTCCGCCCGGCCAGCGCATCGGCCGCCACGTAGTCGGCGTGCAAATAGACGAACCCCTTCGCCCGCCAGTCGGAGAACCGTTTGTCCAGCGCCTCCAGAACGGCATCTCGCACCATGTCGACGGAGACGAGTCCACCGACGCCCCGCACATTCGCCAAAGAGGTCGCACGATCCGCGATCTCCGCGTCAAACGAGGTCTGGTTCACATTCACACCGATGCCGGCAATGACGGAATCGCCCTTCCGTTCGCACAGGATGCCGGCGATTTTGCGTCCGTCCACCCACACGTCGTTCGGCCACTTGAGCTGTACATTCGGAACCGCCCCCGCACACTGAACGCGTCGTTCGGCGCGGGACGGAAGGAAGCGCAACAATGCGTCGCGAACAGCCAACCCCACCATCAACGGGAAAGTCGAAACATGTTCGGGGAACAGCCCTTCCACATCGAGGACGACACTCATCATCAGGTTGGCCCCGGGCGGGGACAACCAGCGATGATTAAGTCGACCGCGTCCACACGTCTGTTCGGCGGCGGTGTAGACGTCACCAGGCGAACCGGCGCGCGCATCGAGGTTCGTCGAAGTCGTCACGGCCTTATGATGGATCCGATATTTCATGACGCCTCCGACATCTCTTTGAGCTGGCCGTTTTCAGCCGTGATGCGTACTGTTGAACCCGGCGGGTAATGCCCCGCGATGATCGACCGCGCCACCGGCGTCTCCAAGTCGCGCTGCAAGGCCCGCTTGACCGGACGCGCCCCGTAGGCGGGGTCATAGCCATGCTCCGCCAACACGGCAAGTGCCGCATCGTCGATCTCAAAACCCAGTTCCTGCTCGGCCAGACGCTTGGCGAAGTCCTTTAGCTGCAGCTTGACAATGGCCTTGATCTGGTCGGCGTCCAGACTCTGGAAGACCAGCTGTTCGTCCAATCGGTTGAGGAATTCAGGACGGAAGATCTGCCCCAGCGACTCCTGCGGAGCATTGGACGTCATGATCACCACGGCATTGCGGAACGACACCGTACGCCCATGCGAGTCCGTCAGGCGGCCGTCGTCAAGCACCTGCAAAAGCAGGTTATAGACATCGGGATGCGCCTTCTCGATTTCATCAAGCAACACGACGGAATAGGGTTTGCGCCGAACGGCCTCGGTGAGCTGTCCCCCTTCCTCATAGCCGACATAGCCGGGAGGCGCGCCCACAAGACGCGAAACCGTGTGCTTCTCCATATACTCGCTCATGTCGATGCGGACGATGGCGTTTTCATCGTCGAACAGCTGTTCTGCCAGCGCCTTCGCGAGTTCGGTCTTTCCGACGCCTGTCGGGCCCAAGAAGAGGAAGGCTCCGACAGGACGCTGCCGGTTCTTGATGCCCGCACGCGAGCGCAAGACCGCATCGGCCACGGCCTCGACGGCCGCGTCTTGTCCGATCACGCGCGCATGAAGCGTCTCAGCGAGCTTCAGCAGTTTTGTCCGTTCGCCCGCCAACAGCTTCGTCACCGGAATGCCCGCCCAGCGCGAAACGACCTCGGCGATTTCATTCGCCGTCACTTCCTCGCAGAGCATCTGCTCGCCACCCTGCTTCTGAATCGCCTCTTCGTGCGCCTTGAGCGTCTGCTCCAGCTGCATGATATCGCCATACTTGAGCTGACTGGCCTTCGCCATATCGCCATCGTTCATCGCGATGTCGTAGGCGTGGCGTTTTTCGTCCAGCTGGGCACGCACGCGCTTGACCTCCTCCAGCACGTCCTTCTCGTTCTTCCAGCGCGCCGTCATCGCCTCGCTCTTCGCCCTCAGTTCGGCGAGTTCCTTCTGCAATTCCTCGAGACGTTTCTTCGAAGCCTCGTCGGTTTCCTTCTTGAGGGCGATTTCCTCGATCTCCAGACGACGCACATGACGCGACACCTCATCGAGTTCCGCCGGACACGAGTCCATCTCCGTACGAATCGAAGCACAGGCTTCATCCAGCAGATCGATCGCCTTATCCGGCAGGAAACGATCCTGGATGTAGCGCGCCGACAATGTGACGGCACTCACAATCGCTTCATCGCGAATGTGCACGTTATGGTATTTTTCGAAACGGTCCTTCAGCCCTCGCAAAATCGAAACCGCATCTTCCTCCGACGGCGGATCCACCTGCACCGGCTGGAACCGACGTTCGAGCGCCGCATCCTTTTCCATATACTTGCGGTACTCGTCGAGCGTCGTAGCCCCCACGCAATGAAGTTCACCGCGCGCAAGCATCGGCTTGAGCATATTGCCGGCATCTTGCGAGCCTTCCGTCTTGCCCGCACCGACGATCGTGTGGATTTCGTCGATGAAGAGAATGATGCGTCCATTCGCCGCGCGGATCTCGTTCAGGACAGCTTTCAGGCGTTCTTCGAACTGTCCGCGGTACTGCGCACCCGCCATCAACGCCGTCATATCGAGCGAGAAGACGGTTCGGTCCTTCAAGCCTTCCGGCACATCGCCCTTCACAATCCGCTGCGCAAGGCCTTCGACAATGGCCGTCTTGCCCACACCGGGTTCGCCGATCAGGACGGGATTGTTCTTCGTCTTACGGGACAGGATGCGAATGACATCGCGGATTTCCGTATCGCGGCCGATGACGGGATCCAACTTGCCCGAACGCGCAAGTTCGACGAGGTCCGTTCCATATTTTTTCAAGGCCTCGTACTGTCCCTCGGGATCGTCCGTTGTCACCCGCTGGTTCCCGCGAACCGCCCGCAAGGCCGCAAGGAACGGCTGCACCTCGACGCCGGCGTCCTTCAAAAGTTGCGCACAGGCGTTTTTACCCTCGCGCAGCATGCCGATCACAAGATGTTCGACCGACATATATTCGTCCGTCATCTCCTTGGCCGTATCTTCGGCCTTCATCAGGACGTTGGCCAGATCGTTCGAGATGTAGATCTTGTCCATCTCGATGTTGCCGGTGATCCGCGGCTTGTCGTTGATCGCCTGCTCGAGCCGAGCCGTCAGCGGACCAATCCCCGCACCCATCTTCGTGAAGAGATTGGGGATGAGCCCCTGCGAATCCTTCACAAGCGCGTAGAGCACATGCTCCGCGTCGATCTGCTGCTGACCATGGTGCCGCGCCACATTCTGCGCGGTTTCAAGTGCTTCTCTTACCTTTGTCGTATATTTATCTGCGTTCATACCTAATCCTCCGCCCAGTTTTAGCAAATCCCGTGCCAGCCGACAAATCAAGCCTGCCACACAGGGTGACAGGCCCAAAATGTCACAGGTGTGACGAAAACCGTGCCGTCATCGACACGAAAAGGACCACCGTCAGTTCTCGCCGATGAGTTCGTCGATCTGCTTGCGCGTACCGAACACGATGAGCTTGTCATCGGAATGGATCTGATCGTTCGGACCGGGAATCATCACCGTACGCGGCTTTTTCGGATTCTCGTCGAGGCGGCGGATGCAAAGCACCGTCACGCCGGTCTTGTTGCGCAAGTCGGCCTGTGCAAGCGTCTTCTCGCGGCAAGACTCCGGCACGTCCACTTCGGCGATCGAAAATCCTTCGGAGATTTCCAGCAGGTCGAACGCACCACGACTTGTAATCGTATGCGCCAAATGGCGCGCACTGTCGCGGTCCGGATAAATGACCTGGTCTGCGCCGATCTTTTCAAGGATCTTGCCGTGCAGTTCGCTCGACGCCTTGGCGATCACCGTCTCGACACCGAGCTCCTTGCAGTTCGCCGTCGCCATGATGGAGGCTTCAATGTTCGACCCCACCGCCACGACCGCGACTTCGCACTCGCCGACGCCCGCCTCTTCCAAAATGCGCGACACGGTTGCATCGCCCTGTACGGCGCCGCTCACGAGGTTGGAGGCACTCTGCACGAGCGCCCCGTTGCGTTCGACAAGCAACACCTCCGCGCCGCTTTCCGCCAATGCCTGCGCCAAGGCCAAACCAAAACGCCCCGCCCCAATAACGCCAACCCGTCTCATTACTTGATCTCCTTCTTTTCGCCGTCCTTCAAATCCTTCGCGTCTTCCCCATTCTTCGCGTCCTTTTCCTTCACCTCGTCTTCCGGCGGCTCCGGGCGCTTGGCGTAAATGGATTTCTTGCGTCCCAGCGTCGGACGCTTGAACTCACGTACGACGTTGAAAAGGCGCTCCGCGAGTTCGGGATCTTTCTCGAACACGTTGTAGGTCTCGGAGAACGTCTTGTTGTCCAGCGCCGCACGCACGGCGATGAAACGTCCCGGGGAGGGATACTTCGTCGAGGAAAACATCTTGTCGCGATCGAAGAGTCCGGCGTTCACGAGGCTCTGCATCACCTCGCGGATGTGCTGCGGGTCCACATAGAACTGCTGCGTATGAAGGTCGTCCCAGGTGGGATCGGCCATCGACTTCGCGAAACTGTCCGCCACGCGCCGTGACGTACCGCTACGGACTTCAACGAGCCCCGTACCCGAAAGGCGGATCGAATCGCGCCGCACGGGTTCGTGCCGCGCGTTATAATAGTGAATCTCGCACCAGTTGAGCGCGGCATCCGTCACCTGGATGTAGGGATCGTCCCAGAAAAGGCCGCAACCTCCGCAGAGGGCGAGAAGGATGAAAGCTATTTTCTTCATGTTACTTTTCCGATGTGGTGAGCGAGGCCAACAGTCCGGCCCCGTGCAAAGTGAGTGTTGGATCAATGACAAACGGCAGGTCGATATCGCGCAACACCCATTTCGCGAACCCGCCCGTGGCGATATATTTGAACTCCGTCTTGAAATTGCGGCTCAGCGTCGTCACGATCTCGCGCACCATGCCACGATAGCCCACCAAGGCACCGAAACGCATGGCCTCCTCGGTGGAGCGGCCGATCTTCGGACACTTCCCGCCGAGTTTCATCCGCGGCAGTTTCGCCGTCCGCTCGTAGAGATAGTCGCGCATCAGCGGGAAACCCGGGGCGATCACGCCACCCCGCCAGACACCGTCGCGCGTGATCGCCGCCGCCGTAAAGGCCGTACCGAAGTCGCACACGACCGCCGGCGCGCCATACCGATCCACCGCCGCCGCCGCATCCGCCAGCCGGTCGGCCCCGATCGTCTCGGGTTCGGGATAGTCGAGCGTCAGCAAATCGAATGTCTTCTGCATGAACAGCCGCGATGTGATCGGACGAAACGCAAGCCCCAACGCCTTCGCCTCGCGGGCCCATGTGTCGTCCAAAGCCGGCACCACCGACAGATATGCAAGCCCGTCCACCGGACGAACCGCCAATTCCGCCACCCGCCGGCGCGCTTCCGAGAATCCGCCGTCGCAATGCGACACGCGCGTCACGCGTCCGTTGGACCAGAGTCCCACGGCCGTAGACGTATTGCCGACATCGACGACGACGAATTTCATTTTATCCCCAGTCTTTACTTGTCGAGCGAACGACGCCCGAGCTTCTCGAGGTACTTCATACAGTCGACCGGACGATCCGTCTGGATCATCGTCGCGCCGTGCTTGAGGCACCAGCCCCACGAGCCTTCCGCATCGCCGCCATGGCCGCGTTCATCCGTGTGACCGGCGCAGAGGGAATCCCAGAGCGTGTTGATCCAGAGACGCGGACACGGCGCCTTCATCGCACCCAGCTTCTCGATCACCGCCAGATTCTTCTCGTCCTTGAAGCACACTTCATACGCGCCCGGCAGTTTCGGACCCGCCTGCCATTCGTTGAACTGCGGTTCGCACTTGTCCTTCTGCCACGTGTACACGATCGGCATGTAGAACAGTTCACCCGACTCGAAGCGCGCCCAAAGCACCTCGCCCAGCTGCTTGCGCAGTTGCGGTTTCGGGATGGTGCTCTTGAAGACGATCTCCTTCTGCACACCGCACTTGATCGTGACTTCCGTGATACCCTTCGGATCGCGCGGATACTTGTCGAGGTTTACCAGGATGTTGCCCTTGGTAAGAGCGAATGCCTCTTCCAGCGTCAGAATCTCGTACTTCGAAACCTTCGTACGGTCGATGTTGCCGTTCTTGTCGACGCTCCACAGGCGGTACTTCTTGATCTCGGCGAGCGTCAGATCCTTCGCCTTGCCCTTACCGTTCGCCACGCGGTCGAGCTTGCCGTCGTGCAACAGCACGTAATGACCGTCCTTCGTGGGGGCCACATCGAGTTCCACGACATCGGCGCCCATCGCAATGGCGCCGAGAATGGCGTCCTTGGAGTTCTCCGGATAGTGGCGCCAATCGCCACGGTGCATCGTCACGAACACGTAGTTGCGATCATTCGAGTCGAGCTTGGCGCGAATGCGCTCCGCACGGGTCGGTTCAGCGACGGCGGCAAACGCGAGCACCGCGCAAACGAGCGAGAATAGAATCTTCTTCATCTTGTATCCTTTCGTTGTTGTTCAAAGGGGAATCAGCGTGTCAGCTGCTGGACCGTTCCCGCGCCGGCCGCGGGTAACGCGAAGTCGGGGGACTGTCCCTTGCGCTGCCGCGCAAGGAAGTCGAAACCGGCGGCATCATTTCCGGCATGTCCGCCCTCGAAAAGCGTGAAACGCACGGCCGCCGACGTACGGCGCAGGTGAATGCGCGTCTTGTCAGTATAGAACGGATCGTTCGGACCCTGATAGGCGAGCGCCGCCGGCACGCGCTGCGTCTTCTCGATGACGGCGATGTCGGCCTCCGAAATGCGGTCCGCCTCGTTCGCAAGGGCGTTGTACGCCCGAATGGCGTGACCGACGGGGACAGACCCCTTCCAGCCGTCGTGGATGCCGGTCGCAATGTAAAGCGGCACACCCGCCTTTCGCGCCGCCGCGATAAACGTGAGCGGCGAACGGTGCTTGTATTCTTCGGGCTTCTCCGTCGGGGTTCCGCCGCACGCCGAAACGAGCATGCGCGCATAGTTCCTCCCGCGTCCGGGATGCTTCTCCAGCGAATCCGCCCACCAGCGGGCGCAGTCCGTGATCGGACAGAACGCCGCACCGGCCGCGAACACCTCGGGGTGCCGTCCGCACATGAGAAGCGTCATGTGTCCGCCCCCCGAACCACCGATGATGTAGACGCGTGCCGCATCGATTTTCACATGGGCCTTCGCATAGTCGACGGCGTCGACAATGTCCTGCACGGCAAAGTCGGACCCGCAGGCCTGCGGCCGCGAGTTGGGTCCGCGGAAGTTGGGGCCCACGAACGCCCATCCGCGTTTCTTGGCCTGTTCGAGGACGGTCCGATAGGAATCCGCCTGACGATAGTCAAAGCTCCAGGTATGTAACCCCACCACGAGCGGCACCGCTTCGGACTTCGCCTTTTCCGGCGCCCAGAAGTAGCACGGCTGCTCCGACTGGTCAAGCGTCGAACGCACCTTGACGAGCATCTTCTGCCAAACGGCCGCATCCTTGGGTGCGCGCGCTCCGAAGGCACCCAGAGCCGCACAGGCTGCGGCACCCGTCAACCATTCCCGCCGCGTGAATCCAACATCGGTCATTCCGACTTCCATCGTTCGTTCCCTTCCTTACGCCTTAGGCCGTTTATGCCACACCGAAAGCGCGCAGATGACGGACATCAACGCCATGCCGATCCAGAAAATCGAAATGTAGTCGAGCGTGTAGCCATTGGCAAAGGTGTGCGAAATGAGCGCGGCCTTGCCGGTGGTGGCATCCTTCGTGATGAAATAGCCCGAGACGATGCTCTGCAGGCCGGCACCGAAGTAGTTTCCGAGGCCCGCAATGCCCAGCGCCGCTCCGGCCGCGATACGCGGCACCAGGTCGACTGCCATCAGACCGCCGAGGAATGTCAGCAGAATGCCCACGGCGAGACCGAAGAACACCATGGCGGTCACATCGACCCAGAGATGCTGTCCCGGCACAAGCATCATCAGGGAAAGTCCCGTCACGTTCATCAGACCGGCGATGAGCGCCAGTTCGTTGCGGCTGCCCTTGAAGAAACGGTCCGAAATGATGCCCGAGAGGAAGGACGACACAGCGCCCACGATCGAGTTGAGGGTGATGATCTGGGCCGCCGTCGTATTGGAATAGCCCTTCTTGACTTCAAGGAAGAAGATGCCCCAGTCGATGATCGCATAGCGGCTCGCGGCGAAGAGGCCGCCCGAGATGGCGATCATCCACACGGCCCAGTTTGTCAGCGCGAGTTTCTGTCCTTTCTTCACGTCGCCCGCCGCCGCCTTTTCGCCGGCATCCACGGGCTCGTGCTTCCACTCGGCGACGGGAGGGAGTCCCTCGCTCTCCGGGGAATCCTTGAAGAACAGCTGGATGAGGCCGATGCCGAGGAACCCGCAGAATGCCGCGCCCCAGAACCCCGAACGCCAACCCCAGTCGGCACCGAAGGTCTTCGCCACATAGACCATCACAACGCTGGTCAACACGTAGGCGATGGCCTCGCCCAGGTTGTTCGAACAGCTCCAGATGCCATAGAAGGTACCGCGTTCCTTCTTGGCGAACCAGCGCGAGAGCGAGACAACGCAGCACGGGGCGCCCGTCGCCTGGGCAAAACCGTTCACAAACCAGACGACGATCAGCACCAGCGCGGGCATCTGGAAGCCGACGAGCATATTCGCAAATGCCGTCACGAAAAGGCCGAAGCCGATGAACCGCTTCACATTCGCGTGGTCCGCGAGGAAGCCATTCAAGATCTTGCCGATCGCATAGGCCCAGAGCATCGCGGCGCCCACATAGCCGATCTCTTGGGCGGAGTAGACGCCCTGGTCGATCAACGTCTTCTTCGTGGCCGAAAACGCCAGGCGGCACACGTAGAAAAGCGCATAGACGACGAGCATCGCCGCCACCTGGCGGTAGCGCAGAAAAGAATAGCGGCGGTCAAGGGCCTCGCCAATCAATGTGACCGGCTTTGAAGGAAGTGCAGAAAAGAATTTCATGCCTATTATTTTACCACAAATCCCCCCGCGCGGTCAAAACATAGGTCGGTCCCGCCGTGACACGGGAAAAGCCCTTGCGCGCAATTCCTTCAACCTTTTATTCGCCTCACGATCCCGGATGGACGGGATGGCCGCCGGCGGCGCAGAGCGGGCAGGCTGCCGGTTCCCATGTGGTGGGCTGGATCTGCACAAGCGAGAACATCGGGATGTTGCCGAACTTGACGGACCCCTTCGAACGATCGACGAGCAGCACGACCGCCGCGACTTCCGCGCCGGCAGCCTGTACGAGATCGATCGTCTCCTGCACGCGTCCGCCCTTCGTCACCACGTCTTCCGCCACGACATAGCGTTCACCCGGCTTCAGCGTGAAACGGCGCATCGCCAGCTTCGTGATCGGCTTGCCCGTCGCGTCAAGGCCTTCGGCCTGGACCTTCTCGGCGAACACGCACTTCGTGTCGAGTGCGCGCGCGACCTCGTGTCCCACGAGAATCCCGCCCACCGCCGGCGAAATCACACCGTCGATCTTGCCGATGTCGCACGCTGCATTCATCTTCGCCACGACCTCGTCGCAGAGCTTCGCGGCGATGCGCGGATAGCGCAGCACGTTCGCGCACTGGAAATAGCGGTCCGAGTGGAGCTTTGAACGCAGTTCGAAATGTCCGGACAACAGAGCGTCCGTTTCCTCAAAAATCTTCAGGATTTCTTCTTCAGTCATCATTTTTCATTCCTCACTTTTAAGGTTACCGTTGTTAAAGCTCTCCTCGTCCGGCGTCTGCAGCGAAGCCGGCAAGGCCAGCAGACGTTCGCGCAGCTGGTTCGCCGCATCGACATCGACCGGCGGAGGCAGCTCCACATCCTCGGGCGGATGTGCCAGTGTCGGGGGGCGCAACGAGGCACGGGCCACCGACAATTCCGACGCGCGGGGGGCGGCAAAAAAGCTCTTCGGCAGCGCCAGAGGTTCCGGCATGGGCGGCGTCTCGACCCGGTCCAACACACCGAGCGGGATCTCCGTACGCGCGCCAGCTCCCTGGGCCCGCATCTGCCACGACATTCGGACCTTCTGCATCAGAGCCTGGTATGTCGCCGCGTCGAACTCGACGAACGAAGCATACGGCACCGTCTGCGGCACCTCCACCGGACGGAAGAAAAGCGCCTTGCGCGGAATCTGCAGCGCCAGCACGCAGGTAAACGCCACCACCGCCACCAAGGGCCAGCATGCATGCAAGAGTTGCCTCATTCCCGCCGCTCCGCAATCTCCACGTGAACAACGCCCGCCTCGCGCGCCAACGCCGCCAGTTTCATCAGATCGCCTGACGGCACACGGACATCGGCCAGCAGGAGCAAAGTACCCTTGGTGTCCGCCGCCGCCCGTTCGCCCAGTCGTTCGCGAAACGCTTCGCGCGACGTCTCGTCCGCCAGCGAATAGCGCGCATCGTCGAAAAAGACAATCGTCTCACGCCCCGCCACGCCTTCGCGGACAACGGGCATCACCACGGCCGCAAGCCCCGGTGCCACCGCCTCGCCCCCAGCGGACTTCGGCAGGTCGAACACCACGCCGGAAGCCGCCGCCAGGCGTCCCTCCACGAGGGCGAATGTCGCCACAAGCAAGGCCAACGTAACCCAAGGCGCCGCCGCCGTCAAAGGATGCGCCCACTTGCAGCCGTGCCGCCAGATGCCTTCCGGACGCGACGGCGTCCATCCCCAAGACGTACTCACGCCGGTTCCTCCCGAGGCGAATTCGCCAGCAAGGCCAGGATTTCGCTCGCCGCCGCCTCCAAATCGACCACTAGGCGTTCAAGCCGGATATGCAGCATGCCGTACATGACCTGCACGGACACGGCCACGACAAGACCTGCCGCCGCGGCGACAAGCGTCTGCATCGTTCCCCCCAGCAGGTCGACGCGCGTCACCAGCGCTTCCGTGTTAAGCGCCAGCACCACACGCATCATCCCCAGGATCGTCCCGAGCAGGCCCAGCAACGGAGCCGCCTGGGCGATGATCGCCAAGAGCGCAAGCCGTCGTTCCAGGCGGCTGACCTCCGCGCGTCCGGTCGTGTCGACCGTCTCGCGCAAAACGTGGACAGATCCCTCGCGATGCCGGATCGCCGCCGCCACGATACGCGCCACAGGCGCGGGCGTATCATCGCAGATCGCCAGCGCCTCGTCGGGATTCCCCTGGGTGAGCACATTCGCCACGCCCCGGATGAAATCCTGATAGTCGATTTGCGCCCGGCGCAGATTCAGCAAACGGCTGAAGAAGATGAAAACGCTTGCAGCCCCCAAAAGCGCCAACAGCCAGAAGACGGGTCCGCCCACCATCGTCCACACACTCATTTCAATCCACCTTTCTCCTTCAACCGCGTAATCCGGCGCTTGGCCTCCTCCTTCGCCGGCAAACCCGCACGAACGAGATACGCGAGCATGCTCACCGCCTGCTCCAACTCGCCGCGCGACTCATAGTGGTCCGCCAGAATATACACCGCCCGCGAGAAATACTGACGCGCCGACGCATCGTACCAGACACGGCGCGCACCTTCGGCACCGGACGCATTCGCCTCGTCACCGTGCACGCCATTCCAATAGGCCTGAACCACCTGCGTGTAGTAGACATCCGCCGCCTCGTCGAGGCGACGCAGTTTTTCAAGGGCACGGGCCATATTGTACGCGGCCGCGATACGCTGAGACGGCGAGAATGCGTCGTCCTGCTGAATGGCGCGATAGGCATCGATGGCACTGCGATAGCGATTGGCGTCGCTTGCCCCCATCACGAAATAGCAGTTGGCGCGTGCCAGCACGGCCCGCCGCTGCAAGGCGTCCCCGCCTGCGGCGCGCGACGCACGTTCAAGGACGAGTTCGGCGTCTTCGAATCGGCCCAATTCGCAGAGGGCCTCACCCTGCAGCACCAACGCCTCAGCCGCGTAGGCCGCTGTCTCGGGCATCTTATTCGTGGCACTGACCACGAGTGCCGCATTGGTCACGGCCCCCACGGCAAGTTCAAGCACCTTCTGGAAGTCCGGCAATTCAACGGCGCACCGCGCACCGCGCACAAACGCCTCAACCCGACGCGCCACAGGAACCTGGGCATTCCGCGCACACGACTCGAACCCGGCGATGGCCATCGGCCATTCACGCCGACCGGCATCGTAAGTCGCAAGCCACATCTGCAGATCCACCCGCAACGGCGACTCGCTCAAACGGGCGAGCAGCGTCCGAGCCGCCACCGCCGCCTCGCGTTCACGGCCGTCGCCGTAGAGGCAAAGCGCCGACAGAAAATCCATCTCGTCCTTGCGGTCGTTCCGCAACTTGCCCACCGCACCGAAATCGCTTTCCGCCTCGCGGAAACGATAGGCACGATACAGCGCGCGACCGCGTCCCGCCAGTGCGCGTGCGCGCTGTTCGGGCGTCAATTTCTCCAACGCCTTTTCATCCAGCAGCGAACTGAAAATGGCGATTGCGTCCTCGTTGTGTCCAAGGGATGCCTCAAGCGCGGCCAACCGCAATCCCGCTTCGGCCCCCATCCCAGAATCCGACCGCCGCAACCGACGGTAGACCCGCGCAGCGGCGGCGGGCTGGTTGGACCGCAACAAGGCATTCGCCTGGTGGAAGCCCGCCTCGACGCGCAGTGGACCGTTCGTCACCTGAGCGTAGACCGCCGCCGCTTCATCGAAGCGTCCGTCGGCCGCCAGTGCATCGGCCTGTTTGAAAACGCAGCGCGCGCGATCCGTTTCGTTGGATGCCACCTGGGCCGCCCGCGCAAAAAGTCCGACAGCCTCCGTCCGACGGCCGAGGCGCAGAAACGCCCAGCCGCGCCCCTCGAGCACATGTGCGTCAAGCGCGTGCCCCGGGAAGGACTGCAGCAGAACCTCATACTCGCGCGCCGCCGCCGCGTCATCGCCCACCGCGAGAAGTCCATCCGCCAAACGCAGTTGCGCGACGGCGCTTTCAGGCGCGTCAGGGTCCTTCCGCACGAGTGCCGAAATCTGCGTACACCCTTCGGCACGGCGCACGGGATCTGCAAACAGCATAAAGCCGTAGGTGAGTCCCGCCTGCCGAGCGAGCGACGGAACATGCGCACGGGTCACGGCATTCGACGCCACACGTACGGCGTCATTCGTCGCGCCGGACGCAAGGAGGCTTTCAGCGAGCGCACACGAAGCCAGCACATATGCGCGTTCATCGGTATTGGTACCGCCCGCAACGAGCGCCTGGCGGATCTTCTGCGCGTCATCCGGGTTCCCAGTGCGCACGGCGAGTTCAGCCGCCAGCAAGCGCGCCGTATCGCCGATGGGGCCGGGAAGTTCACGCGCACCTTCTTTCTTCAACACCGCAAGAGCCCCGGTCGGGTCGCCCAAGCGCGCCTTGGCCTGTGCCCATTCAATCGCATTCTCGGCACGTCCTGTCGGATCCTTGGCTAAAGCTTCGGCGGCACGGGCATAGGCGGCATCGGCGGCCGCGGCATTTCCGGCATCCGCCTCAAGCCGCGCAACGAGACGCCGCGACCGAACCACGTAGGATGTCGCCGTGAAAGGATCGGAGAGGAGCGTACGGGCGGCGTCCGACTTGCCTCCGCGCGCATTCGCCCAGGCGCGCCAATAGCGGAACCCCTCATCCTTCGCATCCGGCCATGCCTGCAGACGCGCCAGCATCTCGTCGATCAGGCCGGCACCCGCAAGCGCCTCCAACTGGACGAGACGCGCGAGGTCGCGGGCATCGGGTGTCGCTGCCGAAGCTGCGGCGGATGCCGCGTGTTTGGCGGCGAGTTGCCACAAGCCGTCACCCAAGGCACGACGCGCGACGGACAAATCGTCCGTCGCCGCGCCGAGGGCCGTCGCCAAAAGCAACGCAAGAATGGAGACAAGGCACCTCATTGTTCGGCACCGAGATACCCCATCTCCGCAAGGATGCGGTTGTTCTTCATCCAGTTCGGCATGACCTTCACCCAGAGGTCCAGGCGGACCTTCAAGCCGAACATATCGGAAAGTTCCGGCTCGGCGCTCAGACGCACTTCCTTGAGAAGGCGTCCACCGGGGCCGATCACAATTCCCTTCTGCGAGGGGCGATTCACATAGATCGTCACGGACACATCCCAGACGTTCGTACGGCGGTCGTCGAGATCCGCCACCACCACGCCCACCTCGTGCGGCACTTCGTCCTCCAGACGCTGCAGCAGTTTCTCGCGGATCACGTCCGCAATCGCGAGCTTGCGCGGGTAGTCCGTCACGATATCCTCGGGGAAGAGGGCGGGGCCTTCTTCCGCCAGAGCGAAAAGCGCATCCTGCAGTTGATCGCAGCCGCCCTTCTTGATACCGCACGCCGTCACCCAGACGGGTTCGCAGGGGCGCTGCTCCGTCGGGGCCGGATCCTTTTTCGCCTTCTCGGCCTGAAGTTTCCGCACATCCGACTGAACCTCTTTCCAGAGGTCGCGGAACATCGACTCGTAGAACGGCGAACGGTCACATTTGTTGAGTGCGAAGATGCACTTTTCGGGTGACTCCTTGGCGACACGACGCATCCATCCGTCGTCTTCCAACTGCGGCTCGTGCGCTGCGTCGAACACGACGAGCAGGATGTCCACGCCCGCACTCGAAGCGCGAGCCATGCCGTTGAGGAGGCGTCCCAGGGGGCCCACGGCCTTGTGGAGGCCGGGCGTATCGAGCAACACGAGCTGCCCGCGCGGCTCCTCCACGATCCCGCGGATCGTATTACGCGTTGTCTGCTCCACGGGGCTCACGATGGACACCTTCTCGCCCACGAGTCGATTCACGACCGTGGACTTTCCGGCGTTGGTGCGTCCCACGACACCGACCACCGCCGCCTTGCGGGCGGGAGTGGTCGGTTGCTGTACTTCTTCTGTCCGTTCTTCTGCCATAAGTCGAATGGAATGCTTACATGCGGGTTTCTGCCTGACGGAGGAGCTCGAGGTTCTTCACACCGAGTTCGGGCTTCTTCGCGAAGCTCGCCACAAGTGCCTGCTCAAGGTTTTCGTCCTTGAGGCCCGTGCAGCCGAGCTTGATCAGCGCGGCGAGCATCATCGTGTTCGCGGCCTTCGGCACGCCGAACTCCTCGGCCATCTTGATGGCCGGCCACGAGACGAGTTTCACGCCCTCGGGAGGCTGCACCGTCACGGGAACGGTGGCATCCACGATCACGACGCCGCCCTTCTTCACATCGCCCACGAAACGTTCGTACGCGGGTTGGTTCATGCAAACGAGCACATCGGGGTGTTCCACCGTCGGCGAGCCGATCGGCGTACCGGAAACGACGACCGAGCAGTTCGCGCTGCCACCGCGCTGTTCGGGTCCGTAGCTCGGGAACCACAGCGTGTGACGGCGTTCGAGACGCGCGGCCTCGGCGACCGTGAGACCGAGCGAAAGGATGCCCTGTCCGCCATAGCCCGCGAACTTGAAGCGGCGCTCGGGCACGGACGGTTCGTTCTCCGCCGGCGGAATGACCGTCTTCTCGGCGAAGAGTTCCGCACAGGTCTTCACCTGCGGCACGGGCTTCACCTGCAGGAACGGACTCTCGATCACGTGGCCCGTCTGCGCCGAGGTCTCGGTGTCCTTGAAGACATCGCGGAACGTGCCGAGCGGGAATTCCTTTTCCATCTCGTTCATGCAGAAGCCGGCGGCCTTGAGCGGATCCATGCGGAAATTCGTGGGGCACGGTGCCAGGATTTCAAGCACGCAATAGCCCTTGTGTTCCTTTTGAAGTTCGAAGACGCGGCGAATGGCCTGCTTCGTCTGCAGAATGCGCTTCGTGTCGGCCACGCTCGTACGCGCGATGTAGACCGGCGCCTGCAGCTGGCCGAACACCTCGCACACATGCAGCGGGTGGCCCGTGAGAGAGGGATCGCGGCCAAACGGCGTCGTCGTGGTCTTTTCGCCTTCAAGCGTCGTAGGGGCCATCTGGCCGCCCGTCATGCCGTAAAGCGAGTTGTTGATGAAGATGCAGGCGAAGTGCTCGCCACGGGAAGCCGCCTGGAAGGCGTTGTTGAAGCCGATCGCGCCCAGGTCACCATCGCCCTGGTAGGCGATCGTCACCGCGTCGGGGCGCGCGCGGCAGGCGCCGGTCGCCGCCGCGGAAGCGCGACCATGCGCAGCGGAGATGTGCGAGGCGTCCCAGTAGTAGTAGGTGAACACGCCGCAGCCCACGGGGTCGACGAAGATCGTCTGATCCTGCAGCCCCATCTCGGCACAGCATTCGGCGATGAGCTTGTTGACAATGCCATGGCCGCACCCGGGACAATAATGGGTAACACGCGTATCCTTCCCGCTGCGCGGGAACTTCTGATACATGCCCTTCTGTTCAATGACTTTCATCTTACTTCCCCAGAATCTTCTGAACGACCTTCACGGCCTCGTCGACCGAGACAACCTGTCCACCCATGCGATGGATCATCGTGACGCTGGCGGACTCGGCGCCGAGACCGCTCTTGGCGAGCTGTAGGCGCACATCGTCGGCGAACTGGCCGGCATCGAGCTCGAGCGTCAGGATCTTGCGTCCCCTCGCCGCCGCCGCGAGTTGTTCACGGGGGAACGGATTGAGGGAGATCGGACGGAAACAACCGACCTTAAGGCCCAGCTGACGGCAGGTTTCAGCCGTCGTGCGGGCCACGCGGCTCGCGATGCCGAACGCGCAGATCAGGAGGTCCGCGTCCTCCGCGAGGTAGGTTTCCGCCTCGGCGTCAGCCTGCATTTGCGCATACTTTTCCTGCAAATGTTCATTGAAGACCTCCTGCGCGGCGGCGTCGAGGAAGATTGACTTCACGAGGTTGGCGCGCGTCTTGGGTTCGCCCTGTGCGGCCCAGGCGCTGAAGTCCGGTCGTTCGCATTCCGTCTCGGGGAGGCGTACGGTCTCCATCATCTGACCTTGCAGGCCATCCGCGAAGACAACCGCCGGCGTGCGCCACTTAGCCGCCATCTGGAAGGCCTTGATCGTGAGGTCGCACATTTCCTGCGCGCTCGCAGGGGCATAGGTGAACGTCTGGTAGTTGCCGTGTCCGCCGCCCTTCACGGCGGGGGTATAGTCGCTCTGCTCGGGATAGACGTTGCCGAGACCGGGACCCGCGCGGTTGACATCCACGATCACCGCAGGCAGCTCGGCGCCCGCGAGATAGCTTATGCCCTCCTGCATGAGGGAAAAACCTGGGCCCGAGGTGGCGGTCATGCAAAGCTTGCCTGCGGCCGCCGCACCGAACATCATATTGATCGAAGCCGTTTCACACTCCGCCTGCACGAAGGTACGGCCCAACATCGGGAACCACTTCGCCGCGCCATGGGCGATTTCGGAGGCTGGGGTAATGGGGTAGCCGAAATAGAGATCGCACCCGGCATAGAGGGCACCCATCACCACGGCTTCGTTGCTCTTCACAAACTTGGTCATGCCTTCACCACCTTGATTGCATAGGGTTCCGGACAATTGTAGAAACACATGGCGCAGCCGATACAGCCCTCGCCCTTGTAGCCGACGGGCTTGATACCCATCTTGTTCAACGTCGACTTCATCTCGAGGCAGTGGCGCGGACATGCCGCGGCGCAACGACCGCAGCCCTTGCAGCAGTCCTCGTCGATTTCAGGGTGCGTCAGCACCACTTGTTCATTCTCTTCTGACATAACAACCTTTCCAATGGAAATAGGGTCTTATTATATCATTTCTGGTGAGCAAACGCCAACCCATTCAAGTTTAAGGACAAAAAAACGCCAATGGGATGGACAGGCAGACCGGAATAACCGGAGAGCAGGCGTATTATTTAGTTTTGGGGCAAGAGGCGGGGACCTTCTCGGGCGGCAGCCAATTGGTCGTCACGTTGTAGGCACCCAGTTTCACGCACTGGTCATACGTGGCAGACGAATTGGCCGTCCAGAGGGACAGGCGCATGCCGCGCGCAGTCACGGCGGCGGCGGCGGCAGGCGAAAGCTGACGGAAACATGTGTTGTACGCCCAAGGCTTGAGTGCGGCGAGGCGATCCAGCTTGGCGAGTTCCGGGGGAGTCGGCGTAGCGCTCAGAGTTCCGCCCACGAAAATCGTCGAACCCGGGCAAGCGGCGAGAAAGGCGTCTTTCATCGCCTGGTCTCCGCAGGGGAATATTGTACGCGGCCCCATGCCCTTCTTGGCAACCAACCTCGCCACATTCAGTCGGAACGCACGATCACCACACTTGAAGTCGACGAGAAAACGCTTATTGGAGGCCGCGAGAACCTCCAAAACAGGCTCCAGGGGTTCTCCTTCCGTTTCTTTAGGAGCCGAATTATGAATAATCACGGGAAGCCCGCTTGGCCGCCGAGAGACATCAAGCTCCAGAGCATCGACATCGGTTTTCACGAGCGTTTTCACCGACTCGAGTGTATTCGCGCGTGTCCCCATCGCACCGGCATGTGCTGTCACGAAAGGAGCCGTGCCCGCCGCCGCGGACAATCCAAGTGCGAAAACCGTTCCTGCCAACACCAAGCCTTTTGTCCAAAGACTCACCTTGCTGAAAACCTTTGACTGCTTAACCATTTCATTTTCTCCTTGTCTTTTCCTTGTCAACAAAGGTTATTGTATCATAAACTCCGTTTTAGGGCACCATCTAAAGCAAAAACACCCGTTCCACGGGGACAGTCCCCACCCGTCCTGGGGACAGTCCCCATTCGCTCCACAACACTCTCACACTAAGGGGGGACTGTCCCCACCCATTATCTTCAGTGGAATCTGGCTAATAATCATGCAAATCGACTCGGGAGGACAATTTGAAGACAAATGGAACCGTAGCGACATTATGTTTTTACATAATACGCATTTCAAATTCCCCATCTGTCTGATTGGAATTTACGCTCCAACTGCGTTTCCCCATTTGCTCATCAGTTACCAACCTGATGATGGCCTTCAACCCTGTGTGTCAAAAAAAATGTCGTTATGCCGGTCTTACCTTACATGGCGGCCAATCAACACATTCTTCAAACCACAAAAGCGAGCGATAGGACGGGCACGGGAAATCACGTCCCAATCGAGCTGCGACTTTCCGGCCAAAATCAATACTCCGCCCAACAAAAGCGCCTCGCATGATCGTTGAAAGCCTCATCTTGACCAACTGGAAAATATCGGTCTTGACTTTCCCCGACAAAGTTCGTTTCTCAAGGCCTTCCGATAGACGGGAACGGAAAATACCAAGTATGACTTCCCTGACTTCCTTCCAAGGGCGTCCCCAGATTCTCTCATAGGCAGCTTGGCATAATCGAGCATATCGTCCGTGACCACAGGCTTGTCCGAAACTGCTCCACTTGTAGAATTCGCCCTCTCGTACCAAATGTGCCTTGTAGGGATTGTAGTCGACATAAAGAGATACAAACAATTGGACAGACTCTTCCGGTTCAACCAAACTACTGTGAAAACGACCTTCAAAGACATGTCCTACATGATGAGTCACGCGATTGATATTCTCCGCGATTCGTTCTTTGAGAGTCTTCATAAACTGAGTGAGATTATACATTCTTCGACAGTAACCGTCTTTAATGGCATCGACTGACGCGCCATTACCCTCCTTGCGCATAGTTTCCCAGTTACGGCGAAGCGCCGCAATGCGCCGCTCATCTCCATATAGAGCCGACAAACGCGACAACATCTCTTCATCTGTCAGTTCGAAATCCGTCGGTGGCCGAGTCCGCGTAATTGGCGGCGAATGGGGACTGTCCCCTGTGGTCCAAAGAGGTTGTCGCGATTCCGGCGGTCGCATCCCAAATGCATACGCTGCCGGTTCTACAGCAGGGTCTTTCCAGTATTTTTTCGGTACAATCGGAATGTGTACATATAAATGCAAATGATTGTCCAACACACTCCAGGAGAGCAGATTCACCCCCGAGAACTCCGCAATGCCATAGATCCAACCGACAATCAAATCCTTCAATGTAGGATTCGAGAACCATAATTCCCGATTCACAATCCGCGTTGTGACGTGATAGATACCATCAGGTACTGAGACACGATTTTTTCTTGCCATTTTCACTTTCCTTTCATTCAATTCATTTGAATTCACCACCACTTTTTCGAAACTAGTCCTCGATGCGGTAAAAATATTCCAACAAATCTAAAAAACACCAGCCAAGCCGCATACCAACAAGCACTTTTACACAGTCCCCACGGGACTACTTCGAACGTCGAGAATGGCAAGGCTGCCACGCAAGAAGAAACAAAGGACATCATCCAAGTGAATACTGCCGCCATATTATTCAAGACAGCCGCCAACGGCATACAGACAAAACTCACGACAAGTGCACTCGCGCCAATCTTAACCATGTATTCCGCACAAAGGATCACAACCGCATTCGCCAGCAACCCTCCCGGCGTAAAACGACCAAATGCCGATGCTGCAACCGGCACCCCCGCGATCCAAGCCGCCAGCGAAACTCCTAGACCTCCCACAAAAGACCTCAACTTTGGAATCCGTTCCAGACCAAACAACGGCGCGAACCGCCGTGTCCATTTACACCAAAGGACAATTCCGAACATCACGATAAACGACAAACTACAACCAAGGTCAAAAAGAAGTTCCGGAGAAAGAACATAGACGATGAATGCAGTAACCGACCAGGCCATCAACGAATCGGGCTGTCGCCCAAATACCGGACCCATGAGCCAAATCGATGCCATCAGGGCCGCCCGCACGGCACTTGGACGCGATCCCGTAAGGACCACATAAGCCACGATGAGAGGCGTGCAAACAAGCCCCTGAAGACCAGGCGCAAGTTCCAACCGCTGAAGTAAAGTACGAAGGATCCACGCGACAACCATCACATGCAAACCCGAAATCGCAAATAAATGAATCGTACCGGCATCCACGAAAATCTGTCGACGTTCAGCGGAAAGTTCCGTACGGCGTCCCAACAGAATCGCCCGATTCAACGCGGCAAGTTCAAGCGTCCAATCAAGCCCAGCCCCCGCACGACGAGCAAGTTCATCCCCAATCGCCGGCCACGACAATCCTCGTTTCGCCACCGCAACACGAACACCACCTTTTTGTTTCATTGCCCATAATGTGCGACGTTCGAAACGCCGCATCCGATCCTTTTGAAAAGCAATTTGTCCCACGACATCCCATACCTCTCCCCTCTTCGGGACAGGTACATCTTGATTTCCAAGGGGAAGTACGACTTTGAGCGGTAACACCCCCACATGAGAAGGGAATTCGGTGCGCCATCCGCCATTCTTTACCCGAACAGGTACCGATGCCGATTCCTCTACTGGCAAATGCAACACCGGGCGAGGTCCGAACATTCCCGCATTCGCATCAAGAATACCGCGCAGCTGCGCCTCCGTATGAGCCGCCAAAACACCTCCCAGCAGAAACAACGCGACATACGTAAGCCGGAACTTCCCCCATCCCCAAATTGCAGAGAGTACCGTACCACATACACAAGTGAATACCACCCAAATATCCGCCAAGAACGAGACGGCAAAACCCATCACTTCGCCAGCAATCAACGTCATCGTAAATAACGCAAACTTCACGGATGGTTTCTGTGAAAGACATTTGAACATCGTGACTCGCTCATGTCCAATAATTGTGATCCAGTTCTCGCCAAGTACTTGCTTCCATCACATGCGTTTCCGTCACCTCGTCGGAACCAGCAAGATCTGCCACCGTTCGCGCCACTTTCAAAACCCGATCATACGCACGAGCCGAAAGATCCAATTGCAAGAGCAGATTTCGCATCTTTTCCTGTCCCACCCTCGACAGTCGGCAGAACTCTCCGATATCACGCGACCGCATGTCGGCATTACAAAACAAGCCTGGATGTCCCGCGAAGCGTATACGTTGCCGTTCACGAGCCGCCACAACACGCGCACGAATTTCAGCAGAAGACTCTCCGCACGGTGCGTCAAGCATTTCTCGTAACGGGACCGGCGGGAGTGCCAGCTGAATGTCAATACGATCGAGAAGCGGTCCCGAAATCTTCGACCGATACTGTAGAATCTGCCGCGTGGAACACCGGCACGCCCGTGTCGGATCATCCGCATAACCACAAGGACACGGATTCATCGCCGCTACCAGCATAAAACGGGACGGGAAATCACAAGCCGCCGCTGCTCGCGCGATCGCAACATGTCCATCTTCAAGCGGTTGACGCATCACTTCTAGCACATTCCGCCGGAACTCCGGGAATTCATCAAGAAACAAAACCCCGCGGTGTGCAAGCGACACTTCCCCGGGTTGCGGATGAGAACCACCCCCCAGAAGACCACAGTCACTAACCGTATGGTGCGGAGCTCGAAACGGACGACTTGTCACGAGGGAACAACCGCCCTCAAGCTTGCCTGCGACCGAGTGAATCCGCGTCACCTCTAATGCCTCTTCCGGTGTCAACGGAGGCAAAATGGATGGAATTCGTCGGGCCAGCATCGTTTTACCCGCGCCAGGGGAACCTATCATCAACACATTGTGACCACCTGCCACCGCGACTTCCAATGCACGTTTGGCCCCCGGTTGCCCCTTCACATCGGCAAAATCCTCACCTGCATCTCGACCTACGGTAACAAGTGTACGAAGGTCGTTGTACACAGGTTCAAGGCGCAATGTCCCAGCAAAGAAATCTGCAGCCTCGCGCAAGGTACGAACCGGATAAACATCAATCCCCTCGACAACACTTGCCTCGGCAATATTTTCCGCCGGTACAAGGATGCCGCGTTTACCAATGCGCCGCATCTCCAAAACAATCGGTAAAATGCCCGGGATCCGACGGACCACACCCGAAAGGGCCAACTCGCCGGCCATTGCGTATTCTCCCAGTATGTCAGTCTGTACCTTTCCTGTAGCCGCCAAAAGCGCAACTGCAATCGGCAAATCGTAAATCGGCCCTTCTTTTCGCAAATCAGCCGGAGCAAGATTAACCGTGATATTCGATTCGTGTTTCTTGTAACCCGAATTGACAATCGCCGTCGACACCCGGTCTTTTGCCTCTTTGACAGCCTGATCCGGCAATCCGACAATCGTAAACTGAGGCATACCGTCGGACGAGCAGACCTCGATTTCGACCGTTCGCGCATCAACTCCGCAGACAGCTCCAGAATGACATTTTGCTAACATGACTTGTTTTCCTTTCCGTTGAACGCCACCTTGCGCCAACGCGGAAACTATATCCCAAATCAGGTCAAGAAAACAAGCGAACAAATGTCAATTCTTTGTCGAGCAAATGTAAAGAGAATGTCAAGAGAACTCACATTCTCTTGACATTCTCTTGACAATGTCTTAACAATTGGCCGCAAGGGCCTTATTTTATTGGCTAAGACTGAATCGCCTTTTTCAGCATTTCCGCAACCGCCTGAGGATTGCAGGCGTCAAGACGACGCAAAATGCAACTCCAACGGAAGGCTCCCGACCCGGCTTCGTCGTAAGGACGATGCAGGAAGAGGTCATCAAAAGCCGTCCGACGGCTCCGATAGGCCGTCTGGATTTCAGTCAACTTGCGCTCGAACGCCAACACATACGTTTTCGCAAATGACACGAAATCATCGACAAATTTTTCGCGGCGGAGAACCACACGCGCATAGGCGGGAACAAGTTCTTCGAAATCCTCACGGTATTTCACGAACGACCCCGCATGATCTGTAACAACGAGTTCCTTGGGCAGTCCATCAGGGCCACACTTGAGGACCTCATGGAACGAATCGAAAAGGCTTTCTCCCGTTTCAGTCGCAGCACGTCCCACCACAAGGTCAACCGCCGCAGCCTGCCCCATCAAATAAGCGAACGCCTGTGCAAAAGCCGGATTACGGAAACGCTCCGGCGGAACCTTGTCTGACGCGATCCCTGCCTCGTAGTCACGCACATAATAGTATGCACGGACCGTAGTACCCGCATACTGATTACGTCCTGAATACTTCTCCGTAAACTGCCCAAAGCCAAGACGCCGCGGCAAATTCATACCAAGCTGACGACAGGCAAGACGGCGATCGAGAATGTAATCCGAGTACTCGTTCGCTTCAAGAATCGACCGAAGCAGGTCTTTCCCCTCGTCCAGATGTTCGGCGATCCCCCACTTCTGGAAACGGATGATGTGAACCGTAGGCTCCGCCCCAACCTCCTTGCATTGCACGATGTAGACATTACCACGACGAGAACCCGCCACCGGACGCCGCGCCAACGAACGCGAAATGCGGCCGATATTGATGTATTCGATATCGCCGAAGAGACGCAACACATTGAAAAGAATCGACCGGACACGGAAATCACAGAATTCAAGCAACTCTGGATCCTGTGTCCGCTGAGACTCATCCCAAATCGGATCGAAGAGCAATTCGCCCTTTTCAATTCTTCCGCCTGGCAACCATTCGATCTGACGATAGAACTCCGGCGAAATACCCTGTATCAAGTCCTGATCACCAACCTCCGTTGCATTCGGCACATGCGACAATGTCGCACTCATCTCGGCACGCCATTCAAAATTCGCAGCATCTTCCTCGCGCAACGACGGCGGCAACGCCATCCGCCACTTCTGTTCGACCGAAGCGACGGCGGCTCGCAGCGCCGCATCATCCAACTCTTCCGGCTTGATTCGCCGAAAAGATTCAACCACATCTGCGGACATCTTCGCCGGAAAAAGTGCGACTTCAGGCTGCCCCAAACGATTCATTTTCGAAAGACCGCTCACAATTTCCGTGATCTGTTCACGGAATGCGGTCGACGACAAAGCACAAACGCGTTCATAGCTGCCCGCAGTCAACCACCGTGTCCCCGTGTGCGGATTATAGTAATACACCGTCTCATTTGTAATCGCCACACGCGCGCTTTCGAGCAATTTCACAATTTCTTCCGGGCTCTGCGGCGCACGCGCCATACGCCAATTTTCACCACGAGCCCGCAACGCATCACGTACAGCGGCTGTATGCGTATTCAAGAAGCGGATCTTCCGCTTTGAGACAAGCGTCTGCAAGACATCATCCGCCTTGAACGCCAGATCGAGTCGCTTGGGATCAGGACGAATCAACACACTGTCATCCAAGAAAAGCAGATCAACCGAGTCGGCCCACTCGGCCATCGCCTCGGATTCTGTCAATTCGGGCCGACCTTCCTCAACACGAAGACGGTTAAGCTCACGCGTCCACGCAATGCGCTGCATCGCATGGACACCACGCTCCGTCACCAGTCCCGGCGTACGGAAAAACAAAGTACCGACACGAGACTTCAGCGTCCCATCCGGATTTTTTGCAAAAAGAGGTTCTCCAAGTATTTTCATAGCGGTAATATTGTAACATAATTTAGAGATTTTTGTATAGACTTTCATCATCTTTAAGGGGTCTGTCCCCATGACATTAGGGTCTATCTCCTTTTCCGGGGGCTGTCCCCGTGACATTCTCCTTTATGGGGGCCTGTCCCCATTTCCGGGGGTCTGTCCCCATGACATTCCCAAGGGGACTGTCCCCGTAGCGTTGGGGTCTGTCCCCATTAGTGACGGAGTTCGCCGGCGGCACCCTGGGCCGTTCTTTTAACGACGGACGCGAGGTCGGAACTGATACCTGCGGCAGAAGCGATCTCGGTTTCGGCGGCTTTCGCAATACCATAGACGGAGTGAAAGCGTTTGAGCAGGGCCATCTTCTTCGCCGGACCGATCCCGGGGATTTCATCGAGGACGGATTCACGAATGGTTCGCTCACGTAGATTGCGATGGAAGGTGATGGCAAAACGATGTGCTTCGTCACGAAGGCGCGTCGCCACGAACAACCCCTGCGAATCACGCGGCAAGACGATCTCGCCCCTTTCATCGTCCGTCACGATGATCTCCATCCGTTCGGCCAAACCGACAACCGGAATATCCGTCACGCCGATTTCCGCAAAAGCCGCACGCGCCGCACGCAATTGGGTAATACCTCCATCACAAATGAAGAGATCCGCGCGCGGACTTGTCGCCAAAAGCGTCGAGTCTGGACCATACCTGCGCCTGACGACTTCGGCCATCGAACGCGGGTCGTCCGCCCCCTCCACCGTCTCGATCTTGAAATGACGGTAGTAGCGTCCATTCGGCAACCCATCGACCGCCACAACGAGCGACGCCACCGAATGCGTCCCGAAAAGATTGGAAATATCGGCGCACTCGATCACATGCGGCGGTTTCGCAAGCCCCAACGCCGCCGCCAGCTCTTCAAGTCCCTGTAACGCATCGGCCCGCGTCTCTTCAGGGCGCTTCCGCACAAAGTGGTTTTTGGTCATCTCCTTGAGCGCACCAACCGTATCGCGAATACGCGCCGCCTTCGCGAAATCAAGTTTCGCCGCCGCAGCCTTCATCTCCTCGACGAGTTCGGCAATGACCTGAGGACGTTCCCCACGTAAAAACGCACAGGCTTCATCAAAGCGCGCATGGTAGTCCTCCTTCGAAATCTTCCCTTCACACGGCGCCGTACAGAAACGCACCACATCCGCATGGCAATGGCAATGCGTCTCGGCATCAGGCATCAGCACATTGCACCCACGCAGGCCCCACCGTTTTTCGACAAAGTCCTTGGCCGCACGAACCACCGGCGCCGAAGGGAATGGCCCGAAATAACACGCACCATCATCACGGATGATTCGGCACGTCCGAAACGCCGGAAAGGATTCCGCCGGATCCGCGCGCAAGGCCAAATACCGCTTGTCATCCCGCATGAGGATATTGAAATGCGGCTTATACTTCTTGATGAGGTTCGCCTCCGTCAACAGCGCTTCGGCCTCGTTCTTCACCGTCATAAACTCAAGGTCGGCAACCGTATTCACCATCGACCGGACCTTGGGTGCATGGTCAGCCCCAGGACGAAAATACGACAACACACGCCGACGCAGGTTCTTCGCCTTGCCGACATAGATAATGACACCCCGGCGGTCCCTCATCAGGTAACAGCCGGGGCGATTGGGAACGGTTTTGAGCCGCTCTCGAAGGACGTCATTCACGACACGTCCTCACACGAAGAATGATCGGGCTTATTCAGCCTTCTTCTCCTCGACCTTCTTCGACTCCTTCTCTTCCTTGAGGAGCGCTTCACCCTCCTCCGCGCCTTTCTTGAACTCGCCTTTCGCCTTACCGAGCGAACGGGCGATTTCTGGCAGCTTCTTCGCTCCGAACAACAGAATGATCACAACGAGAAGCAAAACAATCTGCCAAGGTCCTGACATCATTTTCTTTAATCTCCTTTGGTGAAAATAATTTCCTAATACTTTACCGAATTTTCGCCCGCGAATCAAGTGCGAAGTTCATTCATTTTGCATTTGCTTCCTTCGTCTGATCCACCTTCACAGGGGACGGCGGCCGCGCGAGCTGTCGATCAATCCACGCGAGCAGCATACCAACCACTTTGCGCTGCTGCTCGTCTGTGAGCGGACGATGCGGCGCCACCTTCCACCATTTCGCCATGCAGCCCCGACAGCACATCGCCGTGGCATGCATCGCCTTGAAAACCGGATGCCCCCGCATCGGCGTCTGCCGCCCGTCGTTCACCGGTTCCGCCGCACTCAGTTTCGTCCGCACAAAATCCGCCGCATGCCGCGCCACCGTCTCTCGCCCGACACGCGCTATATACGCCCGATCAGACGCATCCAACCGAAACCGACTGCGGAACGGCGAACGCGCCAGCCGCGCAAATGCCTCTTCCTTCGTCATCGCCTACTTGCAGAAAACCACCGTACACAGCCCCGCCAGCACGCAGTAGGGTCCGAACAGCCAAAACCACTTGCCTTTCAACGCCTTCAGCAGAAGCACCAACGAGAAATAACCCACGACGGCCGACAACAGCGTTCCCCACACAAGCACCACCCAGGACATTCCTCCCATTCCCGCCTCGCCTTTGACAAGCTCAAGAAAGACACCGCCCATGATCAGCGGCGCACTCATCAGGAACGAGAATTCAGCCGCCGCCTCCGGTGCCACTCGTCCCGCCCGCGCAGACGCCAACGTCATGCCACTACGCGAAACACCCGGCAACAACGCAAGCGCCTGGCCGAGTCCCATCAAAAACGCCCGCAGGAAATTGACCTCGCGTCCCCCTCTCGGCAAATAGCGCGTGCCGATCAACACAGCCCCCGTGAACATCAAGAGCGCCCCCACCATGCGCGCATTCGTCACGAGTGCGTCAATGTCATGACGGAACGAAAAATAGACGACAATCGCCGGCAACGCAGAAACCAGCAGCCGCAACGCATACGACCAAGCAGCCCGACCTTCCTCGCCGCCCTTCACCAGCCCGCACGCCAATGAGGCCACGCGCCGCCCGTAGAAAACGAAAATCGACAGGAGCGTGCCCGCATGAAGAAAAATCTCCAGCCGCATGCGCAACTCTTCCGGCACATCGAGAATGTGCTGGAGAATCACCAAATGTCCCGATGACGAAATCGGCAGAAATTCGGCCACCCCCTGCAAGACGGCCAGAATGGTAACATCTAAAAATTCTTTCATGGGAATAGTATAGCAAACTCTCGCCCACTCCGCAGGGCTTCTCGCACAAAAAAAATAAAACCGCCTTGCGGCGGTTCTATCTGAATGGCGGGCTCAGGGAGAATCGAACTCCCCTCTTCGGATCGACAGTCCGAGGTCCTAACCGATGAACGATGAGCCCGTGGGTTGAAAACGGGACATAGTATATCATATCCCCAGAAGGTATGCAAGCCCCTTTTTAAAAAAAGTTTAATTAATATTTGAGCAGCAAGTCAAGCATCTGGCGATCAAGCTTATGCCCCCTGTAATTCTCGTACTTGACGTCTTCGCGATTCGAATCGAGAATGCCGAATTCACCGCGCAGATTCCACAGCGCCCAGCCCATGTTGCGCTCTTTCCAAAGCGCCAGATAGTCTTCGAGGAAATCCAGCACGATCGCATGCGGCGTCTTCTTCCAGACGCCGAACTCGCCCGCCATCACGAATTCGCCTTGCGCGCGGACTTCATCCCACGCCGCCAGCTGGTGCGTGGCAAGATAGTCGCGTCCCGCATCGGACGAAAGACGCTTGCGCATCGGCGCCTCGCAGGAGGCGAGCGGATTGTCCGAACGGAACCCCGTAAACTGCCGAACGAAATGCGCCGGCTTCCGCCACGCGTCTCCGATCACGAGCGTTGCATGCGCCGTACCGTCCCATGCCACCACGTCAAACGCCTTGGGCGCCGCCCAGTCGCCTTTCGCAAGCTGCACCTCCAGCCGCCGCGCCCCTTGCGGCAACGCGACTTCGGTCACGCCGTTATAGGTCCCCTGCGTGATTTTCCATTGAGGATAGTACTTCACATTCGTCCACGCCGGATCGTTCTCCGCCGGATGCAGCTCGGCGCACGCGACTTGCCGTCCATCCGCCGTGAACGCCACCGCCACATCGCCCGACACCCGCCGATACGTCAGGCGCACACGACACGGCGGCAGATTCCTGATGATGAACGGCGCGCGCAACTCGGGCTTTCCCGTACCCGCGAAAATGCCCTTCGGCGCGTCCTGCACCGGCGGCCATACGGGCGGATCGGACGGCGTACCCGCCCACGGTGCCAGATAGTGGCTCACACTCCCCGGCGCATACCCGCGCGTACACTGGCCGACATTCTTGAGCCCCACGAGCGACTTCATCGGCACATTTCCCCAGGACAATCCATCCGCAAGGATGAACCGCTCCGGATCTTCCGCGCGAATCGCCGCGATCAGCGTCTTCGCCACTTTGTCGTACGCCGCCACCGCGACATTCGCCGGCTCGTTGAACAGATTGAAACTCAGCGCCTCATTCGGGATGCCGCGATAACGCCGCGCAAACATCGCCCAGTGCTTCGCCGCCACACGCAAAGGTTCGGCGTCGGTGAAGAGGTTCGTCTTCTCTGCCGGACGCGCGACCGTGTAGCCCGGGGCCCGATGCATGCAGATGCACACGTGCACGCCGTACTTCCGGCCCAGCGCAATCGCCCGGTCGATCACCGCCAACGCGGACTCGTCGAACTTGTCCCAGTCGCCGTCTTTGATCCAGAAGCGATAGTCCATCGGCAGACGCGCGAAATTGAATCCCCATTCGCGCATCATCTGGAAGTCCGCTTCCTGGAACTCCTTCGGCCCGGCCTCGCCGTACTTGATGAACATCTCCAGCAGATTAAATCCCCGCCAGCGCGTGGCGGGGACGAACTCCCCCGCCGCCGACGCAGCAAGGGAACCTAACAACAAAACGGCGACGAGAAGTTTTTTCATGGCGTTTTACCAATTGCAGGACGCAAGGTCCTCGAGACGATCATAGTAGTTGCGGTAGAACGATTCGGCCTTCGCAAGCATTTCGACTGCATGTTCAGGATTGCTCTTGAGGAGCTGCTTGAAACGGTTCTCCTCGCTCGCCGTCGCGGCGAAGCTCTTGGACGGCGCCTTCGAGTCGAGTTCGAGCGCGCTGAATCCCTTCGCCCGACGGGACGGATCGTAGCGGAATAGCGGGAAGTGTCCCGTTTCAACCGCCGTCTTCTGCCGTTCGAAGCCCTGCGCCATATCGATGCCGTGCGCCACGCAGTGCGAGTACGCGATCACAAGCGCCGGCCCGTCATACGCATCCGCTTCCGCCAGCGCCTTCGCCGCCGCCTGCGGATTCGCACCCAGCGAGATCTGCGCCACATACACGTCACGATAGGTGAGGATGATGCCACCCAGGTTCTTCTTCATCGTCGGGCGTCCGCCCGCCGCGAATTTCGCCACCGCACCCATCGGCGTCGCCTTCGAGGCCTGCCCGCCTGTGTTGGAATACACTTCCGAGTCCAGCACGAGCGCCTTGATGTTCCGTCCGGACGCCAACGCGTGGTCGAGTCCGCCAAAGCCGATGTCATACGCCCAGCCATCGCCGCCGATGAGCCACACGCTCTTGCGGATGAGCCAGTCGGCGTTCGCGCGCATCGAAACCGCCCGGGCATCGGTACGTCCGTCCAACGCCTTCTTGAGCGCCGCCACGGCCGCACGCATATCCTCGACGCCACGCGGCGTCGCCTGGCTAATGCCGCTGACCCGCGCCGCCGCTTCACGCACAGCCGCCGGCTCGTCACGGTCGAGCATGAGCTTCGCCGCTTCGGACCTCGCGCGCGCCTCGAGATTGTCGCACGTCACACGCATGCCGAGACCGTATTCGGCATTGTCCTCGAACAACGAGTTGCCCCAGGCCACGCCCTTGCCATCGGCCCGCGTGCAATACGGCGCCGTGGGCAAGTTGCCCGCATACACGCTGGAGCAGCCCGTCGCGTTCGCAACAATCAGACGCTCGCCGCAGATCTGCGTCAAAAGGCGGATATACGGCGCTTCACCGCAACCCGCACACGCCCCGCAGAATTCGAACAGCGGCTTCTTGAGCTGCACGTCGTTGAAGTTCGACATGTCGAGCTTCGTATAGTCCGCCTCGGGAATCGAGAGGAAGAAGTTCCAGGCCTTGAGATCGCGCGCACGGTTCTTTTCGTCGTGCGGCTGCAATTCAAGCGCCCCGCGATTCGCCGCCGGACAGTTCGAGACGCAGAGTCCGCAACCCGTGCAGTCCTCCGTCGAACACTGCACGATGAACTTGCCGCCATGGCGCTTGAACGCCGGCGACTTCGCATCCGCGCTCTTGAAACCGGCCGGCGCACTCATCAGCGCCTCTTCCTTGCACGCCTTCAGTCGCAGCGCCGCATGGGGACAGGCCCCCGCGCACCGGCCGCACTGCACGCACGCCGCCGGATTCCACACGGGCACATCCGCCGCCACACCGCGCTTCTCCCACTGCGTCGTCGCAACCGGCCACACGCCATCCACCGGGATCTTCGAGACCGGCAGCTCATCGCCCTTCTGCTCGATCATCTTCGCCGTGACCGTCTGCACGAACGCAGGCGCCTCAGCCGGCACGACCGGCGGACGCGGCGGCGCCTCGGATGCCACCGTCGGCACCTCCACGCGCCGAATGCCATCCGCCGCCGCCTCGATGCACGCGATGTTCTTGTGCACCACGGCCTCGCCCTTCTTCGCGTAGGTCTTCTCCGCCGCCTCCTTCAAATAGCGAATCGCCTCGTCCGGCGGCAGAATGCCCGAAATCCTGAAGAACGCCGTCTGCATCACCGTGTTGATGCGCGTGCCCATGCCGTTTTCGCGTGCGATCTTCGCCGCGTCGATGACGTAGAAGTTGATCTTCTTCGCCACAATCTGCTCGGCCATTTCCTTCGGCAGATGCGCCCACGTTTCCAGCGGACCATACGGCGACGCCAACAGGAACGTCCCGTTTTCACGGATGTTCGCGAGCATGTCGTACTTCATGATGAAGCCGAAATTATGACACGCGACGAACATCGGCGATTCGCAGAGGTATGGACTGAGAATCGGGTTCGGACCGAACCGCAGATGCGACACCGTCAAGCCGCCGGCCTTCTTCGAGTCATACACGAAATAGCCCTGCGCAAAAAAGTCCGTGTGCGAACCGATGATCTTGATCGAGTTCTTGTTCGCCCCCACCGTGCCATCGGCTCCGAGGCCCCAGAACACGCACTCGTGGCGTTCGGGCTGCACGAGCTTGAAATCGGCCGGCGGAAGGGAACGTCCCGTCACGTCGTCGTCAACGCCAAGCGCATAGCCGTCGATCGGCTCCTTCGCCACCATGTTTTCGAACGCCGCCTTCACATGCCCCGGCAGAAACTCCTTGCCGCCCAATCCGTAACGCGCCGCATAAATCGCCGGCCGCGCAAAAAGCGCCGTCCCTCTGCGGCACGCACGATCCACAGCCCCCAACACATCGAGATAGAGCGGTTCACCTTCGCTGCCGCACTCCTTCGTACGGTCGAGAACCGTAATGCCCTTCACCGTCGCCGGCAAGGCCGCCACCAGAGCCGACGCATCGAACGGACGATACAGATGCACCGTCACCGCACCGACCTTCTCGCCCTGCTTCACGAGCGCCGCCACGGTTTCGCGTACGGTCTCGCTGCCCGACCCCATCGCCACGATCACGTACTTGGCATCGGGCGCACCCGTGTAGTCGAAGAGATGATAGCTGCGACCTGTGAGCGCCGCAAACTTGTCCATCGTCTTCTGCACGATCGCCGGCAGCTCGTCATAGAATCTGTTGGACGCCTCGCGCCCCTGGAAGTAGACGTCGGAATTCTGCACCGTTCCCCGGATGATCGGATGTTCCGGATTGAGTCCGCGCGCCCGCTGTTCGGCCACGAACGTATCGTCGATCATCGCGCGCATCGTCTTCGTATCGACCTCGTCGATCTTCTGCACTTCGTGCGACGTGCGGAAACCGTCGAAGAAATGCATGAACGGCACGCGGCTTTCCAGCGTCGCCGCATGGGCGACAAGCGCGAGGTCTTGCGCCTCCTGCACACCCGCCGAGCAGAGCATCGCAAGCCCCGTCTGGCGGCACGCCATCACATCAGAGTGGTCGCCGAAGATGCACGTACCATGCACGGCAAGCGCACGCGCCGCCACATGGAACACGGCCGGCAGCAATTCGCCCGCGATGCGGTAGAGGTTCGGAATCATCAGCAGAAGCCCCTGCGAGGACGTGAACGTGGACGCCACCGCACCCGCAGAAACGGCCCCGTGCACCGCACCCGACGCACCGCCTTCACTCTGCATCTCGACGATCTCGGGCACGACGCCCCAAAGATTCGGCTTCTTCGCCGCCATGTTCTCGTCCGCCTTTTCTCCCATCGGCGAACTCGGCGTGATCGGATAGATGAATGCCACATCACTGCACGCATACGCCACATGCGCAACCGCCAGATTGGCATCGGTCATCGTCTTCATTTCCCTGCTTCTCCCTCAACCGGTACGGCCGCCTCGGCGGCCTTCTGTTCCTGCTCTTCGCTTTCCGAAACCTGTCCGAGCGTCTTCGTGCCCGACAGCAGGGCGACGACCTGCTGCTGCACTTCCGCCAGATTCTCAAGACGCAAACGCGGATCCAGCACGATAAAGCTTTCACCCGTCTTGCGATGTTCGTAGACGCGGATGATCGTGCGGTCTTCCTGTTCTCGCGCATCGCGCTCCACCAGAATCTTCGACCGCTCCAGCATCACCGCCAGCACGTAGACGACGTTTTTCATCGCCAGGTCGTCCAACGAGATGAGACGCCGCAGCAGTTCGTCCGCCGTCTCTTTCTTGAGCGGCTCCTTGCGCGCATCGGGCGGCGGCGGCGCCACGTACACGCCTTCCCACAGGCTGAACGGCTGCCAGTCGCGTTCGGACGTCTTCCAGCATTCGGGATGGCAGTCCTGCCGCTCATAGCCGTCGGGCAGTTCCTTCAACACGGACACCACAGGCGCCTTGTCCACCAGCGGTTTCTGGCAGATCGTACACACATGGCCCCGACTCTTGATGTTCCATTCCTGCGACATGCGCTCTTCACCTCTCTTCTACAAATCCAGACTCTTTACCACCGACGCCACCGCCAAACGCGCCGTCGCGAAGGCGAGCGACAGGTTGTAGCCCCCCGTGGGACCGTCGATGTCGAGAACCTCGCCCGCAAAGTAAAGTCCCGGCACTTTACGCGACATCATCGTTTCGGGATCGACTTCGTCCCGCGCCACGCCGCCAATCGTGACAATCGCCTCTTTCAGCGGATGCGCCACGGGATTCGCCAGCTCCATCCGCTCGCCGCCGAACTGAAGTTCCAGCGTAAAAGGCGCACCCTTCGCCCGATGACGCGCCACCCATCGCTGGCAATTATAGACGGCCGCTCCGGTCACCCCCGTACGGTCGAACTCGACTTCGCCGCGATATTCACACGCCACACGTCCATCCACACGCACGCGCGCACACCCGTCCTCGAAACGCGCCACACGCGGTACGCGGCAATCGAAACCCGTAAGGCCCGCACGGCAGGGTTCAAGACGATGTCCCAGCGCACGCGCGAAGTTCTGTCCGTCGCCCACGCTTCCCGTCTTCGGGAACGAGAGCCCGCCCGTCGCCACCAGCACATTCTGCGCCGTGAACGAAAACGACTTCGTCGCAACCACAAATCCACGCGGCGTCGCGGCAAGTCCCGTCACGGACGTGTTCAACAGCAGCGGCACTTCGCGGTCGCGCAGCAAGTCGCCGAACGCATGCACGATGTCGGCCGCCTTTTCGCTCGCCGGGAAATAGCGCCCGTCCGTCATGCGCTTCGTCCGCACGCCGAGCGCACGGAAGCCGCCGAGAATGCGCGCCGGCGGACACGCCTCGAGCGCGGGTCGCACAAAGGACGCCACCGGTTCGCCAATATCCGCCAGCATCTGCTCGGCGGAAAGATCCTTCGTAAAATTGCAGCGCCCGTTCGCGGTCATCAGCACCTTGGCGCCCAGACGCGCCTTGCGCTCCACGACCAGGCAACCGAGTCCGCGGCCCGCCGCAACGGCGGCCGCGAACATCCCCGCCGCGCCGCCACCCAAAATGGCCAGCGGCACAGGAACGGGGCTTGAACACGGTTCCATTTTCGAACCGGCTTACTTGTACTCGATGGTCGCCTTCTCGCGGAGTTCCGCGACAAAGGCATCCACGGCACGGCTGCGCGCCTGATGACGAAGAAGGTCGCGGATCTGCGGCGCAACCTGCGCGAGCTCCTGCTTGCCGCCCTTCTGTTCATCCGTCTTCAGAATGATGTGGTAGCCGAACTGCGTCTCGACGACATCCGACACTTCGCCGCACTTCATTTCGAACGCGACCTTGTCGAACTCCGGCACCATCTGCCCATGGCCGAACCAGCCCAGCGAACCGCCGTTGGCGCCGCTCGGGCAATCCGAGTTCTCCTTCGCCTCGTTACAGAACGCCTGGCCGATTTCGCCCGGATCATTCGTCTTGAGCACGCGCTTGCGGATGCTCTTGATCTTTTCGAGCGCCTGCGCCTTGTCCGCCTCGTCAAGACCTTCCGTCTTCACGAGAATGTGCTGGCACAGCACCTGCTCTTCGCTCACAAAATCGGACTCGTGCTGCTTGTAGAAACCTTCGACTTCCGACTCTTCCGGTTCCGGCACGCCCTGGCACGCCTGCTGCACGAGCTTGTTCACACGTACCGTCTTGCTGATGCGATTGCGCAGATCGTCTTCGGACATCTTCTGCTCCGCCAGCATGCGCGTATAGTTCTCGCGGCCGCCGACCTGCTGGACGACCTTCTCGATTTCGCGGTCGAGTTCCGGACCCGTCACCGCAATCTCAAGTTCCTCCGCACGATCGAACAGCAATTTCGTCCCGATCGCCTGCGCCTGCGCCTGCTCGACGAGCTTCTCGAGATTCGCCTCGATCTCCTCCTTGCGCATACCATGCGACGCGTAGAACTGGACCAGACGATCCAACTCGAACTGCACCGCCTCCTTGAGAATCGGCGTACCGTTAATATAAGCCTGCTTCATCTTCTTCATCACTCTCTTTAGGTTTCAAATGGGGGATAGTATAGCAAATTCCGCTCCCTTAGGCAATCGTCGCGCCGTTCACGGACGCGGCGGGGTTTCGGCGGGACGCGTGGGGGACTGAATCGCCTTCTCGGGCGTCAGACCGTCCGCCGCATCTTTTCCCGCCTGTGCGTTCCCAGAGTGCGTCTTGCTGCGCTGGCCGTACATCAGCCGGATGATCGTCGGATCGAGGAAGCAAATGAACGACTTGTGTCCGACCCCGGGGATTTCCAGAAAGTCCATCTGCTTCGCCCAGTCGGGGAAGAGCGCAACATAGCGCCGATAGTTGCGAAGCCGCTCGAGCCGACTCGCCCCTTCCGCACGCGCCGTACGGCCGTTCGCCACATAGCGCCCCGCCGGATCGTTGTCCTCAAGGCCACAGAAGCACAGCACGTGGCGCGATGTGACATTCTTCCACATCATCTCGGCGCTCACGGCTTTGACATAACGGATGCTGTCCTTGTTTTCAAGGCCGCAATGCCACTTGTTGTACCCCTTCCAATCGTCACCCGTCAGCGGCGCAAACGTGCCGTCCTTCTGCGGCCGGCGATCGTCCAGATAGAGCCACGACGAAGGCGAGCCGACCGCAAAGTCGACCGCGACACCGGGCCGCTGCGGCGCCTTTCCAACGGCCACGTAGCGGTTCACGAACTGTCCGCCGGCCGAGAATCCCATCAACAGCACATGCTTGAGATTGGGGAATGACTTTTTGTCCATCAGTTTTGCGAACACTTCGTCCACCACATCGTAGGCGCACACCGGCCCCGCGTTCACCGAATCGTTGCCCGAAGCCCAGCACCCCTGTTTCCAGCACGCGTAGCCTTTGAAGTCGGACTTCGCGAGCAGATCCTCAAACGGGAAACACGGGACGATGATGTAGGGGGCACGGAGCGTAGGGTACTTGTCCGCCAAGTGCGGACGAATCGAGTACGCATAGTCGTGCGTACCGCTGGTCACACCGTGGATGACAATGACCGCATACTGCGTATTCGTGTCGCACACATGCAGATCGTGGTCCGCAAAATACAGAACCGGCCGCGTCGCCTTCCCGGGGATGGACAACGAGAACGGTTTCGCCACGTCGGCACAGATTCCAGCCTGCATCACACTTAACAGCGAAAGCATCGCAAATAGCATTCTTTTCATTTCGATTCACCTCATAGACTCGTTTCTGTCAAATCTTATCAAATCCACCCCACAGCGGTCAATTCATTTTGAAAGAAACAGCAGGGCGACTTTGATCTTGATCGCCCATCAGACCCAACTTAAATCCGTCTTGAAATCTCGAGCGTCGTAGAAGCTATCCGGCATATTTTCAAGGCAAACGGAGTCGTGGAAATACCGTTCGAAGGACGGAGAGACCGTCATGCAATGTCTTTCGTAGACACAATCATCCGCCTCTTCAAGCGCCATCAGGCCTACAACCGGAGAGGCGCCGCGAAAATCGATCACGATCGTCTCCACGTCGCCCGGACGACTACCTATCGCAAGGAATCCCTGATCCACCAGACCGTCAAAGGCATCATTGAACTTCATCAAGTAATCTGGTTTAAAGAGCCAACCTCCACCGCCTGCCGAGACCTCGCAGGAATACCTCAGCGCGGAAAATGAAGGCCACACCGTCTCCGGAACATGCCGTTCGCGTATCCACCGCTGAAACTGCTGCGCATCAGGAACGGAATCGTCGTCCTTGATCCCCAGGATTTCCAAGGTCGCAGAAATGGACATGTCAAACACCTCTTCCGGCCGTCGTGAATATGCGCCAAACTTCGTCAACAATTCCCGATCCAAAAAGGTGGGGTATTCCGGAATGTCCTGAAAGTCGTAGTCTTCTTCGTCGTCCACCCATGCTTTCCCCTGTCCAAGTTTTCCCGTCTTGCAATCCATGAGGAATGTCGAATAATCCGCAAAACGGCCGAGTATGAAATAGCGTTCAGTGCCAAACTGGTTGGCGGCAAGGAGCTGCGGTTCACTGAAAACGACCCCGTCCACAAAGTAGAGAGGTTTCACGAGACGACAATCCCTGAACACCTGCTTGGCGGAATCCGGCAATCCACGCATCACCAATTCATACAGCAGCAAGTCTGACGAAGGAACGTTTTTGAACCACTCTCTATCATCCATAATCAACACAGTTTAGCGTTGCTTTTCGGGAAGGTTTCGGGCAACCTACCCGACTGTGAGAGAAGCCAACCCGAAAGCAATGAAGACAGTATACCCCATTGTCTGTCAGACAGTCAACACCATTCCGACACGGAGTTTGCCCCCCATCGAAACTTTTCAATTTTTCCACTTGCGCCGCATCACAGGATATGATACACTATACGCCGTTTTCCAACCACGTTGCCTCGTGGTGTAATGGTAGCACTGCAGATTCTGATTCTGCCTGTTGGGGTTCGAGTCCCTGCGAGGCAACCAATTTTTCGAGGAGTATCCGTGAATCTGCGTTCTCTTTGTTGCGCCACCGGCTCCCTCGTGCTGATTCCCTGTTTCATGGCTGCAGCCGAAGGTGTCTCTTCATCTAATTCGTCCGCCCCCAAGGTTGATGTCGCACAAGCAACCCAAGACTGGACGCGCATCTATGTCGGTGCGCGTCCCTCTGTTTCTGCGGACGGCAAGCAGTTCGTTTTCGAATGGAACGATCGCATCTGGATCGCCCCCACCACGGGCGGCACGGCGCGCGTGCTCGCCGCCGGCGACAATTCGCGCGACAGCTGGCCGGTGCTTTCGCCGGACGGCAAACGCGTGGCGTTTCTCTCCAACCGGATGGATTTGGAAAACCTTTTCGAACTCAATCTGGAAAACGGCAGTCTCCGCCGCGTGACGATCAACTCGAATCCGCCGCGCCCCTACGCATACGCGTCGGACGGCAAGACCTTTGTCACGACCGTCACACGCGACCACGCGGACGACGATCATGCCTCGCGTCTTGCGCTCGTCTCCCCCACAGGCGTTGAAACGGTGCTGTTCGACGCCATGGCGAGCGAACCTGCGCTCTCGCCGGACGGCACGAAGGTGCTTTTCACGCGCGGAGGCGACAACATCTACCGCAAACGCGCGAAGACCTTCTCGTCCTACGCCGCCGAAATCTGGCTCTACGACATCAAGACCCAAACCTTCACCCTCGTCATCCAGAAGAAGACCGACTCGCGGACACCCCTCTGGGCGCCGGACGGACTCGGCTTCTACTACGTCTCGGGCGACGGCGGCTCGAAGAACCTCCGCTATCATGCGCTCAACCCCGACGCCGAAGCGCAGAAGGCCCTTTCCTACAAGGCCGACTTCGCATTGACCTTCTTCAAGGGCGACAACATCGTACAGCCGACGATTTCCGCCGACGGCCACACGATCGTCTTCCGCCAGGGCTTCGACTTCTGGCGCCTCGACCTGACCGAGGCCCATCCGAAACCGCAGCTGATCGTGTTGCATCCCGATGCGTCCTGGACGCCCCCGCTCGCCACTACCCGCAACCGCTGGTACACGTCGATCGGCAATCCGGACGGCAACGGCGGCTTTTCGTTCTGCCTGCCCGAAGGCGAAGAAGTGGCCTTCTCCTGCGGCGGCGACCTCTGGGTGATGAACATGAGCGAAAAGGAACCTGTCTGCCTCCACGGCGACACCCTGACGCTCGAACGCGACTGCGCCTTCTCGCCGGACGGCAACGACCTCTACTTCCTGACGGACCACGGCGACGGCACGGACCTCTGGGTCGCGCGCCGCGAAGATCCCAAGAAGCCGTGGACGAAGAACAAGTCCTTTAAGAAGACGCGTCTGCTGGCCGACGGCGTCACGCGCCAGAACATCTCGCTCTCGCCCGACGGCAAGCGTCTGATGTGGCGCGACGGTTTCTCGCGCCTCCACTTCGCCAACACGAACGGCCTCGATGTCGTCGACGGACCCAACATGCCGGCGGACGACGTGTTCGCGTGGAGTCCGGACGGCAAGTGGCTCGCCTGCGGCTTTGCCGACAACCACAAGAACTACGACATCTGGATCGTTTCCACCACGGGGGCACGTCCGCCCTGCAACGTGTCGCGCCACTTCAAGTGGGACGGCGAACCCGCCTGGAGCGCAGACGGCAAGATTCTCGCGTGGGCCGGTTCCCGCGACGAAGGTACGCGCATCTTCTACTTCTACCTCGACGGCAAGGGCGGCAAGGGTGCGCCGAACGAAATCGACTTCGAGGATATCGAACTGCGCGTCAAGACGATCAACACCTCGCGTGCATCAAGTCTGTTCTTCCATTCCTCCGAGCAGAAGCTCGCCTTCAACGACGGTTCTCAGACGTCGTACGTCGTCTTCCCGAACGAACTCTCGCCGAAGCGCCTGACGGCGAAACGCGGCGTCGCCCAGCTTTGGGGCACCAAGAAGGACAAAGGCCGTCTGCTGTGGTCCGTCGGCAACAAGCCGGCGCACTATGAATATGTGGCGGACTTCAACGTCTACCCCATCTTCAACCTGCCGGACTACCGCGAACTCCTCGGACGTACCGTCTGGGGCCGTATCCGCGACCGTTTCTATGACGGCAACTTCCACGGCGCCGACTGGGGAGCCATCAAGGCGAAGTACGTGCCGGCCTTCCGCAACGCGACGAGCTGGACGGTCATCCAGCGCATCGTCTACATGATGCTGGGCGAACTCGACGCCTCTCACCTCGGCTTCTATCATAGCGACATCTCGCGCACCGAATGGCAGCCGGGTCCGTTCGGACAGAACTGGCGTGCCATCACCCTGCATCTCGGCCTGCGGTTCGATCCGACCTACGAAGGTCCCGGTCTGCGCGTTCGCGATGTGCTGCATGACGGTCCGGCCGACAAGGCGAACTGCGGCATCAAGCCGGGCGACATCGTGACGGAAATCAACAACAAGAAGACGGATCCGAAACAGGACCTCGCCACCTACCTCACAACCCACGACCAGCTGAAGGTCTCGTTCACCTTCGGGCATCCGGGCGAACCCGCGACCAACGTCGTGCGCGTGAAGGCGATCAACTATTCCGACGCGCGCACGCTCGTCGGCGAACAGTGGATTCGTGCCAACCGCCAGCTCGTGCACAAGCTCTCGAACGGACGCGTCGGCTACGTCTATGTGGCGGCGATGGACCACAAGGAGTTCAAGCGCTTCGAAAGCGAAGTCTTCTCGGAAGGCTACGGCCGCGACGCGCTCATCATCGATGTGCGCAACAACCACGGCGGCTACACGGCCGATCAGATGCTGTCCATCCTCTGCGCGCAGGAGCACTCCTTCGAGGTGCCGCGCAACGGGCAGCGCGGCTACCTGATGGGCTACACGGTGCATCCGGTGTGGACCAAGCCGATCGGCGTCATCTGCAATGCGATCACAGGTTCCAACGGCGAAATCTTCACCCACGCGGTCAAGACGCTCAAGCGCGGCATCGTCGTAGGCCAGCCGACCGGTGGTGCCGTGATCGCCACGAACGACCGTCCCCTGCTCGACTACGGCAAGTTCCGCGACGCCGAGTTCGGCTGGTTCGTCAAGGACGGTACCGACATGGAAAGCAACGGTGCCGTGCCGCACATCCTCGTTCCGCTCACGCCGATCGACGAAGTTCGCGGCGTCGACCCTCAACTTGAAAGAACAGTAAAGGAGCTCCTGAAAAAATGAAACCCACTCTCGTCGTTCTCGCGGCCGGCATGGGATCCCGCTATGGCGGGCTCAAGCAGGTCGATCCCGTCGGCCCTTCCGGTGAAGCCATTCTCGACTACTCCGTCTTCGATGCGCACCGCGCCGGTTTCGGCAAGGTCGTGTTCATCATCCGCAAGGATATCGAACAGGTCTTCCGCGAACAGGTCGGTTCGAAGTACGAGGGCCTCCTGCCCGTCGAATACGCCTTCCAGGACATCAATGACCTGCCCGCCCCCTACACGGTGCCGGCCGGGCGTACCAAGCCCTGGGGAACCGCGCACGCGATCCGCGCGGCCCGCAACGTCGTGCACGAGCCTTTCGCCGCCATCAATGCGGACGACTTCTACGGCCGTGACGCCTTCGCGAAGCTCGCCGCCTTTCTGAGCGCCGAGAATGCCGCGCCGACGCGCTTTGCGATGGTCGGCTACAAGCTCAGCCTCACGCTCTCCGACAACGGCAGCGTCGCACGCGGCATCTGCACGCTGGATGATGCAGGCCACCTCACGAAGGTCGTCGAACACACGAAGCTCGTCAAGGCGCCAAACGGCGCACACGACGACGATCCGGGCGCCGAGATCAAGGACTTCACCGGCGACGAACGCGTGTCGATGAACCTCTGGGGATTCACGCCGCAGCTTTTCGATGCGCTCGAGAACCGCTTCCCGACCTGGCTCGCCGCGAATGCGACGCGCGAGAAGTCCGAATGGTACATTCCGTTCGTCGTGGACGAGATGATCCACGAGGGCAAGGCGACGGTGGACGTGCTGCCGACCGACTCGTGCTGGTTCGGTGTCACCTACCGCGAGGATAAGCCGTTCGTCCAGGGCGAGATCCGCAAGCTCGTCGACGCGGGCGAGTACCCGATGTCGCTCTTCCCGAAGAAGTAAAGGACGATGGCGGGAACGATTCCCAGCATCCTACGACGCGTGGCCGATTTCCTTTGGCCACGCGTCTGCGCTTTGGAGGCCTGTAAACGCGTCTCGGACCGTCCGGGCCGCCACGTCTGTTCATCGTGTTTCGCGGCCCTGCCCTTCCATGAAGCCGGCGGCGCCTGCCGCATCTGCGGGGCGCTCGTGATGGCCGAGACGAAGCACGAATTCGTCTGCGAAGACTGCCAGCGCCATCCTCCCGCCTACGAGTTCGCGCGCAGTGCCATCCTCTACCGCGAACCGAGCGATCAGCTCATCAGAGATTTCAAATTCGCCAAAGCGACCTGGCTTTGCGACGACCTGACCCATCTTCTGGAAAGCGCCGTACGCGCGAAACTCCCCGTGGCCGAAGTCGATGTCGTCGTGCCCGTGCCGCTTCATCCCTCTCGCCTTCACGAGCGCGGCTACAACCAGAGCGCCCTGTTGGCCGAGGCGCTCGCGAAGCGGCTCAACCGGCGCGTCGACGGTACCTCGCTGATCCGAACCCGCAACACCGAACACCAGGCCCGCCTTTCCGGCGATAAACGCCGCAACAATCTCAAAGGCGCCTTCGCCGTTCCCAACGCGCAGTTCATCCGCGGCCGTACGGTTCTTCTCATCGACGATGTCATGACAACGGGCGCAACGCTTTCGCATTGCGCCCGTGCCCTGCTGGATGCCGGCGCCGCACGCGTCTGGTGCGCCACCGTCGCCCGCGCCATCCGCACCAACGTGCAGTAGGCGTCCGTCACGCTTATTTCTTGCCCGGCGTCCAGATGTCGGCGGGCTGAAGGTCGAGCCAGGTGATGGCTTCGAGCCAGCGCGAGAGGTCCTTCGGACCCGGATCGAAGTTGTTCGTGCCGAACGAGAACTTCGCCCCCATCTGCTTCGCGAGCTTGAGGAATTTCGGCCGCGGATAGGGCGACTCGGCCTGGATCTCGATGGCGATGTTCTTCTCGACGCACTTCGCGATCACCGCCCGCATCCGCGCCTCGGTCCAGAGACGGTCATAATGTTCGATGATCGGAATCGGCAGATAGGTCGCATTCGCATAGATCGAAACCGGCTCGTCGAGCACCTGCATCGTATGCGCGAAGTACGCTTCCATCCACTTGTACGGATCGGGAATCTCCTTCACCATCCACAGGCGGTTGGCACGTCCGGAGGGCAAGGTGCCCATGATCATCGTATCCGCGAGGATGTAGTCGAACTTCGCACGCGTCTCGGCGTCGATCTGCTTGAACCAGTCGCGGTCGTTCACCTGGATGCCCACGGGCATCTTCGGATTGACGGCACGCGACTTCGCGGCGAACTCCTGCAACTTCTTGTTGTCGTAGATCTCCCACTCGCGTCCATGGTTCTCCATCGCGCTCGAGCGAATGCCGCTCGCCTGCTCGCGCGCCAACGCCATCTCCGGTGTCATGCCGCCGCGCAGGTGCAGGTGCCAGTCGGTGATCACAAGGCCGCGACGCGCGCATTCCTCTTTCAAGAGACGCGTGACGGGATTCACGGGATAGAGCGGACTCTTCGCCTCGCCGATCGTGTAGACGATCACCTTGATCGCCTTCGCGGGCGCTTTGTTCTTCTCCCACGCACGGCGATAGCGCAATTCGACTCGCGCCGGCGTGTAGATTTTGCTCGTCACCGTCACATTCTTGATCCCCGGTGCGCCGCAGAGTCCCTTGTCATCGGTCCGACGATACTCGAGCACGACATCGCATTCGTTCGTGTTCCACTCGGCCGCCCACTGATAGCCCGTCGTGCCGTTCTCGGGAATCGAGAAACGCAGCGGTTCGCCCACACGACGCTGCACGACGATTTCGGACGGCAGATCCTGAAACGAGAACGCGGTACCGTTCTTCAAATCCGCCCATGCGCCCACGGCCGCAAGAGCCGCCGCGGCGAGAATAATGAGTTTTTTCATCGTTAGGTCCTTTCAGACAACGAACCACCGAAAGACTTCGGTGGTTCGTCTGGTTGAATAATCCGTTCAAACAACGCTTAGGCGTTGTAGGTGACCGCCGTCGTGTTGCCGCCGTGGCCGGTCCAATTCGTGTGGAAGAACTCGCCGCGCGGCTTGTCGAGGCGCTCGTAGGTGTGCGCACCGAAGTAGTCGCGCTGCGCCTGCAGCAGGTTCGCCGGGAGACGCTCGGTGGTGTAGCCATCGAAGTAGCTGAGCGCGCTCGTCATCGTCGGCGCGGGAATGCCATACTTCAGCGCGGTCGACGCGACCTCGCGCCACGCCGGCACGAGCTTCTCGATCGTCGCCTTGAAGTACGGGTCGAGCAGCAGGTTCGAGAGCTGCGGGTTCTTGTCGTAGGCTTCCTTGATCTTGCCGAGGAAGACGGAACGGATGATGCAGCCGCCGCGCCACATCAGCGCGATGCCGCCGTAGTTGAGGTTCCAGTTGTACGTCTTCGCCGCCGTGCGCATCAGCGTATAGCCCTGCGCGTACGAGATGATCTTGGACGCATAGAGCGCCTGGCGGATCGCCTCGATGAACTTCGCCTTGTCGCCCGTGAACGCGGGAATCGTGCGCGCATAGGCCTTCGCAGCCTCCACGCGGTCGTTCTTCATCGCCGAGAGGCAGCGCGCGAACACGGCCTCGCCGATGAGCGTGAGCGGCACGCCTTCGTCGAGCGCCGCAATGCCCGTCCACTTGCCCGTGCCCTTCTGGCCGGCCGTATCGAGGATCTTCTCCACGATCGGGGAGCCGTCGGTGTCCTTGTAGGCGAGAATGTCACGTGTGATCTCGATGAGATACGAATCGAGCTCCGTGGTGTTCCACTGCTTGAAGACCTCGTGCATCTCGTCGTCGCTCATGCCCAGAAGGTCGCGCATCAGCTGGTAGCTCTCGCAGATGAGCTGCATGTCGCCGTATTCGATGCCGTTGTGCACCATCTTCACGAAGTGGCCGGCGCCATTCTCGCCCACCCAGTCGCAGCACGGGGAGCCGTCCTCGACCTTCGCGCAGATGCCCTGGAAGATCGGCTTCACGAACGGCCACGCCGCCGGCGAACCGCCCGGCATCATCGACGGGCCCTTCAACGCGCCCTCTTCCCCGCCCGACACGCCCGTGCCGACATACAGCAGGCCCTTCGATTCGACATACTGCGTACGGCGGATCGTATCCGGGAAGTGGCTGTTGCCGCCATCCACGATGATGTCGCCCGGTTCCAGCAGCGGAATGAGCTGGTCGATCATCGCATCCACAGCCGCACCGGCCTTGACCATCAGGAACACCTTGCGCGGCTTCGCGAGATTGTCCACAAGTTCCTGCATCGACGTGCAGCCGATGATGTTCTTGCCCTTCGCGCGACCCTCGACGAACTTCGTCACCTTCTCGACGGTGCGGTTGTAGCACGCGACGGTAAAGCCCTTCGACTCCATGTTCATGATGAGGTTCTCGCCCATCACGGCAAGACCGATCAACCCGATATCCGCTTTCTGCATGTTCTTTTCCTTTTAACGTGTACGCGGAAACCCTTCCGCAAATTAAATTCGCTTTTATTGTATCAAAAACAGCCACCAAAAGCGAGAGCAATGTGGTACTGGAAATGGCCTTTACCGAATCGTGAGGATGAGGCCCGAAAGGATGCGCACGCCCTCTTCGGGGACAA
>JAZUGW010000250.1:0-6277 GCA_045641465.1 Kiritimatiellia bacterium | reverse complement strand
CATGATGGCGATGCGTGGCCGGAGTGGCAAGCAGCTCCTCGTCACGTTGGACATGAACGGTACCGAGGTTCCGGCGCTTCTGCGTGAGATGCAGAACGACGTCCTGGCGGGTACTCCAATTCACGTGGACTTCAGCGAGGTCTCGCTCAGCCAGAAGGTTCGCGTCACGGTGCCGCTCTATCTTGTGGGCGAAGCGCAGGGCGTGAAGATCGGCGGCGGCGTGCTCGAGCAGACGCTCCGCACGGTGGACGTCGAGTGTCTGCCGACGGATATCGTGGAGAAGTTCGACGTCGACGTGTCGGCGTTGGGTCTTGACCAGACGCTCTTCGTGCGCGATCTCAAGCTGGGTGACAAGCAGTCGCTCGTGACGCGTGGCGAACTGGCGGTTGCGGTTGTGAAGGCGCCGGAAGGTGCGGACGCGGCGACGCCGGGTGCTCCGGGTGCGGAGAAGAGCCCTGAAGTGATCAAGAAGGGCAAGGAAGAAGCCGATGCCGCGAAGGCGGAGGCCAAGAAGTAATTCGATTCGTCGGGTGCTTTGATGAAGGTAATCGCAGGGCTGGGCAATCCGGGCGCGGAATACGCGAATACGCCGCACTCCATCGGCTTCGAGGTCGTGGATGCGCTGGCGCGTTCGATCGGCGCGACGTGGAAGGCTTCGTCCTCCTTCAACGGGGAGTTGGCGACGGGGCTCTTGGGGGGTGTGAAAGTCATGCTGGTCAAACCCATGACGTTCATGAACCTGAGCGGCAACTGCGTGGCGCCCGTGTTGAAGTACCACAATGCCAAAGCGACGGAAGACCTGCTGGTCGTCTCGGACGACATCGACCTCCCCGTGGGGAAGATGCGCATCCGCAAAGGCGGTTCGGCGGGCGGACACAATGGACTCAAGAGCGTGATCGAGCGGACGGGGACGATGGATTTCCTTCGGCTTCGGATCGGTGTCGGCCGCGACGCGCGCAATCGTGCGAACGTGGTGGGGCATGTGCTCGGCAAGTTTGGTCCGGCGGACCGCGTCGTGATGGACGAAGTGGTGGCGGAAGCCGTCAAGGCAATAGAAACGATCGAATTGAATAGTACTGAAATCGCGATGAACCGGTACAACGGATGGACGGCAGCGTCCACCGAGACCGGGAAGGAAAACGACAAATGAAGAAGTACGATGGTCTTTACATCTTCGCCGGTCAGGCGAAGGACGACGTGCTGGACGCGCAGATCCAGAAGGCGCTCGCGGAAGTGACGCGTCTCGGTGGTAACGTCCTCACCCAGGAAGTGCTCGGCAAGCGCACGTTTGCGCACCGCATGCACAAGCGCGAGAACGGCGTGTACGTGCTCGTTCGCTTTGAGCTCGATCCGTTGAAGGTGACCGAGCTTGTGAACCGCTATCGCCTCGTGGAAGAGGTGTTCCGTGTGCAGATCCTGGCTGTTGACGAGCGCCGCGAGGCGATTCTCGCCGCCCAGGCGGAAGCCGCGGCGAAGCGTGCTGAACTGAAGGCTCAGAAGGAAGCGGCCGAGGCAGCGGAAGCGCCTGCGGCGGAATAACGGCGGAGACAGGCTATGCCGTCTTTTAACAAAGTGATCCTGATGGGCAACCTTACGCGCGACCCCGAGGTCCGCTCTGTTGGCATGAATGCCACGAAGGTTTGCCGTTTTGCGCTCGCGCTCAATGAGCGTCGGAAAGACCGCAACGGAAATATGGTGGACATTCCCACATTCGTCGAAGTCGACGCGTGGGAGAAGCTCGCCGAGTTGTGTGGCCAGTATCTTCGCAAGGGCCGGTCGGTTCTTGTCGAAGGGCGACTCCAGATGGATTCATGGGAAAAGGACGGGCAGAAGCACCAGAAGCTGAAAGTCCGCGCCATCACCGTCAAGTTCCTTCCGTTGCCGGCTCCGAACCAGAGCCGTCTGACGGGCGAACCGATCGGACCGAGCGCGATGCCGTCGATTCCCCCCCAAGGCGAGTACGACGACTACGACGAACAGCCTCAGCCGTTTTAACAGACAATCATAAACAAGGAACCAGAAAATGGCTTACCAGAAGAAGAGCGAGCGTCCGGAACGCGAAGACCGCGGAGAGTTCACCTCCCGTCGCCGTCCTGCAATCCCGGCGAACGACAAGATCGACCTCAACGACATCGAGGTCCTCAAGCGCTATGTGACCGAATACGGCAAGATCATTCCCGCCCGCGTGACGGGTGTGACGACGATGCAGCAGCGCCAGATCAAGAAGGGCGTGCGTCGCGCGCGCAACATGGGTCTCATGGCCTAAGAAAGGAACGCGTAAAATGACCGAAGTGATGCTGATGGCCGATGTGAAGAACCTCGGCAAGGCGGGTGCGATCGTCAAGGTCGCCCCGGGTTATGCGCGCAACATGCTCCTCCCGCAGGGTCTTGCGGCTCCGGTGACGGAGGCGGCGAAGCGTCGTCTCGCGAAGCTTGAGGCGCAGCGTGCGGAAGAGCGCAAGGCGCGCAAGGCCGCGGCCGAAGCCCTCGCGGCGAAGCTGACGGGTCTCAACGTGACGGTGAACGCGCAGACGGTCGACGGCGTGAAGTTGTACGGCGGCGTCAAGGCGACGGACATCCTCGCGGCGATCGAGGCCGATCGCGGAACGAAGTTCGAGCGCTCGCAGCTCGACCTGCCGGACCAGCTCAAGGAAGTCGGCACGTACAAGGCCAAGATCGATCTTGGCGAAGGCGTGACGGTGCCTTTCGAGGTCTCGATTCTGGACGCCGAGGCGCCCGCTCAGGCCTAAGGGAAGTCCCAGAGGACGGGTCGCCACGATTTTTCGTGGCGACTTGTTTCTCAAATTTCCCTCTTGCGTTCTTCGCGAAAAAAGGGTATGATACAGAGTGCCTTGTTTAGGGCGACTAGATTTTCACACCCAGAGATGATAGCTAGATGACGTTTCGATTCAATAGATTCGCAGGAATTGCGCTGCTTTTCCTGGCGTTGATGGGCCTAGGCGGCTGTGAGTTGCTGCAGGGATTGCTCCAGCCCGGCAATGGCCGCGATATGACTGTTGTGCCCGAGGCCACGTATGTTGATCCGGTCCCGCGTGTGCGGCCGGGTGTCGCTTTGGCGATTTCCGTGACGGCTTCGGGTATTACGAACCGCGAGTCGAAACAGTATATTGTCGATGCAGAGGGCTGCATCACGATGGAACTGGTGGGGACGATCAAGTGCGACAAGCTGTCGTTGCTCGAACTCCAAGAGCGGATTACGAACGCCTACAAGGAATACTATGTCGACCCCAGCGTCTCGGCGACGTTTGTCTACACGCCGAACAGCAATATGGTCTCGCCGTGGGGTACGGTGATGGTGGTTGGCGAGGTTGGTCGGCCGGGTCCCGTTGATATGCCAGCGACGCAGGAACTGTCGGTGATGAAGGCGATTATGTTGGCGGGCGGTGTGAATTCCGTCGCCGATAAGCGCAATGTGCAGGTGACGCGCTGTCTGGAGGACGGTACGAAGCAGAAGAAGCGTGTCGATTTGATTGCAATTGGGGTAGACGGCGATCCGAAGTTGGACATCCTGCTGAAGGCGGGAGATGTTGTCTATGTCCCGATGGCATGGTATTGATAACAATTTCATTGAAGGAGGAAACTAATGAAGGTACAGTGGAAAAAGTTGGCAACCCTGTGCGCATTCGCACTGATGGTAACAACGCTTGTCGGCGCAGAGATGCCGCGGGCCGAATGGCTGGGTAAGGTCGGTGACTGTGCGATGAATGCAGCCACGATGACGGACACGATGTCCAACGTGTCGGCCGCTGACCAGGTGGCGTTGGTGAATGCGGTGAATGCTGCGCTTGCCAAGACGCCGGGTTCGAACGAACAGCGTGCGGCGGCCTATGTGCGCGCGAACATTGCGGCTGTGACGGCGGCGATGGTGCAGAATAAAGAGAAGCACGCTGCGAATCAGGTGATTGCGGAAGTCTTCGCGACGGTTCCTCCGGAGTATCTGACGGTCGTTTCCGAGAAGCTTGCGCAGACGGTGCTCAATCGTAAGAACATGAAGAAGCCGTTGTTCATCACGATTACGACGAACACGCTGCATGCGATTACGGAGCGTTGCGAGAAGGGCGAGAACGCAGGTGTGCGTGAAGCGTTTGCGGCGTTGACGTTCCTCAAGGGCATGGGTGAGCAGCCGACGCAGAGCGATATCAATACGATGCTCTCGCAGATGGGTGATCCCAAGACGCGTGAGACGGCGGCGAGCGAGTGGATCGGCCCTGCGCTCGGCACGGGTGGTAATGCGCAGTCTTATGATCCGATGCTGGGTGCGGCGAATGCGGGCGACGAGCCGGATCATTCCGTTGTCGACCAGATTCTTGCGGCCGATGGCAACGGCGGCGGCAATGGCGGCAACGGTGGTAACACCAATGGTGGTACTGGCAATAATAATCCGGCCAATACGACGAACAACGGTAAGACGGATGGTACGGGTACCAACGGTGGTAACACTGGCACGGGAACTGGTACGGGCACGAACGGCGGCAACGCGGGTGCTGGTACGGGTACTGGTACGAACGGTGGCAACACGGGCACCGGTACGGGCACGGGCGCGAACGGCGGCAACACGGGCGCTGGTACGGGCACGGGTGCGAACGGCGGCAACACGGGCGCTGGTACGGGCACGGGTGCGAATGGCGGCAACACGGGCGCCGGTACGGGTACGGGCGCGAACGGCGGTAACACGGGTGCCGGCACGGGTACGGGTGCGAACGGCGGTAACACGGGCGCTGGTACGGGTGCTGGCGCTGGTACGGGCGCAGGAGCCGGCACGGGTGCTGGCACCGGAACGGGCGCAGGAGCTGGCACGGGTGCTGGCACCGGAACGGGGGCAGGAGCTGGCACGGGTGCAGGAGCTGGCGCGGGTGCTGGTACGGCAGGTGGCCTTCCGGGTGCTGGTGGCGCGGGTGCTGGTGGCGCAGATGCGGGTGCCGGTGGTGATGTTGTGATGCCGAATCCGACAATGCCGGCAGGTGGAAGCGATATCAGCGTGGCGCTCTTGGGCGAACTCGGTGGCACCGGTTCGGGCATGCAGACGCCGGCCGACCAGATGGGCGGTGGTGCGTTGAATCAACCTGGACAGAATCTTGCGGGTGATCTCGCTGGCGAAATCGATGCGGCGAACGCGGCTCGCCCGGCTGTGAACAATCCGGATGCGGTCGGCGGAAATGCTGATGGTCCGAATGCCGACGGTGGCGATCCGAATCCCTACTATCGTCATGGCCGTGGTGGCTCGGGAGCTCCTGACGACAATGGTGGTGGTGGAACCGGTGGTTACAAGGGTCAGGGTCTGAAGGCCTGGTAATTTGGAAGTGAGGACAAAAATGAAGAAACTAATTCTGAGCGTAGCTGTTCTGAGTGTGGCGGGTCTCGGCTTTGCGGCTGAAGCCTCGAAGGGGAACGGCAGTGCTGGTAGTCGTCCGGATGGATTCATCTTTGACGATGGTCGTCTGACGATCAAGCCGTATGTGTCGCTTTCGTACACGTATGACTCCAATGTGGATACATCGCATAAGGCTGATGCAGATAGTATCTTCTGCGTCAACCCGGGTGCTACATTCACGTGGACGCAGGACCGTTGGGCGTTGGTGGGCGGTCTCTGGTATCGCTACAATGCCTATGCGAAGTATCAGGCCCGCATGGGCGAGAATAGCTATGGTGAAAACCTCGGCTATCAGTGGTCCAACGTCGGTGAGGATGACCGTGGCTGGAACTTCAAGGTGCTCGAGCGTTATGCTTTGATGTCGCAGAACGACGATATCAACAAGCAGGATGGCCGTGGTATTTGGCGTGATCGTGAGAAGCTGGATGTCTCCGGCGTTCTCGAGCGCCGTTTCACGGAGCGTTGGCACGCGGACGTGATGGGCCAGTACAACTACCTCGACTATAAGAACGACACGGGCAAGTATGCGCCGCTCTATGGTTGGCAGCAGCGTGCTGTCGGAGCTGAAGTCGGTTTTGTCGCTGGGCACTACACGGATATCTTGATTGCCGGCGGGTGGAGCGACTATCTCCAGCACGGCGGGCATGGTCTCCATAACTACGATACGCACAGTCAGGTGTGGTCGATTCAGGGTGGTATTGGTTCGCATATGACCGAGAAGATCACGTATCGTGCGTTGATGGGTGCGTCCTCCCTCTCGTACGGTGGTCATGACAATGCGGATAGCGGCTGGACCTATCAGCTCTCGGCGAACTGGCGTGCACGTCGCAATCTCCAGTTCTCGTTGCTCGGCAACAGCTACTATCAGCCGTCTGAACGTTCGCT
>JAZUGW010000249.1:0-11319 GCA_045641465.1 Kiritimatiellia bacterium | reverse complement strand
GGAATCGTCGTATTTCACGCTTCTAAGGACATCGGCCCGTTCGACAAGAGGCGGTCTCCGGATTCGAAGCTTCAACCGCCGGTCGGGGACATCGGATACGACCGTGAACTGCGAGCCATGGGGTTGCCACGTGAAACGGTGTACGTCCGTGGCCTTCTCGTAGCCCTCGAGGTTGTTGCGTTCGTTCCACTGCCAATAGTAGTCCTCGACGATGAACCGCTCCGCCTTCTCCTCGTAGACCGCGACCGTCCCCAAGTGCTTCCCCTTGAGGAGGACGACGGTACGCGTGGTGGCGAAACGCCTGCGCACGTCGGTGACGCGTCCGTTCCAGATATTGAGGATCAATCCGCCGAGGCGGTCTGGCTCGAGCGCATGGACGTTCTTGACATTATAGGAATACTCCGGAGAGTTCCGTCCGCAGATGAGGCGCACGTGCTTCACGTCGAACGGGGACGCGTTCTGGACCGTCTTCGCGCCCCAGGCCGTCTGTCCCAGGACGACGTCGTCTAGCCCGATGTTCGACTTCGCCCACCGTGCGCCGATGCAACGTGCGAAGATCTGCTCCCAGTCGTCCCCTTCGATGCCCGCCTCCTCGCGCGTCGCGAGAATGTAGACGATCTCCCTTCCCAGTGCGCGCGCGAAGCCTTTCGGAAAGTTTCCAAGGTGATACTCGGGGCGGTACTTTTCAACGCTCTTCAGTTTCGGTTCCTGCATTTTCGCTCCTACATTCTTTCAAGCTGGGCCACGACTCTCTCCGCCACGGCCCGAATGACGGGAACCGCGACGCTATTCCCCGTCTGGCGCTTGATCTGGGCGTAGCTGACGACGATCCTGAATTCATCCGGGAATCCTTGAATCCGCAGCATCTCACGGGCCGACGGGCGCCGTTCGTCGTTGACGAGGATGTAGTTCGCCGAAGCCCCCGCACGCAGCGCGCACGAGTAGTCGTGCGGCGTGATCGACCCCGCCACGTTCTCGTGCGAGATGTAGGGGCGGGGAAAATTCCGGTCCTTCAGCCGGGCAAGCCGGCTCTCGCGGATTTCGGGCCTGACATAAAGGCTGCGGTCGCTTTCCGCAGCCGCGTCAATGATGTCGGCGACCGTCTTCCGTCCTTCGGGCGGGAGCGGCGGCGGGAACTCGAAATCGGGGACGGGCCTTCTGAATCCACAGATTATGATGCGTTCCCGCTTCTGCGGCACGCCGTAGTCGAGCGCATTCAGCACCTTCGCATGGACGTCGTATCCCGCATCCCTCAGGTGCGCGAGAATCACCTTGAAAGTACGCCCTCCGTCATGTGCCGTCAGATTGCGCACGTTCTCGAGCATGAACGCCTTCGGCCGCTTCGCGCGAAGGATCCTCTCGATGTCGAAGAAGAGCGTCCCCTGCGTCTCGTGGCCGAACCCCTCCTTGTCGCCGATGATGGAAAAGGGCTGGCAGGGGAATCCGCCGAGGAGAACGTCGAAATCCGGAATCGAACCGGCGTCTATCTTCGTGATGTCGCCGTGCGGACGCTCTCCGAAGTTCGCATGGTAGGTCTTCGCCGCGTTCTCGTCCCATTCGGAGGAGAATACGCATTTCCCCCCGAGTGCCTGATAGCCAAGGCGGATCCCGCCGATACCGGCAAAGAGATCGACGAAGGTGAACCGGCCGACCTTCGGCGGCGGAAAAGGAACGTCTGCATTGTCGACACCCTCCAGCCCGTCGAAGAAGTCGAGCTGAACCGGATTGAAGGCCCATCCCCCGCGCCACTTCGCGAAATACGGTCGCAGCCGGCGGAAGATGTTCGGCACGGAGCGCCCGCCACAGGCCGGCAGCCGACGCGAATAGAAGCCGGCGTCAATTCGTCCGACATAGCGAGTCGAACAGACGTAGACGAGCGCCGACGGGGACGACAGGACGCTTTCGGCCTCCATCCTGCCGCCAAGCGAATAGAGCATATAACGGCGGCCGTGCGGCCCCACCCCTTCGGCAGGAGGACGATATCCCTCGCTCTTCAGGCCCTCTCCGTCGACCACGCGCATGCCCGTCACCGGACAGCAGAAGATCGTCCTGTCGCCTGAAACGAGGACCACATGCGTGAAGTTCCGGGGGAAGGATTTCTCTCCCTCGTCTGGAAGCGGCTGATTGTATAGCCCCCGGCTTTCAATCCAATCTGCATTCTCCCTGCGACATGTACCGACCAGTACAACCGGCGAGATCAAACCCCCTCCCGCCTTCGAGTTCTTTTTCATGTCTTCCCGTCCTTCCATGCAGGACGCGTCCGCTGATTTTCGTATTCCGGCACAACACCAGCCGCCGCCCAAGACCGTCTCGGACACATGAAAAAGAGCGCACTTCCTCCCATGCACTCACCCGGAGCCCGACCAAAGGCCCATTAGGAATACACGAAGAAAAAATGCGCCCAGCTGGGGCGCATCTTAACTTACATGCCGTTCCTAATGAAATGTTTTGGTCGTATTTCGGGTGAACAGCGTGTAGCTTAGATGCTACATTGATTTGGCGTTCGGGGGTGGAAGAGGGATGTCATCGCGCACGAAGTCGATTAGACGCCCCGGATCAGTTCCCGAACTATGTCATGCCCCGGCGGATGCGGTCTTGCGGCCCCACCGACGGGACAGCGAATAGTATTGCAAAAAAACGCCGCGAGTTCACGCGGCGTTTTCCATATTCCATATTCTGAACCCCTTTAGGTGATTTCGATCGTACGACGGTTCTGCTTGCAATGTGCCTTGTATTTGGCGAGTTCGTCTTTCACGCGGATGAACACCCAGCCTAACACCACGCAGTCGTCCAACAGGCCCGCCACAGGAATGATATCCGGCACGAGGTCGATGGGCAGGACGAGGTACGACAGCGCCGCGACAAGCAACGCCAGATTCCCCTTGCTCAAACCCGTGTAGCTACCATTCAGCGTGTCCTTGATCATATTGTAGGAAAGCTTGATGTTGTCAAACAGGTCCTTCAGCTGCGGCGACTTCTGGATCCAGTCCCAAAGTCCGTCCAACTTCGAAACCACATCTTCCGCCTTGGCGTTCTTGACATACTTCCGCCAGCCATTGAGAATCGTATCGTTGTCCATTTTGTTTTTTCCTTTCTTTTGTATCGGCCCCCAATCGGCCGGCAATGACATATAGCAGAACAGATGCCAAATCGGAAAACTCTAGTTTTCCGCCCTTGCCCTTCTACACGGATTCTGCTAAACTATAGGCATCCATATAAATTATAGATTGGACAGAAACATGAACCCGACCAAGTCAAACGAAAATAATCCACACGACCATCTCCTTGTACTCGCCCGGACGAACGAGCTACCTCATCCGGTTCCCAGCCCCGGGGACGACCTCAAGCACTATGCGGACGTTCTGGCGGCAGCCGCGAAATCGATCGAAGCGGATACGATTCTTCTCGTCGTCCGAGCGGCATCGCGCGCATGGGTCGAAAAGGCCGTGGAATATCTTGCGAAACGTTTCCCCAAGGACACGGTTCCGGTCACGCTTATTCCGGAAAGCGACCTCTTCGACTTCCTGAACGCATGCGGTAAGAAAAACGCATTCTACGTACTGCCCGACGACGATCTGATTCCACAGGCGCTCAAAGGCACGAACAAATACTTTCTGGCCCCGCCCCGCGCGCTCTATCTCACGGGTCCGATCAAATTCGATCCGCCCTGCCCGTGGCCTGCCGGGACTTCCATCAACACCCTCAGACGCGAAACACCTGCCTGGACGCGCTCTTTCACGGAAATCCCCAAACTCCGCGAACAGCTCGCACTCGTACGAACCATCCTCAAGCAGCAGACGGTCCCCGAGGTTCCGCACACGCTCCTCATCACGGGTGACACCGGAACGGGAAAATCCCATCTGGCCAAATGCCTGCCCTACATCTTGAATCCCGTCTTCGACAGCGAAACGAAAGAATTCACCTACCCCAAGGATGAAAAAGACCTGAAGCCATACGGTACTTACCGTTTCGGCAACTGCGCCTCGCTCTCGGAACAGCTGGCCGACTCGCTACTCTTCGGCGCGAAGAAAGGCGCCTACAGCGGTTGCGAGGCCGACCGTACCGGGCTGCTCGAGAGCGCGGGCGACGGCATTCTCTTCCTCGATGAAGTCGGCGAGCTTCCCCTTGGCACGCAGAGCAAGCTTCTGACCGTACTGGAAGAACGGAAATTCTACCGGCTCGGCGACACCGGCGAAAATGCCAAGTGCATCGACCTGAAGTGCTTCATCATCTTCGGTACGAACGTCAACCTGCAGGAGGCCGTTGCCCAGTGCGAACAGACGCACGGCGAAAAGGGATTCCGACGCGACCTGTTCAACCGCATCAATGCCTTCACCCTTCATCTGCCGTCGCTCTTCGAGCGCCTGCACGACGGGGCGACATCGACCACGCTCTCCGATCTCGGGAACGTCTTCCTCTCCGACTTGTTGGTGAAAGCCTGCGAAACATTCTCGCTCACACTGACCGCACGCGCTGAGGACCTGTTCCGCACCTTCGCCACCACCGCACCTTGGAAAGGCAACTTCCGCGACGTACGGCACATCTTCCAGCGGCTGCGCGTCAAACTCATCGCGCAAGGCATGGGCTCCACCGTGTCCGCCTTCCTGATGAAAGAGGTACTAGACGACTGGAAGGCATTCAACGCCACGCCTTCCTTAGCCTACCCTCTCATGCCGGAGGGGCTCCCCCTCAACGTGCAAGTCGACCTTCGTCGCATTTTCGATGCCTGCAAGAATGCGCCCTCCTGCGCCGAAGCCGGTCGCCGCTACTATGGCCCCGACAAACCCGGCAACATCAGCGATCTCTTCAAAAAGCATCTGGCGTGCCTGGGCTACAGGTTTGATTCCAACGTCCCCGAACACATCGCACGTCTTCCTCCGCGAGAACCCGAAAATATGCTATAATTAACGCCATGAAAAAATGGACGGTTTCCACATTTCTGGCGGCCAAGGGGCACCAGAAACTCGGCTGCTGCACAGCCTACGACGCCTGCTTCGCACGACTTGCGGACGAAGCGGGCGTGCCTTGCATTCTTGTCGGCGATTCGATGGGCATGACCATGCTCGGTTACGAGACAACCTTGCCCGTGAAGATGGAGGAGACGCTCAGCCACACGGCGGCGGTCGCACGGGCAGTCAAGGATGCACTTGTGGTGGCGGACCTTCCCTTCGGCAGCTACCAGTGCGGTGACGACCTCGCCATGGCAAATGCCGTCGCGTGCCTCAAGGCCGGTGCGGACGCCGTCAAACTTGAAGGCGGTGCGCGCGTGTGCGGACTCATCAGGCGCATGACCGAGGCGGGCATTCCCGTGCTCGCGCACGTCGGCATGACACCGCAAAGCGTCAATCAATACGGCGGCTTCAAGAAACAAGGCAAAACGCGCGAAGCCGCCGAGCAGATCCTGGCGGACGCGAAAGCCGTCGAGGCCGCCGGCGCCTTTGCCGTCACGCTCGAATGCGTCCCGAGCGATCTGGCGGCGGAGATCACCGCCGCGCTTAAAATCGTCACAGTCGGCATCGGGGCTGGACCGGTCTGCGACGCCCAGTGGCTTGTGATGCACGACCTGCTCGGCCTCAATGAAGGACACGTCCCTTCGTTCGTCAAGCAGTACGCCCATCTTGCGGAGACCGCCAAAGCGGCCTTCGCCCAATATGTCGCCGAAGTTGCCGACGGCACCTTCCCGTCCGCCTAAGGATCCCGCATGCGTCATCTCGTCGCCGGACTTCTGCTGTTCCTCGTAACCTGCCTCGCCGAGGCGGCAACGGACGTCACATTCTTGATGTGCTATCGTCCGGACCATCCGGAAGACCCGTCGACGAAGCAGATTCTCCGCTTCACCGCCGCGCACCCCGAGATCCGTCCGCTCCAATGGGGCGGTCTCACCTTGCCTGGCGCGGGTGGACGCGCCACGTTCATGCTCGCCCTCGCGGGCGGTACGGCGCCAGATGTCTACAAGGCCTGGTTCCACATCCTACGGCACGACATCGACGAGGGCTTCTGCCATCCGCTCAACGAGTGGCTCGGGGACGATACCGACGGCGACGGACAGCTCTCCGACGCCGAAGCCAAGTGGCCCGGATGGAAGGATGTTCCGTCCCTCTGGCGCACGGTCGCCACAAAGAACGGCCAGGTGTATGCGGTTCCAACGCCCGGCTTTGCCTACTACGGACTCATCTACCGCAAGGACCTGGTGAAAGCCGCCGGACTCGATCCCGAATCGCCGCCGCGAACCTGGGAGGCCTTCGCCGCCTGGTGCGAGAAGCTCACCTACAAGGACAAGGTCATTCGTGGCGCCTCGGTCCAGCGCGGTCAGCGCGCGCTCGGCATCGAGAACCGTCCGTGGGGATTTCTCCCCTGGGTGGGCGCGGCGGGCGGCGATGTGATCCGAATTAAAAACGGGAACCGGGAAACGGGAAATGGGAGTGCGCAAGGCGAACCTCAATGGGAGGCGTGCTTTGATGCGCCGGAATGTTTGCGGGCGGCGGAATTCCTGAAGTCCCTCATCGGCAAAGGTGTGGTACGTACGCTGCCCGTGCTGTCGTTGTCCAACGAAGTCGCGGACCTGTTCGTGCAAGGCGAGATCGTCTGCGTGTTCGGCGGCGAGGACCTCGTCGCGTATCTCACGGAGAATCTGAACTTTCCGGCCGACCAGATCGGCCTCATGCCCTTCCCCGCCGCCGACGAGAAATGCCAGCCCGTCTTACAGGCGCACAAGCATTTCTATGCGCTGACCGAAGGCGTCGCGCGACGGCCCAAGGCGGAACGCGACGCCGTATGGGCGTGCGTGAACGAACTTGCCTCGCAGGCTGTCTACGACGAAACGGTCCGCAAGAATGTCGCCGAAGGCCGCGCGCGATGGTGTCTGCCGACAGACCTTGAACGCCTCGGTTTCACCGACTATCTCGCCGAAGTGCCGCCGGGCATCCGCCAGATGTATGCGGACCTCTCCGCCGGCAAGATCAAGGCCGTCACGGAACCGTATGTGGGATTCTGGCAGGCCGCAAGCGATCTCGTGAGTCGGCGCTTCCTCGGCATTCTCCTCAGCGACGCCGGCCAGTCCCTCGACTGTGCAGCCGCCTTGAGATCCATCACGGAAGACGCGAACCGCGGTCTTATGTTCCACGCCGACACGCGCGCGATCGAGGCGAAACGCCCGCTTGCGCGTACCCTTCTCGGCATCGTCGCCTTCTGCGGTCTCATCTCCGTCTTTCTCCTCTACCGCCATCGTCCCCCCACCCAATCGAACAATCGAACAATCAAACAATCGAACAATAATACTCTCGTTCCCTGGCTCTTCCTCCTTCCCGCCCTTCTTTCGATTGCACTGTGGAGCTACTGGCCGCTCATCCGCGGCGCGGTGATGGCCTTCCAAGACTACCGCATCGTGGGGAACACCGCCTGGCAGGGTCTTGACAATTTCATCCGTGTCGCGTCCGATCCGGGCTTCTGGAAGGCCTGGGCCCGAACGCTCGAATATGTGGCCATCACCCTGGTGCTGGGATTCACCACGCCGATTCTGCTCGCGCTTCTGCTCACGGAGATTCCGCGGGGGAAAGTGTTCTTCCGGACGCTCTACTTCCTACCGCATCTCACAAGCGCGCTCGTCGTGACGTTGATGTGGAAGATGATGTTCGACCCGACGGAGAACGGACTCCTCAACCAGCTGCTCGCGGTTTTCGGCATCGCACGTCATGCGTGGCTGCAGGATCCGGCCTGGGCGATGACCTGCTGCATCCTGCCGGGCGTGTGGGCGGGTGCGGGCATGGCATCGCTTATCTACGTAGCAGCCCTGCACAGCCTGCCGCCCGACTACTACGAAGCGGCCGCGATCGACGGCGCGGGCATCCTGGGACGCTTCCGCCATGTCACGCTGCCGCAGTTGATGCCGCTCATGGTCATCAACTTCGTCGGCGCATTCATCGCGGCCTTCCAGGGGATGGGCTCGATCTTTCTGCTGACCTTTGGCGGACCGGGAGACGCGACGAACGTGCTGTCGCTCACCATCTGGAAAGAGGCGTACAATAATCTGCGCTTTTCCACCGCCACCACGATGGCGTGGTTCCTCGGTGTCGCCCTCATCGGCTTCACCTACCTGCAGATCCGCTTCCTCCGCCGCGTCGAGTTCCGTCAGGCCCAAACGAACTGAGCGCTCGGGCCTGACAGAACGCATCCCGACCCTTGTCGAGTCAAGACGCCTCGGCCGATGTCAATTTCCCTTCTTCTGCAACGGCAACATGAGGGATAGGTCCTTGCCGCCCCAGACGAGCGTTTCCGGCGCATGACCGTCCCACTTGTTCACGGCCTCGAGAATGGCCAGTTCGGGATTCGTGCGCAGCGCCTCGCCGCGGACCGTCAGGGCCTTCGCTTCGGCCTCGGCGGCAATCAGCTTCTGGCGGGCCTCTTCCTCGATCTCCTGCGTACGGTTCTTGGCGCGGATCGCATTCTGCATCGCCACCTGCTTTTCCTCGATCGCCTTCTCGAACACGTCCGAGTAGTCAATGTTCGACAGGACGATGTTCGTCACCAGAATCGGGGTATTCGCGAGTGCTGTCTGAACGCGTGTGAAGATTTCGTTCTTCGCCTTCTCGCGCCCGCTGATGAGCTGGTCGGCCTCCCATTGTCCAATGACCTCCTTGGCAACACCCGTCACCACCGGTACCAGCACCTTGTTGCCATACTCCTGGCCGTAGTGGTTCTGCAGATCGGGGATCCGTTTCGGATCGACATGGTACATCACCGTCACGTCGAAATCCGCGCTCTGCACGTCCTTCGTGTAGACATTCATCTTAATGTCCTTACGACTCTCACGACAGTCGTAGATCGCGAGCGACCCTCCGACCGGCGAAAACCAGTGAAGCCCCGGCTCCAGCGAATCCGACGTGACACGTCCAAACAGCAGACGCACACCGGCGAAACCCGAGTCGACCACTCCGACTGAATTGTACAGGCAAGTCACGGCACCTACCAGCAACGCAACACAGACGACTTTCTTCATTTGTTGACTCCTTATCTTTGCGAGACATCTCGCGGTTAATGAAATTGACAGCGCCACATTTAAGCAGATCACATGCCAAAACAGTCCTCACCATATAAAATCGAAAACTAAAGCAAATTCATTGCTTTCGAATTTTCAGACTTTTCGGGAGGGGTTGTCTAGCGGCGGGTTCATCCCATTCCGTACGCAGATGCCTTCGGCATACGCAGTTTTGGCGAAATCCGATCCGGCTACGACGCCCGCGCCATAGGCAATTCCATGGCGATCATTGACAGTCCGTTTACGCGCGGGCTCCGCCGAAATCGGATTTCCCCAAGATGTCCGTGTTGTCGGCCCCCTTAAGAATCACGCGATCAATTCCACACCTTAAAGGCACCAGCCCTCCAACGCTCAAACTTGCCGAAAACCGTTTGTGGCGGAATGCGCCTTAGAGCGAAGCTCTAAGGGAAGGTTGCGAAGCAACGGCGAAGCCGCCCGCAAGGGCCCGCGCCCTCGCCGCAAATAGGCTCCTTCGTTTTGTCAATGAATTACAATTGGGCGAGGGCGTCGTAGCCACAACGGTTTTCGGCAAATATTGCGTATGCCGAAGGCATCTGCGTCCTTCATAAGGCCGTGAAAGGCGAAAGACGCCCCACACCCGAAGCGTCATTTTTCAGTCAACACCACAATACCTGTGCCACAATGAGACAAGGTCATATATTCAAGCTACATCGTGCATATAGTTAATATAGGTAACTGACAATGAATCACACTAGACTTTCACGCAACCGTTATGACATAATTACAGCCGTCAACAGCTTCTGCAGAAACTCTTATGACACTCGGAACCATTGAATCAATACTGTCAGACATCGCCTCGATGCTTCGTCGGGAACGTCTGCAGCGCAACCTTTCGCAACAGACCGTTGCGGAACGAAGTGGACTTTCACTCTCGGCGGTAAAAAACCTGGAAAAGGATATTACCTTTTGGTATATTTTTGGGGCACTGTAGAACCAATTCCAGGTCAGGCGGCGAAGGTCAGCAGGAACTCCTTGTCGGTCATGGACTCGATGCACAGCGCGGCGAGGTCTTTCGTCTTGTCGGCCATCGAGTGGTGCGTGAAGACCGGCTCGGTGGCGACCTGTGCGATCACCTGCTCGTATTGGCGGGCGACAAGGCGACGCAGATTCTCCGTTGAGATGTCATCAGAGGCGATCGCCAATTCTGTCTTGAGACAATACGCCCGGGCCTCCACCTGACGGCCGATCTCCTCGCGGAAGTACTTCAGCAGCACCGATTCGTTCCAGATTGTGGTCTTCAGGAAGTCCACCCCTGTTGCGATCCGCTCGCATCTGGCATAAAGGGCATGGCTACCGAGCTGGGACATGAGTTTCGCCGCCATCTCTTCCGTGGTGGCAAAGTCTTTCGTCTGGAAGCGCGCCAACCGCTCATGGTCAAGCAGCAGTACATTCACATCGGAACGGACTTGACCGTCGCGAATCAGATTCTGTTCAAGGCAATGCTTCAGGAACTGTAGACCATGTCCAAGATTGAGAATCGGCGCGTAGGGAACGAAATTTTCGTTCGGGCCATAGACCGGACGGATGTAGGTTTTGTGTCCGACCCGAACCGTTTCGCGACCAACGATCCGCTCTTTCCCCTCATCGTTCAGCTTCTCGACGAGTTCTCTCGCCGTTTCCATCACCAACGCGTCGGCCTCCCGACGTAGGTTTTGGAAGAACTGACGCTTGAACTTGTCCGTCTCCATGATGACGCTCTTGATCGTGCGGCGGTCGAGGGGCGTTGTGAACATGGCCTGCACATTCTCCCCGTCAATCTGGATGCCAAGCCGCTCGGCGATTCCGCTGAGGAATTCATCCGCGCCCGCGACATCCGCGCCGCCCACGCTGTTACGGACCGCCTGGTAGAGCTTCACCGCGACATCCTGGTGCTGTGCCGTCGTGGTTTTCGTTCCGAAAACGCACGAGACGTGACGTGCAAACCAACCATTGTTGACGGTCTTGAGCGCGCGAGTGTTCCGGTCGACAATGACTTCACCGTAATTCTGATTCCCGATCTGGGTACGGAAATTATCGAGTGTGATGTTCATGGGCGTCTCCTTTCTTCATCTATGGTCACGTTGTTTGCGTGACACTCTGTGTATGCGGAGACGGACCAAAGGTTACAAAAAAAGGGCTCTTCAGGCATAAGTGTGGGTCTGTCTAGCAGCGGGACCTTCCCATTATGTACGCAGATGCCTTCGGCATACGCAGAATTTGGCGAAATCCGATCCGGCTACGACGCCCGCGCCAGAGGAAATTCCATGGCAGTTATTGACCATCCA
>JAZUGW010000248.1:0-10670 GCA_045641465.1 Kiritimatiellia bacterium | reverse complement strand
CCCCCCTCTAACCTCAAACCTTTAACTTTTAACTTTTAATCTTTAATCTTTAACTTTTCCCGGCCCTTTAATTTTTTTTCATTTTCCCCCTTGCGCGCCGTCGGAGATTGTGATACAATATACGCCGTTTTCCGCAAGGGCCTGTAGCTCAACTGGATAGAGCATCAGACTACGAATCTGAGGGTTGTAGGTTCGACTCCTGTCAGGCCCGCCATTCCGGAGAACCAAGATTGCGGGGTGGAGCAGCCTGGTAGCTCCTCAGGCTCATAACCTGAAGGTCGTTGGTTCAAATCCAGCCCCCGCTACCAATTTTAAAAAACTTATGGCAAAAGAAGACGACAGCGCAATCGAAGTGACCGGCACCGTAATCAAGGTTTTGCCGGCAACTATGTATAAAGTCCAGCTCGATAATGGGCATGAAGTGCTCGCGCATATTTCGGGCAAGATGCGTAAGTTTTTCATCAAGATCGCGATTGGCGACAAGGTGACGGTTGAAATTTCGCCGTATGACCTTGGCAAGGGTCGCATCACGTACCGTCACAAAGAGGCCCCGCGCCCGCAGGCGTGAGGATTCCGTGTCTCGGCATCTCCTTTCATTGCATGACGTCACCCTCGCTTTCGGGGGTGATTCTGTTTTGGAGAATGTGTCGCTCAACATCGAGAGCGGCATGCGGGCGTGTGTTACAGGACGGAACGGCGAAGGCAAGTCGACGCTGCTGAAGGTGATTGCGGGGCGTCTGGAGCCGGATCTGGGAGAAATCATTCGTGCACCGGGGCTCAAGGTCGCGTTTCTTGAGCAGGAAGTGCCGAGCGACCGACCGGGGACCGTACGAGAAATCGCCGGTAACGACAAGTTTATTTCGCAGATGGGGCTTTCGCCCGACACGGTGTTCAACACGCTGTCGGGCGGGATGCGTCGACGCGTGCTGCTGGCGCGCGTGTTTGCGGAAGAGCCGGATCTCGTGCTGTTGGACGAACCGACAAACCATCTCGACATTCCGTCCATTGAATGGCTGGAGAGTTTCATCCGCCGCCAGACCGAGACGGCGTTCCTGTTCGTCACGCATGACCGCGCCTTTCTGAAGGCGGTGGCCACCTATGTCTACGATCTGGACCGCGGCCAGCTCGCGGGCTGGAACTGCGACTATCGCACGTTCCTTCAGCGCAAGGCCGATCTTCAGGCGGACGAAGCGGCGCTCTGGGAGAAGAAGGCGAAGAAGCTCGCGCAGGAAGAGGCGTGGATCCGGCAAGGAGTGAAGGCGCGTCGTACGCGTAATCAGGGACGCGTCGAGGCGTTGCGCCAGCTGCGGCTTGAATTTGCGAATCGTCGTACGGCCGTGGGCACGACGCAGCTCAAGATCGACACGGCGGCGGCTTCGGGCGATCGTGTGATCAAGATCGAGGATGTGTCCTTCAGCTATGCCGACGACGCGTCGGCGATCATCCGGAATTTCACTTCGGACATCCTTCGGGGCGAACGCATCGGCGTAGTGGGGTCGAACGGCACGGGCAAGACGACGCTGCTCAAGATTCTCACGGGTGCGCTCGCGCCGACAGCAGGTGCGGTGACGATGGGCACGCGCATCGAGATGGCCTTTTTTGATCAGCTGCATGCGCAGCTCAATCCTGAACTGACGGTGAAGGAGAGCGTGGCGCTTGATCGCGACGTGGTGACCGTGGGCGGGGTGCAGAAGCACGTCTACGGCTATCTGCAGGACTTCCTCTTTACGCCGGAGCGTTCGCGCACGCCTGTGAAGGCGCTGTCGGGGGGCGAAAAGGCGCGTCTGCTGCTGGCCAAGCTCTTTCTCAAGCCGTCCAATCTGCTCGTGATGGACGAACCCACCAACGATCTCGACGTGGAGACGCTTGAACTGCTGGAAGAGCAGCTGCTCAACTACAAGGGCACGTTGCTCGTCGTTTCGCACGACCGTGCGTTTCTGGACAATGTCGTCACATCCACCTATGTGCTGGCGGGCGATGGCGAAGTGCGCACGTGCGCCGGCGGGTATGCCGAGGCCGCGAAGCTGCTGCAGCAGATCAAGGACGCGGAAAAGTCCGCACGGGCACGCGCCGAGGCGGCGCAGGCGCCCGCGGCGGCGACGGGTGAAAAGAGCGCGCCGCGCAAACTGTCCTACAAGGAGATGCGCGAACTCGAGTCCCTGCCGGACACGATGGCGGCGCTCGAGGCGGAGATCGCGGAAATCGAGACCGCGCTCGCAGATCCGACCATCTATGCGAAGGACAACGCGCGGGCGATGTCCCTGACGACACGTCTGCCCGTGGCACGTGAAGAACTCGACGCGGCCGAAACACGGTGGCTCGAATTGTCCGAGCGTGCGTCGTAAACGGTTCGGAGGCTGTTATGCGCATTGGATACGGCTATGATTCGCATCGGTTCGAAGAAGGGCGCCCCCTTTATCTTGGCGGCGTGCTGTTGCCGGGCGAAACGGGACTCAAAGGCCATTCGGACGCCGACGTGCTGATCCATGCCGTGATCGATGCGCTTCTCGGTGCGATCGCTCATGGCGATATCGGGTCCCACTTCCCGGATACGGACGATCGCTGGAAGGGTGCCGATTCGGCGAAACTGCTGGCTTCCGTGGTGGACGAAGTGCGGACGGCCGGTTTTCAGGTGGAGAACATCGATGCCACCGTCATCTGCGAACGGCCGAAACTGCGTCCGCATGTCGACGCGATTCGTGCGCGTCTGGCGGAGCTGCTGCGGGTCGACATTTCGTGCGTTTCGGTCAAGGGCAAGACGAACGAGAAGATGGACGATGTCGGTGCGGGCGTGGGCATCGAGGTCCATTGCGTGGCGCTGTTGTCGAATTTTAACGTTTGATTTTCCACGTTTTACTTTTAACTCTTTCAATCTACCGTCTTTTTTGGTACAATACATGTCTCTATTTTCGGACCCGTAGCTCAGTTGGTCAGAGCTGGGGACTCATAATCCCTAGGTCCTGGGTTCAAGTCCCGGCGGGTCCACCAGATTTGAGTGGTAAGGAATGAGTGAGATGCGTAAGTTAGTGATTGCGCTCGGGTTCTGTGCGGGCCTGATCGTTTCTGCCGAGGCGGCGGAAGCGGCTGTCACGCAAGCCGATCTGCAGGCGTTGCGTGCGTTGATTGAACAGCAGAATGCGAAGATCGAGGCTCAGGCGAAGCGAATCGCCGAGCTTGAGGGCAAGCAGCGGCAGCTCGAAGCGGCGCCGACGAGTGTACGTGCGGTGACGCCGGGCGAAGGGTCCGAGACGAACGAGACGGGCCGGATCTGGAAGATGGGCGACGGGCGCAAGTTCTACCTGGCGGACCAGACGGCGAAGATCTTCAATCCGCTCACGAGCGCGGGACTTCAGTTTGAGCCGTACGGGTATCTCGCGCTGGAGGCCGTCCACAATACGCGTGGCACGGACTATCCGATGTACACGGACTACGTGCGTCCGCGCAGCAACCGCAATGTGAAGAACCACCACGGCGACCACACGTCCACGTTGAGCGTGAACGACTCGCTTCTCGGGTTCAAGCTCTTCACGGCGGAATCCTACAACGGGTGGAAGACCGGCGGACAGTTCGAGTTCGACCTCGCAGGCGACGATGCCAACCACACCGACTTCCACGTGCGTCATCTCTATTGGACGCTCTCGCATGACACGGGATGGGAACTGCTGTTCGGTCAGACGTGGCACGTCTGGAAGATGGTTCAGCCGAGCGAAATCGACGGCGCGTGGATGGAGAACACGGGCTATCCGTATCGGCGCAGTCCGCAGCTCCGCTTGACGAAGAAGTGGGACTTCGATGACAACAGCTCGCTTGAAATCCGGGCGGGCCTCGTGAAGAACGGTCCGGGCATGGGCGGCGACCGCGACGAGGATGGTACGCAGGACAACGAGCAGAGCGGCTGGTGTCTGCTGGAAGGCGCGGTGGTCTACGATCGCAAGGCGTTCTGGGAGGACGATGACAAGCGCTGGCTTATCGGTCTCGGCGGCCAGTACGGACGCGACAAGAGCCGCCGTTGGGATGCGGACGAGGAGGCGTATCTGGGGCAGAGCGACGAGTACGACAGCGACATGGTCATGGTCGCGGGTGCGTTGCCGTTCGGCAAGTTCACGCTCACGGGTCAGCTCTTCGCGGGTGAGAACCTCGGCGGCGTGCAGGCGGGTATTGGCCAGAAGGTCGGCTTCAAGGATCCGACGCGCAAGGGACGCGAGGTCTCTACGATCGGCGGCTTCCTCGACTTGAACTATGCGTTGAACGACACCTGGTCGTTTGCGATCGGCTATGGTTTCGACGATCCGACTGACAGTGAAGCGAAGTACGACGGCGGCCGTCTCTACAACGACCGTGCGTACATCGACGCGTTCTATCAGTTCAATGCCAACTTGCACTTCGGTCTCGAGTACGCCTACCTCACGACACAGTACAACGAGGCGTTCGGTGCCGATGCCGACGATCACCGGTTCCAGTTCTCGGTCTGGTACGATTTCTAATCGCTGCGACTGGAATTCCTGAAACGCCGTCGCCCTTCGGCGGCGGCGTTTTGACTTTTCGCCAACATCAATCATTCAATCAATACGCATTTCCCATGGAACAGAAACGAGCATCTTGGTCGGGCCAATTGGCCTTTGTTTTGGCAGCGGCGGCTTCCGCCATCGGTCTGGGCAACCTCTGGCGCTTCCCCTATCTTGCGGCACAATACGGTGGCGGTACTTTCATTCTCGTCTACCTCTGTCTTGTGGTGACGCTCGGCTTCACATTGATGCTCACGGAAATCGCGATTGGACGCAAGACGGCGCAGAGTCCGCTCACGGCCTATTCCAAGCTTCATCGCGGATGGGGATTCCTCGGGTTGCTCGGTACGATCATTCCGCTTTTGATCGTGCCGTACTACTGCGTGATCGGCGGCTGGGTGCTGAAATACTTCGTCACCTACGTGCAGATGGCGCTGGGAGGTGCCGTGCCGGTTCAGTTGGCGGGTGACGCGGCGCAAGCCGGCGACTTCTTCACGGCCTTCACTTCGGCGCCGTTTGCGCCGTTTGCCTACGGGACGATCTTTGTGATGGCCTGTGCGGTGGTGATCGTGCTGGGCGTGAAGAATGGTATCGAGAAGTCGAATCTGGTGATGATGCCGCTTTTGTTCCTGCTGGCCATTGCGATTTCGATCTATGTCATCTTCCTGCCGGGCGCGGGCGACGGACTCAAGTACTACCTCATCCCGAGCATGGACTCGCTGAGCGTGACGACGGCGGACGGGAAGACGGCCTTTTCCATTGCCCAGCTGGGCAAGACGATTCTCGGTGCCATGGGGCAGATGTTCTATTCGCTGTCGCTCGCGATGGGCATTATGATTACCTACGGTTCCTACATGCGCAAGGAGGACGCGATCGAGAAGTGCGTGCGCCGCATCGAGATATTCGATACGCTCATCGCCGTCATCGCCGGCTTGATGATCATTCCGGTCGTCTATCTGTTCGCGGTCAAGACGAATACGCCGATCAAGACGGCGATGGGGACGGGACCGGGATTGATGTTCGTCACGTTGCCGAAGGTGTTCGCGACCCTGGGCAAGGTTGGTCCGTGGCTCGGCGTGACATTCTTCGGGCTGGTGATTTTCGCGGCGCTCACATCGGCCATTTCGCTCTATGAAGCGTGCGTGGCGTCGGTGTGCGACCTGTTGCATCTCGATCGCAAGGCGGCGACGTTCTTCACGGGTTCGGTCATTTGTTTTCTCGCCACGTTCTCGGCGCTTGGCTACGGCGCCTGGGGCGATGTGAAGATCTTTGGACAGCAGTTCCTCGACTTCTTCGACTTCATCACCAATTCCGTTCTGATGCCGATTGTCGCGGCGCTCACCTGTATTTTCGTAGGCTGGGTGATGAAGCCCAAGATGATCGAAGATGAAGTTGAGGCGAATGGACACGTCTTCAAGGCGAAGATGCTCTACCGTTTTATGGTGAAGTATTTCGCGCCGCTTCTGGTGACGGCCATTCTCATTTCTGAAGTCTTCCGTTATTTCAAAATCTTCGGTTGGCAGATTTAAGCGAGAGGGACAAAATGGGCGCAATGAAGAAAAGTACAGAACCGAACGAGGCTCGGATCGCCGAGCTGGTGCGTCAGTTGCTCGTCGAGCTGGGGGAGGACCCCACGCGCGACGGACTCGTCAAGACGCCGCAGCGGGTCGCCAAGTCGTTGGCGTTTCTCACGCGCGGCTACCGCCAGACGCCGCGCGGCGTACTGAACAATGCTATCTTCGATGCGGGCGCGAACCACATGGTCGTGCTGCGCAACATTGAAGTCTATTCGTTGTGTGAACACCACATGCTGCCGTTCTACGGGAGCTGCGCGGTTGGCTATATCGCGAAGAGCAAGGTGCTTGGCGTTTCCAAGATCGCCCGCATTGTGGACTGTTTTGCGCGCCGCCTCCAGATTCAGGAACGTCTCACGGAGCAGGTTGCGGAAGCGATTCAGGAAGTGACAAAGGCCGAAGGCGTCGGCGTGGTGTTCAAGTGCCGCCACCTCTGCATGATGATGCGCGGTGTCGAGAAGCAGAATTCCGAGATGATCACGAGCGCCATGCTCGGGAGCTTCCGGGCGGACGAAAAGGTGCGCCAGGAATTCCTTTCGCTGATCAAGTAACGGGACGAAGCGATGCCGAACGGTTTGCCTGCAGTTCCCGTGGCCGTCGAGGAGACGCTGGCCGACATGCGCGCCGAACTCGATGCCGGTGCGCGCGTGCTGTTGATGGTGCGTCATGCGGAGCGTCCGCACATGGACCACGACGACCCCACGTTCTGTGAGGCGCTGCCGCTCACCCCGGCTGGGATACGGATGGCCGAAGATTTTGGAACGGAATTCAAGGCCTATCGGAACGATGTGCAGTTCCTGTCGAGTCCGCTTTTGCGGACGCGCCAGACGGCCGCCGGCATTGCACGTGGCATGGGGCTCCCTGACGACGGGATTCCGGTAGACGATACGCTCGGCAATTCGACACCGTATTTCGCCGACCAGCATGCGGTCTTCGAACTCTTTCGTGACGGACATTTCTTCGACAAGATCTTCACCTATTTTGCGACGGCGCGTCAAATCGGATTCGCCGATCTCTATGCAGCAACAGAACAGCTGGAGGCATTTGTGCTCGCACAGTTCACGGCGCGTTTAGGTGTGTTCACCACGCACGATCTCTATAACGCGGCGTTCCTCTTCGCGAAGAAGGTGGTGCCGCAGTTCACGGAAGCGAACTGGGTGCGCTTCCTCGATTGTGCCGCCATCGTGCTGCGTCCTGATGGAACGCGCCGCTATGCGTTCGTGCGTTCCAACATTTTCCCTTGAGGCCCCCTGCGATTTTGAAGGGGTATTCCCTGCTCCCAGATTTTTTTCATTCGACTGAACTTATTTTGTCGAAATGGCATTTCCTCTAGTGAAGGGCGGTTGTGGTGACCGTTCACTGATAAAGGAGAGGACAAGAAGATGGCAATGATTGGGCAGGGAGTCGTGCTGATGGTCGCGGGCATGGCCATAGTGTACCTTTTTCTGTGGGTGATGATCGTCGTGGTCAAATACTCGAGTCGGCTGGAGCGCCGATTTGCATACATTCTACCCGACGACGAACCGAAGGCGAAACGCAAGGTCGGTGTGCCCGTCGCGTCGCAGACAACAGTCGCTGCGGCTCCGGCTCCGGCGTCCGGTACCGAGGTGAAAGCCCCCGTGCCCGGTTCGGTTCTTCGGCTTTCTGCTTCGAATGGGCAACAGGTTCATGCGGGCGACGAAATTCTCGTGATGGATGTCATGAAGATGGAGACGCCGATTTCAGCGCCCTGCGATGGAACGGTGACAATTCGTGTCGCTGCGACGGACAAGGTCGCGACGGGTGATGTCGTGGCGATCGTCGCCTAAGAGAAAAGGTGTGCGTAAAAGGGAAGAGTAGGAGTCTTCGATGAAGAAATTTCTGTTGGCATTGGTTGTCGTGCTGAGCTGCTTCGTGTCCTTTGGCGAAGGCGATTGGCGCGAGACATGTGGAAAGATCGTTGAACTGGGCGGTGATACGGGCATTGCCGGATTTACGAAACGTACGGCGCCGCCCTATTTGACGGGCGATTTTGCCGAGGCGGAGCGTCCTGCGAAAAAGCCGCTTGCCGCGAACCGCAATGGGTACTACGACAAGTCTCTGAAATGGCATGGCGGCTACTTTAACGATGCCGGCGCATTCGTCGAGGGACATGCTGTTACGACGCTTTTCGGTATGCCGTATGGTGTTGGACAGCTGATCATGATTCCGGTCTGTCTCGTTCTTATGTATCTGGCGATCGTGAAGGGGTTTGAACCGTTGCTTCTGTTGCCGATCGGGTTCGGCGGATTGCTGGCGAACTGTCCGATGTCGGGAATTACGGCACCGGCGATGATGCACGATGGGGTGATTACATTCCTCGAAAGCGGTATTCCGGTCATGGCGGGTGGCGTGATTGAACCTGGTGGCTTTCTCCATTATTTCTTCAAGTTCGGCATTGATTCGGGCGTCTTCCCGATTATGATCTTCATGGGCGTCGGTGCGATGACCGACTTTGGCCCGCTCATCGCCAATCCGAAGTCCGCGCTTCTCGGTGGTGCGGCACAGCTTGGAATCTTCTTTGCGCTCTTCGGCGCATTGGGGTTGACGGCGCTTTTCCCCGAACTTGGTTTTGGCTTGAAGGAGGCATCGTCCATCGGCATCATCGGTGGCGCGGATGGTCCGACGGCGATTTGGCTGACCTCGCGTTTGGCGCCGGACCTCTTGGGTGCGATTGCCGTTGCGGCCTATAGCTACATGGCGCTTGTCCCGATTATTCAGCCGCCGATTATGAAGGCCCTTACAACGAAAGAGGAGCGACTGATTCGCATGCCGCAGCTGCGCAATGTGACGAAGATCGAGAAAATCGTGTTTCCGCTGATCGTTCTTCTCATGTGCGCGATTCTGCTGCCGTCGGCCGTGCCGCTGATTGGTGCGTTGATGTTGGGCAACCTCGCCAAGGAGGTTGGCGCGTCGGTCAGTCGCATTGCCGACACGATGGCGAATGCGCTTATCAATATCGTGACGATCATGCTCGGCCTTTCGGTGGGGTCGAAACTCGCCTGCGAAAAGTTCCTTTCGGGACAGACCTTGGCCATTCTCGCGTTGGGGCTTTGCGCGTTCTGCGTGGGTACGGCAGGCGGTGTGCTCATGGCGAAGTTGATGAACGTGTTTTCGAAGAAGGAGAGTCGCGTCAATCCGTTGATCGGCTCGGCGGGTGTTTCGGCTGTTCCGATGGCGGCCCGCGTTTCGAACAAGGTTGCGCTTTCCGACGATCCGACTAATTTTGTCCTGATGCAGGCAATGGGACCGAACGTCTCGGGCGTGATTGGTTCCGCCGTCGTCGCCGGTATCCTCTACACGCTTTGCCGTTAGTTTGTACTACAGAACGGGTTCCGCTAGAAGATGTATTCTGACATTCCATTTGCACTCTCGCTCGCGTTCATGCTGGGCGGTTTGGCCGCGTTGGCTTGGTCGAGTGGTGTGTTCGTAGATGGTTCAGCCGCAGTCGCCAAGGCACTTGGCGTTTCGCCGTTCATCATTGGCATGGTGATCATTGGCTTTGGAACGAGTGCCCCGGAACTCTGCGTTTCGACGCTGTCGGGGCTTTCAGGACACGCCAACCTCTCGCTGGGAAATGCCTATGGAAGCAACATCTTCAATATTGCGATCATTCTTGGCGTGGCTGCGTTGATTTCTCCTTTGGTTGTTCGGCCTTCAGTGTCGTTCGTGTCGGGGCTGGGACTGGTGGCTATTTCGCTTTTCTCGCTGTGGGTCTTGCGCGATGGCGTCTGTTCTCGCGTCGATGCAAGTCTGTTCCTCGGTTTGTTTCTCGTCATATTGCCGCTCTACTGCTGGTATGACCAGAAGACAAATACTGCCGAAAAAGAGGACGGGGAAAACGAGGAAGAACCTCGCCAGCACGTGTGTTTTTTGTTCCTCAAAGTTCTGTTGGGGTTGGGATTGTTGATTGGTTCGTCTCATCTGCTGGTATGGGGGGCCGTGGACTTTGCAAAATTCATGCATGTCAACGACCTGGTCATTGGCCTCACCATTGTCGCGGCCGGAACGTCGTTGCCGGAATTGGCAAGTGCGGTCGTTTCGGCTCGAAGGGGAAAACATGAATTTGTCCTGGGCAATATCATTGGGTCGAACCTTTTCAACACCTTGGCGGTGGTTGGACTGGCAACATTCATTTCGCCGATCGTCCCGGGGAAGGATGGTTCCTCCGCATTCTCACCTTACATTTTGACAAGAGACATCCCATTGATGGCATTCCTTTCGTTTTCCATTCTGCTGTTCGGCATGAACTGGAAGTCCGTCAGGAAACCCGGTTCGATCCAGCGCAAAGAGGCACTGGTGTGGATTGCGATCTTCGTCGCCTACACCGTGTTGATGTTTTACCAGGAAACCCATTCCTAGCAGCCAACCCGACTCCGATTGATTGTTCAAAATCCAATCCGAAGATTTTTCCGCACTAAATTCTCGCACTTCTATTAACTTCTTTTCCGATTTGTGGTACAATGTCACCGTTGGGGAAGCAAGGAACGACGAAAATGACAAAATAGGAAATTTCGGCGGAGGTCAAGGCGAATCTGCTGGCGTGGTTCCGGCGGAACATGCCGTACATTGG
>JAZUGW010000247.1:0-34446 GCA_045641465.1 Kiritimatiellia bacterium | reverse complement strand
ACGATTCCCGATGCGGCGGCGGACTGCATCTGGACGCCCGAGAGGCGTTATGGTTGTGAAGAGGTGGTGCCGCGGCTTTCGCGTGCGGGCGAACTGCCGTTCGCCCTGGAGGGGCGGGCGCGGGAGCATCTCTACCTGCCGTTCGTCTATTCGCTCGGCGGCAAGTCCGTGGCCGTGGTCGATTCCGATACGAAGGACTATCCGGTGTGGAACTTGCGCCGCCGCGCGGAGACGGCAGAGGGCGTGCGGCTCGAGGCGGATTTCGCACGCTGGCCCACGTTCGTCGAATATAAAGAATTCAATGCCTTGATCCGCAAGTACGCGAACTATCTCGTGCGTTCGTCCGGCACGCGCACGTTCCCGTGGCGCGGCTTCCTTCTCGCCGATTCGCCGCTCAAGCTCAACGAGAGCGACTTGATCGACGCGCTCGCGCGTCCGCCCGAGGGCGACTTCTCGTGGGTGAAGCCGGGCCGGGTGATTTGGGACTGGTGGTGCGATTTCGACAACCTCGGCAAGGAGAAGGGGTGCACGACGGCGAACTACCGCCGCTACATCGACTTCGCCGCCAAGCACGGACTCGAATACGTTTATCTCGACGGCGTGTGCGACATCGGCTTTACGGCGCTCTGGTCGCCGAATCCGAAGTTCGACGTGCCGGGACTCGTTGAATACGGCCGGAAGAAAGGCGTGGGCGTGTTCGTGTGGCTGCCGCTTTCCTGGTACAAGGGCAATGAAGCGGAGCTCGTTGAATGGGCGGCCGACTTGGGCGTTGCCGGTTTCAAGCTCGACTTCTTCGACCGCGGCGATGCCGAGATGGAACGCTTCATCTGGCGGGTCGTGGACCTCTGCGCGAAACGGCATCTGCTCGTCGACCTTCACGGGGCGCATCGTCCGGCGGGCCTCTGCCGCACCTATCCGAACGTACTCGGCTTTGAGGGCGTGAAGGGGCTTGAGAACACGCGTTGGTTCCACAATGAATATGATTTCATGGCGCTGGACCTCCGCCTCTGTTTCACGCGCCTTCTCGCGGGCACGATGGACTACACGCCCGGTGCGATGGACAACTATCCCCTCGGCAAGTACAAGGGAACGTGGAACAATCCCGGCTCGATCGGCACGCGGTGCCGCCAGATGGCGCTCGTGATGATGTTCCAGGGCTACATCCAGATGCTCGCGGAGGCGATTACAAAATGCGAGAAGAATCTCGAGTGCTTCAACTTCATGGCGGGGATTCCCGCCGTGTGGGACGAGCTTGTGACGCTCGGCGGCACGCCCACCACCTACGCGGCCCTCGCGCGCCGCACGGGCGACGTGTGGTACGCCGCCGCAATCGGAAGCGCCCAGCCGCAGAATGTCGTCTTCGAGACGGCGTTCCTCGGTGCCGGCGAATGGACGGCGGAGATCTTCAGCGACGCCGCCGATGCGGCCACCGCGCCCACGCACTACGTCCATCGCCAGCAGAAGGTGAAGGCAGGCGAAAAGATGGCCTTCACCCTCGCCCCCGGCGGCGGCTTCATCATCCGCTTCACCCGCAAATAGCCAACAGAGGACATGGAGATGTTTTTATTCCATACAGAAAGAATTTGTGTGTTACGTCATTGACTTTTCTGTATGGAGAATGGTATAATGTCGCTCATGAAAATTGAACGCCCGAGTTATATTGAACAAATAACGCCTTATGTTGACAAAAAAGTCATAAAGGTGTTTACGGGTGTTCGACGTTGTGGGAAATCTTTCCTTTTGAAAATGATTGCCGATTCGATTTGCAAGAATGGTGTTGCGTCCGAGCGGATCATTCAGGCGAACTTTGAGTCAAAGGTTGACGAATCGGTTCGAAGTGTTGATGCGATGGTTGCACGGGTGAAGCAGGCATCCGACAGGGCCAGGGGAAAGCGCTTGTACTTGTTTTTTGACGAGATACAGGAGTTGGCAGGATGGGAGAAATTGGTCAACTCATTGGATGTCGATTTTGACGTTGACATCTATCTGACGGGGTCAAATGCCAAAATGCTTTCTTCGGAGTTGGCGACTTACCTGGGTGGACGCTATGTAGAAATCCACGTTTACCCGTTGTCATTTGCGGAAGCCTTGCCCTGTCTCAGATCAAGAGGCCTTTCAGATCGGGAATCCTTCTGGGAGTATGTGCGACTGGGTGGAATGCCGTTCATCTATGATGCGGGTATCTCTGGCGAGGCGGCGAAGGCGTATCTTGAAGACCTTTTCAATTCGATTGTACTGAAAGACATTGCACATCGCCGTCAGATACGTGACATCGATCTTCTGGAACGAATACTCGTCTTTCATGTTTCCGAGATCGCCCATAGTTTCTCTCCGACCAGTTTGGTGAAATACCTCAAGCATGACCGACGCAGTTGTGGAATGGAAACGATCTACAACTACACGGATTTCGCCGAAGAGGCCTGTTTCTTACGGCGCATCAAGCGCTATGACCTCGTCGGTAAGGAACTTCTATCCACTCAGGAGAAGTTGTTCTTGACAGATCACGGTTTCCGTGAGGCCAAACTTGGGACAAACGAACGGCATGTCGACAGGGTCCTCGAAAACATTGTGGCGATGGAATTGGTACGTCGCGGTTGGATGGTCGAGGTCGGTCGGTTCAGAAATCTGGAAATCGACTTTGTGGCCTCGAAGGGGAAAGACCGTCAATATATTCAGGTCGCCTACATCATGCCGGACGAGGCGACACGGATGCGCGAGTTCAAGCCGCTTGAGGATTTGACGGGCGATCATTTTCCCCGACTGGTTCTGTCGATGGATGAAGTCGACAGGGGAGACAACGGAATCGTCCACCGGTCGTTGATCGACTGGTGTCTTGGCAAAGACTGAGTTCGGTAGGAGACGATGGTGTAATTTAAAATTTAAATGAACTGAGGTCAACGATGAAAACACAGATTGCAGTTGTCTTGGCGGTATTCGCCTTGACGGTGATGGGGAGGCCCGCATTTGATGTGGACGCCTTTCTGGGCCGCGTCCTGAAGTTGTCCGAGTCGACGCCACGGGCGGAACTCGAGGCGCTGGTTAAACTCACCGAGAAAAACGGGAAAGAAGTCGTGGAGGTCGTTGCTCGGCGGTTGGCGGACAAATCGACTCAAGAAGACGATAAACTCAAGTACGTGGTGCTGCGTCGTGCATTGTACCGTCAGAGCGACGAGTGCTTTTACGACTACAATGCCTTGACGCGGGCCATCATGATGGTACGCGCGTATACGTCCGGAGAGTGACGGAATCCAGGGGCTTGGGGAAGGTGTAGGTCGAGGAATTATTCGTCAAGAAAAATGTAATGAATGGACGGATATTCGTCAAGAAAAATGTTGCGTTTGATAAATATTCGTCAAGAAAAATGTAATGAAATGTAGGGGAGGGTTGATTCTCGGACCGTTAAATGATTTCGTATTTCAATCTGGTCTGACCGTGATACCGATGGAGGTCAAGTCCGAGGTGAATGTCAAGGCGAAGAGTTTGCGGGCGTACATTGATCGGTATAAACCTAGCCTTGCGATCCGTTCTTCCATGTTACGGCGTAATACACAAACGGCACATACGCCCGAAGGGGTTGAATATGTCTTGCACGACATTCCATTGTATGGGATAAGTCGTGTATGTCGAGAAATAGGCGTATCGTAAGGAGATTTAGGGTAGACAACTACGGTTTGAAAACCAACGGCTGATGATTACGATGGATAAAAGAGGCATGAAACATGAAGTGTAAATGGCTTGTTTGTGTCGGGCTCGCGCTGGCGAGTGGAATGGTGATGGCGGCCGAGCGGATTTCGCTTGACCGCGGGTGGACGTTTGTGCTCAATGGCGGGGCCGTGCAGAAGGTCGATGTGCCGCATGACTGGGGCATTGCCTTTGCGCCGCGCGTTGCTTCGGCGAGTTTGGGGGATGGCGGCTTTTTCGATGGCGGCGTGGGCGTGTACGAGCGCACGTTCGCGCTTTCGTCCGACGACCTTGCCACACGCGAGTTGGAACTCGTCTTCGACGGCGTCTACCGCGATGCCGACGTCGCGGTGAACGGCGCCTTCGCCGGGAAGGGGACGTTCTACGGCTTCACGGGATTTTCAATTGCCCTTACGAACGGCCTCGTGCGCGCGGGTGAAAATACGCTCAAGGTGACGGTGCACAACGAGAAGCAGCCGTCGTGCCGCTGGTATTCGGGAAGTGGCATCTACCGCCACGTGTGGCTCGTGAAGCATCCGCGCGGGAAGCGCGTAAGCGAGGTCTTCGTTAAAACAACGCTCGACGGCACGGTGGAGATTTCGGGCCGCGTGGGCGGGCGGCTTGTGCGGAAGATCCACAAGGTCGATCATCCAATCCTCTGGACGCCCGAAACGCCGCACCTCTACGATTTCGACTTCTACGGCGAGAAGCTGAAGGTGGGCATTCGCACGATCGCGTGGGATGTGGACGAAGGTTTCCTCCTGAACGGCAAGCCGATCAAGCTGCATGGCGCGTGCGTGCACGCGGACCACGGTCCTTTGGGCGTGGCGAGTTTCGATGCGGCGGAAACGCGCAAGGTACGGCAGCTGAAGCGGGCCGGCTTCAATGCCGTACGGTTGAGTCACCATCCGTTCAGCACGGCGTTCCTCGACGCCTGTGACGCCGAAGGCCTGCTCGTCGAGGCCAACTTCTTCGATGTGTGGCGCGTCGCCAAGATGAAATATGACTACTCGCTCGCCTTTGCGCGCGATTGGAAGCGCGACCTCACCTGGACCGTCCTCCGCGACCGCAACCATCCCTCGCTCATCATGTGGGAAATCGGCAACGAGATCGAGGATGGTCCCTCCCCCCAGGGCATTGCCGACGCGACGGCGCTTGCGAACACCTGCCGCGCGCTCGATCCCACGCGTCCCGTCACGGCCGCGGTCTTCGACCTGGAGGCGGGCCATCAGCCGCCGCGCGCCTGGTGGCGAAAGATGGACGCCATTGCCTCCGAGCTCGACATCTTCGGCTACAACTACCTCGACGATCGCATGGACGGCGACCGCGCACGCGATCCAGGCCGGCTCTGTTTCTACACGGAGACGTTCCCCACGACGGTTGTGGATGTTTGGCGGCGGATCATGTCCCATAAGACCTGCATCGGCTGCTTCGTGTGGACCGGCATCGACTATCTCGGCAACGCTTCACTTGGCATGGTCCACTACACGGAGAAGGAATCCTACTACGGCTATCGCACGCCGAAGGCGTTCCCGTGGCACGGCGCGGTGTGCGGCGACATCGATGTGACGGGCTGGCGCAAGCCCGTTTCGCATCTGCGCGAAACGCTTTGGAACGAGAAGGCACCCACTTACCTCTGCGTCCTTGAACCGAGCGGCTGGCGGGGGACTATCAAGGTCGAGAAGTGGGGCGTGTGGCCGATGCTCGAGCATTGGAACTTCGAAGGGTGGGAAGGAAAGACCCTCACGGCGGAAGCCCATTCGCGCGCGCCGCGTGTGCGCTTTTCGATCAACGGCAAGGTCTATGCCGAGGTGCCGAATTCGGCGGAGAACGCCTGGCGTACGTACGCGCCGCTGCCCTACACGCCGGGCGAGTTGATGGCGGAAGGTCTCGACGCGAACGGAAAGGTGATCGACCGAGCCGTGTTGCGCACGGCCGGCGCGCCGAAGTCCGTTCGTTTCATCGACGAGGAGACGATCGGCGACCTTACCTGGGTGCGTGCCGAAGTGGTGGATGAGAAGGGCGTCGTCTGTCCGTATGCAGCCCAGGACGTCACGTTCGAAGGCGACATCCTCGGTACCTGCTCGGGCGATATGAAGGACTGCGTGCCCGCCCCGAGCCGCACCCGCCGCACCTGGCACGGCCGTGCGATGGCCATCCGCCGCAACCGGTGAGTTGACTTTGTCTCAGTTTTGGGGCCATTGACCGATGTGTTAGGTTAGTTTGTCGGGGCTTTGATGCGGAAGCCGTTGACAATCTGGCAGATAATGGGGTATACTGTCTTTGTTGCTTTCGGGTTGGTGTTTTTCACAATCGGGTAGGTCCCCCAAACCTTCTTGAAAAGCAGCACTAAATCACATCCTTCAAATCAGAATGTAATGCTAGTGAAAGGAAATCTAGGATGAAACGGTTGACGGACTGGTGGAGAAATTTGGTGGCGGCTGGTTGTATACTGGCTTTGGTGGGGTCTGTGCAGGCTGCGGCGAAGTCGTGCGATTTGACGTTCCGTGGCTATCAGGGAACGACGACGCTGGCAGACTTTCAGGCGCTCGTGCGTCTGCCGACGATGGTGCCCGGTTTTTCCTACGACGACTTCGCGGCCCAAGATGGTAGCGATATCTGGTTTACGGATGCGAACGGCACTGTGATTCCGCATGAAATCGACACATGGCGCGCGGGCGGTGTGTCGTCGATTTGGGTGAAGGTGCCGTCCCTCGTGGATGCTTCGACGAGAATCACGATGCATTGGGGTGAGGCGAAGACGGCCGAGCAGACGACGAATCCGCAGGACGTGTGGAGCGCCTACAAGGGCGTGTGGCATATGAACGAGTTGAAGGGCACGGCCCTTGACGCGACGGTGAACGGCCTCGATGCGACGGTGCAGGGACAGCCCTATCTCATGGGCAACGCCACGCAGATGCTCACCAACCAGGTGGCCGACGTGATGGTCGCCGACGTAGGCCTCGTGGGCAACGCGCGTATCAACGCCATGGCGAAGGGGACGGGTCTTGGCTACCTCTCCATTCCTTCGTACACACTTGGCAACGTCTTCACGGTCTCGGGCTGGTTCAAGGCCTCGGAGGCGATCAACGACTACCAGCGCCTCTTCGCGCGGAAGACCGTCTACAGCGGAACGGGCTGGGAGATCTATTTCAATTGTGCGCCCAACAAGGTGGGTGCGGCCGGTAACAATGGCACGCAAGTCAATAACCTCGCCATTCCCTCTGTCGTCGACGACTGGGTGAACCTTGTTGCGATCTTTTCGGGCGCGAGCTACTCGCTCTATGCGAACGGCGTGCGCGTGGGCGGCGGCACGGTGGCGGCCCCTACGGACAACGGCCTTCCACTGAGCGTCGGCTGCAATTCGAACGGCAGCGAGAAGACGTTCAGCGGTAAGTACGACGAGGTGCGTCTGCGCGGCGAGGTGCTTTCGGCGGACCGCATCAAGGCCGATTACGAGACGGTGCATGCGCCCGAACGCTTCCTCTCGGGCTGTGCGCCCGTGACGACGGTGGCCAAGCAGGCGGATCTCACGTTCGTCGGTTTCCAGGGGCTCGCGCCGCAGCAGAATTTCCAGGCGCTCGTAAAGCTGCCTGCGGCGGTGCCGAGCTATGCGTATGCCGATTCGCCGGTTGCGGACGGCAGCGACATCTGGTTCACGGACGAAACCGGCGCGGTGATTCCCCATGACATCGACACCTGGAATCCGGCGGGAGAATCCTACATCTGGGTGAAGGTTCCGCAGATCATCGATTCGACGACGCACATCACGATGCACTGGGGCGTGGCGAAGACGGCCGCGCAGACGACGGCGGCAACGGCCGTGTGGAGCGACTACTTTTCCGTGTGGCACATGAACGAGGCTGCGGGGCCGATCTACGATGCGACGGCGAGCAAGTTGAAGGGCTTCCCGCAGGGAACGGCCGCAACGAACATGCTCGCCGCAGCGGGGCTCGTGGGCGGTGCGCGCATCAATGCGAAAACCGTAGGGTATGGCGTCGGCTACTTCCTCACACCGCAGGCGGCGCTCGGCGCGACGTTCACGGTGTCGGGCTGGTTCTACGGCACGGAGACGTTCAGCGCGGTCCATCCGCGGCTCTTCTGTACGAAATACGCATGGAACGACAATCTCGGTTGGGAAATGTACTACAACGGTGCGCCCAACAAGATGGGCGGATGCGGGTCGAAAAACAAGCAGTATCACGGCTTGACGACACCGAGCGTCCTAAACGGCTGGCGGTATGCGACGGGCATCTTCGCGGGCGACACGTTCTCGCTCTATGTGGATGGCGTGAAAATCAGTTCGGGGGCGGTCAATGCCGCGACCGACAGCGGCAAGCTCTTCGCGTTCGGTTGCAATGCGAACGGAACGGAAACGTCGTTCTGCGGCTTCTTCGATGAACTCCGCGTGCGCAAGGCGGCGCTTGATGCCGACCGCATCAAGGCGGACTATCTCACGGTGCATGACCCCGAGGCCTTCCTGTGTGAACAGAATTACGCCGCCGATGCCGTTCTGACGGCGGAATGGACGGGCGCGGGCGATCCGTCGAATTTCGCCGATCCGGCGAACTGGACGTGCTGGAACGCCGCCGGGGTGGAGGTTCCGGGCGGCGTGCCGTCGCCTGTCTATTCGCGCGCGACGGTGCGTGGTACGATGAACTTCCAGCTGCCGGTGGGCACGGTGCCGCAATGGAAGCGGCTGATCCTCGGGAATGTCGATCTCACGACTGATACCGACTGGCGGGGACTTGTTGGCGCCTCGACGGAAATCGTCGGCACGGTCGATCTTCGCGGACATCGCCTCCAGATGACGGAGTTCCCGGCATTTGGTTCGGGGTCGATTACGTCCACTGATGCGGATGAGTTCGTCACGTTCGACTACCTGCAGTCGAATGACAATGGCGAATACATCGATACAGGCGTCGCGCATAATGAAAGCACGGTCGTCGATATCGAATACATGCCGGTGAATTTGCCTGGCAACAATGCCTGGACGGGGTATTTCGGTGCCCGAACGGCGGGACTCACGGCTTCGTCGTTTGTCGGTTGGCTCCACACCGAGAATGGTTTTGCGGGACATTATACGGGCGTCAATGCGGTGGAATTGTTCATGACCAATCTGCCGCCGGTCAAGGCGTTCAACAAATTCGCGATACATCTTGAGAAGAACGGCGAATGCAGGATCAACGGGCAGCCGGTGGATACCGGCAGCGGCGGCACTTGCGGGTTGAACGATTTCCTCTTCTGCGTCAATCACGCCGGGAAGCCGGGCTACAACAATAAGGGGCGTCTCTTTTCCTGCAAGATGTATGCGGGTTCGACGCCGGTGCGGGACTTCGTTTCGGCAATGCGCTGCCGCACGGGCGAGCCGGGACTCTTTGATCGGGTGGAAAACAAGTTCTACACGAATCTGTCCGGGAAGGGGACATTCACCCCGGGCGGGCCGCGGCTCGACGGCCGTACGATCGGTGAAGTGATCGTGGACGTGCCGGAAGGGAAGAGCGTGGCGAATCGCACGATGCGCCTCATAGGCCTTCTGAAGTTGGTCAAGGAGGGAGCTGGCGCCTATACGCCTTATGTGGCTAACCAGTTCTTTGTCGGCGGCACGCTCGTCAAGGCGGGGAAGTACTGCGGCGGCACGTTCGCCCCCAATGCTAGCTACGGTGCGGCGGAAACGGAAATCCGCATCACGTCGACGGGAACGATGGACATGGCGGGCCAGACCGACTTCTACTTCTACAAGTTCGTCTCGGAGGGCGGGCCCCTTCAGAACAAGGGTGCCGACGCGAGCGCGGGGGCATGCCAGTGGGCGTCCTTGCGCCTCGAAGCGCCGATGACGATGGATTTAACGGGAAGCTATGGCTTCATCCACTATGGCTTCGTGCCGATGGAGGTCGATCTCGGCGGAAATACGCTCACGGTGAACCTCGGTGTTGGGAAGACCTTCTATGTTTTCAATTCAACGCTGACGAATGGACTCGTCAAGGTCGTCTCCGGAGGCTGGATGCAGATTGACCGCACGCGGCTTGAGGCGCGCACGGTCGATTTCGACATCAACTGCGCCCTGAAGGTCTATGCCGAGGCGCATGTGCGGAATTATACGGCGCGTTATGGCTCGGTCCAATACAATCTCGGTTCGTCTCCCATGAACGTCTATGGTACCTTTACGCCGGCGTGCGACTGCTACTACGGGTGCACGATGCAGAACGGTTCAACGATCGATCTGTCGGCGAAGACGAATACGTGGTCCACGCTGGGTGGATTTACGACCGGCTTGACGAATGTCGTCTTCGCGACGGGTGCGACGGTGCGACTCGACGTGGGCCGACGGCATTTGTCGGATGGCGAGAAGGTACTCTCCTGGCCTCTTCCACCCGAGAATCTGGATACGCTCACCTTCAAGCTCCAAGAAGGTCGTTCCGGCCATCTTTGGACCACATCCGAGGGCGTGTTCTACTGTAACGGTCTGACGATCTTCTTGCGCTAAATCAGAAAGATCGTGAACCCCTAACCGTTTGAAAGATACGATGAAAAAGCTACTGTTCGTTTCCGTTTTTTCGCTCCTCGCGGTTGCTGCCGGGGCGGCGTTGTTCCCCCTCAACTCGAAGCTGCCGTACACCGTTGGCGTTGATACCGACGGCAGAAACCGGTTCCTGGGCACGATTGCCGACCTGCAGATCGAGCTGGGCGGCAAGGTGTTCCATCGAGGACCCGCCCAGGTGGGAGATCGCCTTGCGGAGAAACCCACGGCGGCGGATCTCGAGCGGCCGCTGAAATTCTCCTGCCGGTTTACGACGCGCGAGACGAAGAAGCCCCAGCGCCTTCTGGACAACGCCCATGCCGGTGCCGCAGACGGCATCATGTTTGACATCTGTTCGGGACGCCTGCGTTTCATGCCGGGCAATGATCACGCCCATCTCTACCATCCGACGCCGATTCCTTCGAATCGTGAAGTCGAAGTGAGTGTGGAGGTCACGGCCGACCATAAGGTGATGATGTCCGTCGATGGCGACCGTCGCTTGTGCGGACAGCTGGTGGACGGCCGGTTGGTGCAGGAGTTGTCCGGATTCGTTTCCGACGAACCGGACACGATCCTGTCGCTCGTGGCGCCGGTCGAGTACTGGGACGAAGCGCTTCCGCTTGGCAATGGCGGGGCGGGCGCGCTCGTATGGGGCAAGGACAACGAATTGCGTCTCACACTCGATCGTGCCGACTATTGGCACAACTCCCGTACCGAAATCTTCTTCGGCCCAGGTTTCAATGTGCGTACCCTGCTCGATTGTGTGAAGACGCGCGACGATCGGCGCCACAACGCCATTTTCAACAGCCGCAAGAACTGTCCCACCAAACTGCCGGGCGTGCGCCTGACGCTCACGCTCAATCCCGAGTCCGTTCTGCGGAAGTTCCGTCTCGACAAGTCGGGTACGGCGCACGTGACGGTGGCGACGCCGGCGGGCGAACGCGAGATCCTCTGCTGGTTCGACGATGGCGACGACTTTCTTTCGCTTCGTCTGCCGGAAGGGGTCACCCTCGCGAAGAAGGAATTCAATCGCAATCCGTCCTTCGAGAAGCTTGGCGGCTATCCCGACCCGGTGATCAAGATCGACGAACACGGCGCGTTCTACAGTCGCGGTCGGCGTGCGGGCGCGACGAGTCCGTTCGACCATGATTTCCGCCACGGTGTCAAGTTCGTGGACCGCGGCGCCGCACCGAAGTCCGCGTTTTGGAAACAGTTCAACGCCACGAGTTCGATTTCCGTTCCCGATGCGTCCTTGCAGCACCTCTACGATTTCGCGATCTACATGTACGGGGCGTCAGGACGGCGTGGGTGTGCGCCGATGGCGTTGCAGGGACTCTGGACGGCGGACAACAATGCGCTCCCGCCCTGGGACGGCGACTACCACAACGACATGAACACCGAGATGACCTACTGGGCGGCGGGTCCGGCCGGCTGCATCGAGGCGCTCGAAGGTTTCGCCGATTTCTATCTCGAGCGGATCGAGAGTTTCCGCGCATTCGCCCGCAAGATCTACGAATGCCAAGACGGTGCGGTGATCACGCCTACCATGGGCTACACGGGCGAAATGATCGCGGGCTGGACCGCCTACGAGATATTGCCCGAGCACGGACTTTGGGCCTACAACACGTTCGTCAACGCTTTCGACTACGCGCCCACGCGCGAGAAGGCCGCGCGCTATCTCGCGTTCGGACGCGAACTCGCCGCCGCGATGGAACACGCCTGGACGGTCAAGGACGGCGTGCGCACGCTCATCCTCAGCAGCTCGCCGGAAGTGGACGACAACCGCCTGTCCTGCTTCTTTACCACCAACACGAACTATGCCCGTTCGATTCTCAATGCGTTCTACATTCGCCTGGCGCGATTGGCGGCGTTTCTCGGCGAACGGGAAGAGGCGGCGAAATGGCGCAGCTATGTGGGCACGTTCGGTCCGGTTTCCGCGCGAAACGGCGTCCTGGAAATTGCGAAAGGACGCCTCCTCACGTATTCGCACCGTCATGCGTCGCATCTGATGGATGTCTTCCCGTTCTACGATACGCCCCGCGATGCGGAGGTGGATCCCGTCAAGTCGGTCGACCAGTTTGAAAGACTCAGCTCCCGCCACTGGGTGGGATTCTCCTTCTCGTGGGAGGGTTGCCTCAACGCGCGTCTCGGTCGCGGCGATCGGGCGTGGATGTATCTGAAGGAATTCCAGACGTTGTGCGCTTCGCGCAACGGCTTCAATCTGAACAACCAGATTCCCGCCGGTCCGATTTTACATACCGGCCGTCCGTTCACGCTCGACGCGAACTTCGGCTTCGCGCGCGCCGTCCAGGAGATGCTGCTTCAGCATGATCCGCACACCAACACGGTGACGCTCTTCCCGGCTCTGCCGAAACACTGGGACGGCAAAGAGGTCACATTCCGAGATCTGCGCATCTCGGGCGGACATCGCCTCACTGCCACTCGAGCCGCCAATGGCAGGGTCACCTACCACCTTACGCCCTATCCGGGTTCCCCGCTCCCCAAGGTGCGGGCGAATTGAAATACTGGGGATGGTTTTACAGTATTCTTTAGCAGTATGTTGAAATGAAAGATTGTGAACGCGAACGACTGATTGCCCGCACGTCGGCGCTTGGCATTGTTACGAATCTTCTGATTGCCGGCTTGAAACTGGCGCTGGGTCTTCTCACCTCGTCGATTGCCATCGCCTCGGAAGGTGTCAACAATGCGACAGATGCGTTGACCTCGGTTCTCACGCTGGTGGGTGCCAAACTCGCGTGCAAGCATCCGGATGCCAAGCACCCGTTTGGGTATGGGCGCATTGAATATCTCACAGCGCTTGTGATTGCGACGTTGATCCTGATTTCGGGTGTCGAGATGCTGCGCGCCTCTGTCAAATTGATGTTCAAGCCGGAGCCGCTTTCGATTTCCCTGCTCACGCTTGTGATCGTGGCCGTCACGGCGGTGGTGAAGTTCGGTCTTGGGGCCTACACGATGGCGATGGGGCGGAAGGTTGGGTCCGGGGCGCTGGAGGCCTTGGGCCTCGATAGTCGCAACGATTCGTTCATTTCGCTCGTGACGATCGCCTCGGCCGTTGTTTTCCTCGTGTGGGGACTCTCCATCGATGCCTATGCGGGTGCCTTCACTGCGCTCGTCATCATCAAGTCGGGATTTGAAGTCTTGCGGAGTACCGTCTCCGAGCTGTTGGGGCGTCCGGGCGAGAGAGAACTTGCTATGAGACTCTATGAGCAGGTGCGCGGTACGCCCGGCGTGATCGGCGCGGCGGATATGATGCTGCACAATTACGGACCCGGCGCGTGGTCGGGATCGGTCAACGTGGAAATCGACCACGAGGCTTCCGTCGGAGACATCTACCGTACGCTTCATGCGCTTCAGCTGAAGATCATGCATGAGGAGAAGGTGACGATGGTCTTCGGCGTCTATGCCGTCGACAACGACCATGAAGAGGTGAAGCGCATTCGGAAGGCGATTGGCAGTTTCGTACACGCCTATGAAGGGGCGAAGGGATTCCATGCCATCTATCTAGATCCGCCAACGGGGAAGCTCTATTGTGATATCGTGGTCGACTATTCGCTCAAGGACTGGGAGGGTCTCCGTACGGAATTCCTCGCCTATATGAAAGAGGCCTTCCCCGAACACGAAGTCGTATTGACGATTGAAACTGAATTCGTTTAAAAACCAAAGAATGTCACGCGTACGAAACGCACGATAAAGGAGAAGACATGATGATGAAACGGAGCGGTCAGCGGTTGGTGTTGGCGCTGGTGATTGGACTTGCGGGAATCGCGGGGGCTGCCGTGTTGCCGGCGGGGTATGAGGCGTTGGAGTACGTCGAGTCGACGGGTTCTCAGTATATCGACTCGGGCTATTGCGTGAAGGCGGATGACGTCGTGACGGCCGTCTTCAAGGCCGAGCGAGAACAGCCGGAGGCGGAAAGCGGCGTGTTCGGTCAGCAACCCGTCGAGCCGCCGTGGAACAACGCCTGCGCGTTTGACGTGCGCATGGGCGAGACGGGCGCCTACCGCCTCTGGCGCGGCACGGGTTCGTGCTTCAGGGGACGTCGGGCCGATTTCTACGGACAGAAGATCGAAGTGGTGGTCGACCCCGCGGGATTCAAATGGAAGCCCTATGGCGCGACCGCCTGGGCGGAGACGAGTGCGTGTGCGCCGCGCGGGGATACGGAGGCCTCGCTTTATGTTTTCGCGATTCATTCCGCCGCCTACGATTTTGTCTGTCCCATTCGCTTCGGCGCGGTGAAACTCTATTCGCTTTCGATTACATCCGGTGATGGCAAGGCGCGGCGCACCTTCGCGCCGTGCCGTCGCACGTCGGATGGCGAGATCGGTCTTTACGATACGGCGGAAGGGCGGTTCTACCAGAACCGCGGAGCGGAGCCGCTTCTCGCGTCCGGCGCGCCGCGCGTGGGCACGTTCGCGGGCGCGGCGAAGAGTCCGAATGGCCAGAACGAAATCCGCCTCTGGACGAACCCTCTCGCCTACGAAGTGCGGCGCGGCGGCGAGACGCTCGTCGCGAAGACGGAGATCGGCCTCAAGATTGATGGTCGTCGGCTCGGGCCCGTGGCAACGGTACGGCGTACGCAGGCGGGTACCCGTGCGGGCCGCGTGGAAACGCCGATCTACAAGAAGCGCGCGATCGATCTCGCCGCCAACGAGACGGAAGTCGATTTCGGCGACTGGAGCGTGCGGCTCGTTGCGCGCAACGACGGCGGGGCGTATCGCTTCGAGACGCGTCTGAAGGGGGAGATCCGCGTGGACGGCGAACAGGCGGGCGTGACGATTCCCGATGCGGCGGCGGACTGCGTGTGGACACCCGAGACGCGTTACGGCTGCGAGGAGGCGATTCCGCGGTGCTCGTCTGCGGGCCAGCTGCCGTTCGCCTTGAATAATCGCACGCGCGAGCACTTCTATCTGCCGTTCGTCTATGCGCACAAGGGCAAGGCCGTCGCCGTGGTCGATTCCGATACGCAGGACTACCCGGTGTGGAATCTTCGCCGCCGCGTCGCGACGGCGGAAGGTGTGCGGCTGGAAGGGGACTTCGCGCGCTGGCCGGCTTTCGCGGAATTCCGCGGATTCAATGTGGCCGTGCGCAAGCGCATGGACTATCTCGTGCGCACGCCGGGTACGCGCACGTTCCCGTGGCGCGGATTCATGCTTGCCGATTCGATGATGCAGCTCAACGAGAGCGATCTGATCGACGCGCTTGCGCGTCCGCCCGAAGGCGACTTCTCCTGGGTGAAGCCCGGACGGGTGATCTGGGACTGGTGGTGCTATTATGACAACCAGGGCGTGGAAAAGGGGTGCACCACCCAGTCGTATCGTCGCTACATCGACTTCGCCGCCAAGTATGGCATCGAGTATGTGTATCTCGATGGCGTGAGCGACGTGGAGCGGACCATCTTCTGGGACAAGGTGCCGAAGTTCGACATCCCCGGTCTCGTCCAGTATGCGAAGCAGCGGGGCGTTGGACTCTTCGTGTGGCTGCCGATTTCGTGGTTCAAGGGAAATGAGGCCGACCTCATCGAATGGGCGGCGGACGTGGGGCTGAAGGGCTTCAAGATCGACTATCTCGATCGCGGCGACGCCGAGATGGAGCGCTTCGTGTGGCGTTTTGCCGACCTCTGCGCGAAGCGGAAGCTGATGGTGGACTATCATGGTGCGCATCGTCCGGCCGGCCTTTGCCGCACCTATCCGAATGCCGTTGGATTCGAAGGTGTCCATGGCCTTGAATGCATGCGCTGGTTCCATAACGACTACGATTTCATGGCCTGCGACCTCGGCCTCTGCTTCACGCGCCTCCTTGCCGGTACGATGGACTACACGCCCGGCGCGATGGACAACCATCCCCTCGGCAAGTATCGGAAGACGCCGAACAATCCCGGTTCGGTGGGCACGCGGTGCCGCCAGATGGCGCTGGTGATGGTTCTTCAGGGCTATGTGCAGATGCTCGCCGAAGGATTGACGAAGTACGAGAAGAATGCGGAGTGTTTCAAATTCATCGCGGGGATTCCCGCCGTGTGGGACGACATCGTCTCCCTCGGCGGCACGCCCACGTCCTACGCGGCCCTCGCGCGCCGCACGGGCGACGTGTGGTACGCGGCGGCGATTGCCAATTCCCAGAAGCAGGACGTGACCTTCGAGACGGCGTTTCTTGGCAAGGGCGAATGGACGGCGGAAATTTTCAGCGACGCCGCCGACGCCGCCACCGAGCCCACGCACTACGTCCACTGCGAGCAGAAAGTGAAGGCCGGCGAAAAGATGTCCTTCACCCTCGCCCCCGGCGGCGGCTTCATCATCCGCTTCACGCGCAAATGACCAAATGCAAGGCGAAGCTCAAATCGCTCTATGCAGAGATCGGCGAGATCATCAAGGGGATGTGAGAGGTGGAAATGAAGAATGAGGGTTTGGGAACTACGGAATATTCCGCATGGCTCGCTGAACTGAAGAAGCGGTATCGCGCCACGCAGATCAAGGCGGCGATTGCTGCGACGCGCGGAGAGTGGAGATAACGATGCCCAAGCCGATTTCAGATTGCCGCGCAACTGAGCGTAAGCATCCCTGGCCCGTTTGGTCTGGACATGGTTGCGATTCGAAGTGTCTTGCGTATATGATGTATTCGCCGCAATTGATTTCTCAAAAGGCGGCGACGGGAAATGCAACCTTCCTGCGGTATCTCATGCTTTCGCCAGACAGCTTTGCATATTTTGATAAAGTTCCAACTGGCGCTGCCCAAAGAACGGTTTCGTTTGAATGAAGAAGGTGAAGGAGAAGCTGTAATGAAATATTCGAATACAGAGCTTTGTGCGATGGTGGATGAATTTCGTGCGCTTGATGCGGAACCTTCGTGGCTTGAATTCAAGACAGGCATGAAGGATCCGGTACAAATTGCTAAATACATTTCAGGACTGTCGAACGTTGCCGCCTATGCTGGGAATACTCATGGCTATCTCGTTTGGGGAGTTAATGACAAGACGCATGAGGTAGAGACCTCGGATTTTGATCCAGATGTCGTCAAGGCGGAGAAGAATCAGCCCCTGCGACTATGGCTTAAGTTGGTGCTGAAGCCGCAGATTGAATTCGAGTTTTATCCGTTTGAATATGATGGGCGAAAGGGTGTACTTCTGGAAGTTGAGGCGGCGTATCGGCAGCCTGTCACATTTCGTGGTGTGGGCTATGTGCGCATTGGCTCAGCGCTGACAGAATTGTCCAAGGAGCCTAAAATTGCAGCTTCGATTTATCGTACGTTGGGACATGACTGGTCGGCGGACATAGTTCACGGGGCGGGGATCGAAGATCTGGATCCTGCGGCCATTGCCTATGCGCGTGAACTTTTTGCCGACAGGCACAAGGGAGAACCGTGCGCGGAGGAATCTAAGTCTTGGGATATAGAGACCTTCCTCAACAAGGCCAAGATGGCAATTGATGGGAAGTTGACGCGTGCGGGCATATTGTTGCTGGGTAAAGCGGAGAAGTCGCACCTTGTTTCTCCGGCGTTTGCACGCATTACCTGGCACTTGATGGACAAGGATGGCAACACGCTAGACTTCAAGCATTTTGGGTTGCCGTTTATCTTTGCGGCACGTGACGCGTTGGCTAAGATTCGAAGCATTACCCTGCGTGTCATGCCAGATGATTCGTTCATTCCTGTAGACATCGCCCAATATGACGCATGGGTGCTGCGCGAATCGTTGCACAATTGTATTGCTCATCAGGATTATACGCGACGTAGTGATGTTGTTGTTTCCGAGTTCCCGGATCGAGTTGTATTTGCCAATGCCGGGGAATTTCGTCCCGGATCAGTCGAGAAGGTGATTTACGGTAATTCAAGACCGCGAGACTATCCCAATCAGCAGCTTGTGGATGCGATGGTTGAGCTGAAGATGGTTGATACGCTTGGCTCTGGCATTCGGCGTATGTACATGACGCAAAAGAAAAACTCGATGCCGATGCCTGACTATGATTTGTCGGATGATGAAGTCAAGGTGACGGTGTTCGGCAAGATCTTTGACGAACGATATGCACGAATCCTTTTGAAGAAGACCAACATCCCGCTTGATCGTGCGGTTGCATTGGACAAGATTCAAAAGGGTGGAGTTGTAGATCGAGAGTTGGCACAGCAATTGAGACGGGAGGGGCTTGTGGAAGGGCGCTATCCTCGCCTTTATCCCGCAGGCAAGATAGCGGAGAAAACAAATCGCGTTGAGGACTATCTTGAAGCCAAGGCCTATGATGATGCATTCTACATGCAAAGGGTGTTGGAGTTCATGTGTGCCAAGGGCAGGGTGACGAGGAAGCAAATTAATGGATTGCTGCTTCGACACATGTCGGGGATGATGGATGAAAAACAAAAGTTGACGAAGATCGGAAACCTCCTTTCTTTGAAACTTAAGAAACGACTCGGGTGGATTGTGAGTGATGGTAGCACATCTGGGGCGTATTGGTCTTTGACAAACAAAGGACGGGAGGCTTGTCGTAAAGGTAGCCCTTCCTGCAAAAAGCGGTGTGCCAAGTTGTAAGAAGTTGTAAGAAGTTGTAAGAAGTTGTAGGAAGTTGTAAGAAGTTGTAGGAAGTTGTAGGAAGTTGTAGGAAGTTGCAAAGCAGTGAAAACATCCAGAAGTAGCACGTGTATTAAGTGTTATGGTGTTTCTTTTTGAGAGCGGGATATTCTGGGCGTTATGAAGAAAATGAGGTGCTTGTATGAACGAAACGCAAGTGAGGCATGATCTCGTTGACCCGGCGTTGAAAGCGGCGGGGTGGGAATCGTTGCCGGCGAAGGTGACGGTCGAACAGACGATTGCGCCTGGACCTGTGAGTCAGGAGGACGGACAGAGCCACAATCCCGAATTCGCCGACTATGTGCTGATGTACGGCTATCCAGCACTGGCTCTATGCTGCGTAGGGGGATGAAGAATGAAAAATTGGAGAATAACAAATGTGATGTAATCGGCTCAACGATGATGAGGAGAAATTTGTTTAGTAAATTGGGTCGCAGAGTTGATGTTGCTAAAATCGGTTAAAGAAAGGAGTTTATGAGCGATATGACAACAGAAATGAAGGAGAAATTGATCAAAGCCCGCGAATTGCTGAATGCGGAAGGTCCTGAAGCATCCAGATCGATCCGGGCGGGAGCGGAAATTGTCCGTACATTGGCGGAACGGGAAGACGTCCTGGAAGCGTGGGAGCTTCTGCTGGCCGGCCATGAAAAAGGATTGGCGCCCTTCAAGACCAAGAAGTTCGGGCGAGCGGCAAAGGCTGCGATCGGTCGTTTGAAGGATGCTGCGTCTTTTTTTGAAGAAGGTGATCGTCTGTTGGAGATTGAGCGCAATTCTCCGCTCCCGGATTTTGGCTGGTTGGAGAAGGCAAGGAAAAGAGACGCTGTTTTTGCGGACTATCGGCAGTTGCGCACCTTCATGAGCGAATATGTTGGAACTAAGATCTATAAGATGATCAGACGTGAGGACATGTTGGAGGCGGCGAACCGACTTGGCATTGCCCGAAACGGGCGGACGCTCTGTTTTGAGTCAGAAGAGGAAATGGCCATTCTGACCGATTTTTGCGTTTTCCTGTCGTGTGCCGAGGGGAAAATCCCGGCGGTTGCACAGTATATGAACCAATTGGACATGGCTGGGATTTCCGCACTTGAGCGTAGGACTTGCGAGTGCTGGAGGCGGGATCGGTATACAGTTGTTGAGCCCTTGAAGCATTACGATGGATTTGGGATATTGGGGCGAGACTTGCTGTCGCGTCGTGAGCTCGTATTAGTTGATCGTGGGTTGGGTTCGTCGCAAAATCCCAGAATTGTGGACATGGCCGTTGGTCTTGTACCGTTCGGCGATTGCTTTATGACGACCGGGACGGCTTTGCCCTTGCCAGCAGAGGCGGTCGACGAGGTTATCGCAACTGTTTTGAAGGAGCAGGGGATTCCTTATACGAACTCGGTCTCGTTGACGAAGCGGCAACAGGTCGTTTTTGCCGGAAATGTGATTCGATTGGCGCTTGCGGGCGGCATGGGCGAACATGTACGATATCAGTGACTTGGAAAGTCAAGAACTGGTGAAAGTGGTGGCGAGGCATATGGATCGTAAATGGTTTGTTTTTGCCGGGCTTGCGCTGGCGAGTGGCGTATTGATGGCGGCTGAGCGGGTTTCGCTTGATCGCGGGTGGTCGTTTGCGCTCAATGGCGGGGCGGTGCAGCAGGTGGATGTGCCGCATGACTGGAGCATCGCCTTCGCGCCGCATGCCGCTTCGCCGAGCGTGGGCCATGGCGGGTTCTACGACGGCGGCGTGGGTGTGTATGAACGCACATTCTCGCTCACGGACGACGATCTGGCTACGCGCGAGCTCGAAATCGTTTTCGATGGCGTCTATCGCGATGCCGAGGTGGAGGTGAACGGAGCCTTTGCCGGAAAGGGTTCGTTCTACGGTTTCACGGGCTTTTCGATCGCCCTTACGAACGGCCTGGTGCGCGCCGGCGCCAATACACTCAAGGTGACGGCGCATACCGAAAACCAGCCGACGTGCCGTTGGTACGCGGGTAGCGGCATCTACCGCCACGTCTGGCTCGTGAAGCATCTGGGCGGGAAGCGTGTGAGCGAGGTCGCCGTCAAGACGGCGCTCGACGGCACGGTGGAGATTTCCGGCCGCGTGGGGGGCTGGTTGATGCGAAAGACCTACAAGGTCGACCATCCGATCCTCTGGACGCCCGAGACGCCGCATCTCTACACCTTCGACTTCTACGGCGAGAAGCTGAAGGTGGGCATCCGCACGATTGCGTGGGATATGGACGAGGGATTCTTCCTGAACGGCAAACCGATCAAACTTCACGGCGCGTGCATCCATGCCGATCATGGACCTTTGGGCGTTGCGTGTTACGACGCGGCGGAAATACGCAAGGTGCGGCTTCTGAAGCGGGCGGGCTTCAACGCCGTGCGCTTGAGCCACCATCCGTTCAGCTCCGCCTTTCTCGACGCGTGCGACGCCGAGGGGTTGCTCGTCGAGGCCAACTTCTTCGACGCCTGGCGCGAAGGAAAGGCGAAGTACGACTATGCGCAGGTCTTTACGCGCGACTGGAAACGCGATCTCACGTGGACTGTCCTCCGTGACCGCAACCATCCCTCGATCATCATGTGGGAAATCGGCAACGAGATCAAGGATGGTCGAATGCAGCTGCGTGCCGCCGATACGGCGGCCTTGGCGAACACCTGCCGTGCGCTCGATCCCACGCGTCCCGTGACGGGCGCATTCGACAACTGGAGAGGACGGCGGAAGGGCGAGTGGTGGCGCGGCTTTGCCCCCATCGCGGCCGAACTCGACATTTTTGGCTACAACTATCTGGACGAGCGGATGACCGACAAGTCACTGCCCGAGCCGGGGCGGCTCTGCGTGTGTACGGAGACGTTCCCCACACGCGTCGTCGAGGTGTGGCGGTGGGTTATGTCCCACAAGACCTGCATCGGCGGCTTCGTGTGGACGGGCATGGACCACTACGGGAACGCCTCGATCGGCATGGTCCACTATCCGGAGAAGGAACCCTACTACGGTTTTGAATCTTCCAAGGCGTTCCCCTGGCACGGTACGGCGTGCGGCGACATCGACATCACAGGCTGGCGTAAACCCGTTTCGCACCTGCGCGAGACGCTTTGGAACGAGAAGTCGCCCACCTACCTCTGCGTGAACGAGCCTGAAGGCTGGCGGGGGCACGTCAAAGTCGAGCTCTGGGGCGTGTGGCCGATGCACGAGCACTGGAACTTCGAAGGATGGGAAGGGAAGAACATCGTTGTGGAAGCCCATTCGCGCGCACCGCGCGTGCGTTTCTCGCTCAACGGCAAGGTTTACGCCGAGCGGCCGAATTCGGCGAAGAACGCCTGGCGCACGTACGCGCCACGGCCCTACACGCCGGGCGAGCTGATGGCGGAAGGCCTCGACGCGAACGGGAAGGTGATCGACCGTGCAATCCTGCGCACGGCTGGCGCGCCGAAGAGCGTCCGCTTCATCGACGAGGAGACGATCGGCGACTTCACCTGGGTGCGCGCCGAAGTAGTGGATGAAAAGGGCGTACTCTGTCCGTATGCAGCCCAGGATGTCACCTTCGAGGGCGACATCCTCGGTACCTGCTCGGGCGACATGAAGGACTGCGTGCCCGCCCCAAGCCGCACCCGCCGCACGTGGCACGGCCGCGCAATGGCCATCCGCCGCAATCCGTCGCGCAGTGCCGATGCCGCGACTTCCAGCAAGTGAGTGTGATGATGCGGGGCAATGCGCGGATACATGCCATTTTGGCGCGGGATGGGGCCACGGCGGTGATCTTTCGCCGCGGGCCGTCGAAGAAGACGGCTGTTCTCGGATGGAATCTGAAGGACGACACGTTCAAGGTCGGGCAGTGGTTTTACGGCAGTTTCTATCCCTATCGTTGCGACCTTTCGCCGGATGGTCGACACCTCGTCTATTTTGCGGCGAAATACGGACGGAACAGCTGGACGGCGGTTTCAAGAGCGCCCTATCTGAAGGCGTTGGCGCTTTGGTTCAACGGCAGCGGATGGAATGGCGGCGGACTGTTCGTCGATAATCGGCGACTGGCGCTGAATCATCCGCCGAGCTCGCACGGATCGGCGGTACGCGTGGGAACGTGCGCATTCCAGGAAGTGCCGCCGCCGGATTCCTGCAAGGGCTGGGGATATGCAGGGGAATGTCCTATGGTCTACGTGCCGCGGTTGTTGCGAGACGGCTGGACGATGCTGAGTGAAGATTGCGAAGGGTGGTTGTTCGAGAAGCCCTTGGCGAAAGGACTGAAATTGCGGAAGTGGTTTGTGGCCGGACGGCCCGGCCCCAATCACGGATGCTATTGGGAGCGGCATGCGGTGGTGGACGCGACGGACAAAACGACGGTTGACGGAACGAACTGGAGTTGGGCCGATTACGATCGTTCGCGCAAACGCGTCGTTCTGGCCGAGGGAGGCGTCCTCTCCGAACTGCGCATCACGGGCGAAGGCCTGAAACAGGCGCCGCTTCGAGATTTTAACGACATGAAGTCCGAACGATTGAAGGCCCCCTATTGATTGCCGTGTCTCACCCATGCGTCTCTCGCGGGGATCGTGTGGCCTTCGGGAGTGCGCCAGGGGGTGGGGCCGAAATTGACGGTGACTTCGGTGCCGTTTGCGAAGCGGGTGCGTTGGACGGTACGGTCGGGGGTGAGGATTTGGTGGTCGGTCATTTCGCTGTAGCCGGTCGCGCGGGCGATGGGTGAGGTGCGGCGGTAGCTCTTCACGAACTTTTCGCGGTCTGCCTGCCATTGGACGCCATTGAACATGAACATGCCCATGGTGCCGTAGAGCATGTTGAAGAGGTCGCGCTTCTCCCAGAGTTCGGGGAGCTTGTTGTTGTAGTCGCCCCAATACCAGTGGGCGCACACACACTCGTGGTAGACGAGTTCCCAAAGCGGCAGGCGGTATTTTTCACCCACTTGATATTTCACCACGCGTGCGGGGGCGTTCGTCCAGATCTGATGGATGTTGCGTCCGCTGTTCGGTACGCGGTAGAAGACGAGCGAGAGCATCCCTTCGAAATAGTCGCAGAAGGGAACGCTGGCGTCGTGTCCCGTTTCACTGCCCACGACGAGACCGAATTCGTCGCCGAGAAGCCGCAGCAATTCCATCTTCGCCTCGCGGCTGTCCGTGCGCGTCATTGGATGGGCGGGATTGTAGCAGGTCTGCCAGGGGGCGGCGACTGTCGTATCGACGAAACGCGTGTTGAAGGGTTTTGTGGCAAGATCGTGTTTCACATTTCGTCGCTCGTGGGCGGGGGCGCAGCGGTCGCACATCATCGCGCAGTGGGTCCAGGTGCCGTCCTTCGTCTTCACGCCCCAAGCGTGGCGCCAGTCGTTCGAATTGGCGCTGTTCCAGATGACGTCCTTCGGCCAGGCCGACGTGTTGGGGCCGCTCGTCCAGCCGAGCGCCTTGAGCTGTTCGGGACGATAGATGTCCTGATAGACGTCATAGCGGCTGACGAGCAGTTTGGGATTGGCGGCGATGGCCTTCACTTCGGCGGGCGAACCGTCGCCGCTCCAGAGGAAGCGGTCGATGCCGGCGGCGACAAGATTCGAAACGACGGCAAGCTTGTCCTTGTCCCAGCACCAGATGTTCACGGCGCCGAGCAGACGATCGACATTCGGCCGCTCCTTCGCCTTTTCGGCGAAGCTCTTGAAGCGGCCGCTGTCCTGGGCCCAGTGGCGGTAGCATTTGCACATCGCCACATATCCGCCCCTCTCGAAAAAGACGAAGCGGACGCGGCGCGGGTAGCCGAACAGATGTTTCTGGTCGTGCCACTCGGGGGCGGCCGTGTAGAGGCCGTTCCGGCCGCGCGTGAAGGCGACGGCGGCGTCATCCGCCGTTTCGATGAGCCCCATGTAGCCGGCGCCGGAAGCGTCTTCCGTCACGCCGTAGAAGCTCATGCAGAGACCGTGTCCGGAGTAGGTTACAAGCGGGCTCGGCAGGTCGTCCGGCTCGTCGACGGGATAGCTGATGCCTTCGTTCATCGGCACGATGAGGCGGTCGCCGCGGCGCGTGGTGAACGCGGCGGGGAAGTTGAGGGCGGCGGACATGGCGCCTTCGCCCGAGACGGTGACGAGGAGCTCGGGACGGTCCGCCGCGAGGGCGAAGGCGGCCTCGTAGGTGCGGAGCGTTTCGGGGTCGAAGAGGGTGAGGCGGAGCGTTTGGGCATCCTTCACGGCGCGCGCGACGGGGGGTGCGCCGACGGCGTTTTCGGTCGTCCAGGTGCGTCCCGTACGGCGGTCGGTAACGGCGAAACGCGTTCCTTCGCGGAAGAAGGTGAAGGAAAGGGCGGGCGAAGTGAGCGTGAGCTGGGCGGGAACGTCGCGCACAGCGGGGGCGCGGTTCTCGAGGGCGTCGAGCCGAAGGTTTTCGATGGTCACGCCCGAACGTCCGCCCCCTGTGACGCGGGGTTCGATCGTGGCGGTGCCCGCCGGGACCATGAAGGTGATCTCATTCGGTTCTCCGGGTTTCACATACCGTGCGCCGTAGGTCCAGCGGAGCACTTCGCCCTTGTCGTTCCGCAGGATGACGTTGAGCGAGTAGGGACAGGCCTCGGGAACATCGGGCAGGGCCTTTGAGGTACAGGACCAGCGGAATGTGTCGCCCGGTCGCACGGGAATGCATCCGCCACCATCCACGCACCAGTCCGTGATGGCGTCGTGTCGTACGGTGAACGCGCCGCGAGTGGCGTCGGAAAGTTGCACGGCGCCGGTCGTACGCGACCACGCCTTCGGCTTCTCGATCGTCCAGGAGGCACTTGCCGCCCCGCACCAGGCACACAGCAAGAGGGGCGTCATTTTGAGAAAAGGCACCACGTTTTCGCAAAGGCTGAAGAATCGGAAGGTCGAATCGATAGAGCGCATGGCTAAAATCTCCTTGAGATGCTAATAGAGTACACGATTGTGTGGACGCGGTCAAGGAGGAATTTCCATGGACATCTGCATGCATTTTCCGAACTCTAAAACGTTGGATGTCTTGCCGAACCTTTGGTATAATGTTGCCCATGAGTTTGGAAGAGGAGAATCAGGCATGAATTGCAAGCAGTTGAGTTTGATGGTAATGGCTCTGGCCATTGGAACGTCGGTCGCGATGGCGAGCGCGAAGATGGCGACGTCGCCCGATACCGCGGAAGTGGCTCTCGTCGAGCGGGGGAAGGCGGCCACGCGCGCTGTCGTCATTCCGCAGACGGCGTCGCCGGTGGAACGCCATGCGGCCGAGGAGCTGGTCTCGTTCCTCGAGCAGACGACGGGGGTGAAGCTGCCGGTTGCCACCGACGCGGCTCCGTTGCCGGCCGGAGCGATCCTCGTGGGCGAGACGAAGTATTCGGTGGCGCTCCTCGGCGATCCCGCGTTCAATCCCGCGAAGCTCGGCGACGACGGTTTCCGGATTGCGGTGCGCGACGGAAAGATCGTGCTCTTCGGCTCGAAGAAGCGCGGCGCGCTCTTTGCCGTCTATGAGCTGTTGGAGCGGTTCGCCGGCTGCCGTTGGTATTCCTCGTGGCATTCGGTGATCCCGAAGCGCGACCGTGTTTCGTTGCCGGCGAATTTCGACGACACCCAAACGCCGGCCTTTGCGATGCGCCAGCCGCATTTTTTCGACATGGACCAGCATCACGAATTTGCCGTGCGCAACAAGGTCAACGGCTTCAATGCGAATGGCAAAACCGTCGACGCGAAACTCGGCGGCGACCCGTTCCGCTTTGGCGGCGGACTTGGCAACTGCCACACGTTCTATACCCTCTGTCCGCCGGCAGTCTACGGGAAGGAGCATCCCGAATATTTCTCGCTGGTCAAGGGGAAGCGGGTCCTCAAGTACGGACAGTTGTGCCTCACCAATCCTGACGTCTTGAAGCTCGTCACGTCCAATGTCCTCGCGCGCATCCGCAAGGATCCGGGCGCGAAGTTCTACGGCGTCTCGCAGAATGACTGGGGCAACTACTGCACGTGTCCGCAGTGCGCGGCGGTTGACGCCGAGGAGGGAAGCCACGCCGGCACGATGGTCCGTTTCGTCAATGCCATTGCGGAAGCCGTGGAGAAGGAGTTCCCGGACGTCTTCATCGAGACCCTTGCCTACCAGTATACGCGCAAGCCCCCGAAGAAGGTCCGGCTTCGCCACAACGTCGTTCCCTGCCTCTGTTCGATCGAGTGCGAATTCGCCTATCCGCTCAACCGCAGCGCCTATCCGCCGAATCGCGCGTTCCTCCGGGACCTGGAGGGCTGGAAGGTGCAGACCGACCATCTCTACATCTGGGACTATGCCACCGATTTCTCGCACTACACGTTGCCGATGGGGAATGTCCTGGCGCTTCAGGACAACGTGCGCATCTTCCGCGACAACAACGCGAAGATGTTTTTCGAGCAGGGTTCGTGTCAGGGCAACCACGGTGCTTTCGCGGAGTTGAAGGCGTGGCTGCTCGCGAAGTGGATGTGGAATCCCGAACTGCCGATCGAGCCGCTGCTGGACGATTTCTTCAACGGTTACTATGGAAAAGGTGCGCCGTTCGTGCGTCAGTTCTTCGATGAACTCCATCGTCGCCAGCTCGAATGGTCGAAGGATCCGAAGAGACCTCTGCGGATCTACTACGGGCCCAACGACGGCTGGTTTACGGACGAATTCTTCGAATGGGCGGCCGACCTCTGGGCGAAGGCGGAGGCGGCGGTGAAGGACGATCCCGTCGTTTCCTACAACGTACGGATGGGCGCCTTCGGCGTCGATTACGCGCGGCTTGAACGTCTGCGCGCCGCCAAACGCGACATCGCAAAGCAGCGGGAACTCGCGAAGTCGCTTCTTGCCCGCTTCGACGAGGCGAAGACGTCGTTCACCAAGCTGCCTATCCGCCTCACCAATTCCAACGGCGCCCGGGGCGTACAGATCCGCAAAGAGTGGCGTCGCCTCCTGGCCGAACCGGCGGCGAAACGGCCCTAAGGCGTGCGGATGGGTTCATAAGGCTTTCTGTTCACCAATCTAATTCAAAAAGGAATAAGAAAAATGCAGCGTAGAGAATTTCTGGGAATCGCCACCCTCGCGGTGGCGGCGGCGTCGATGGCGGCGAACGAACGGGTGAAGACGGCGGGCGCGCCGATGCGTGGCTTTGCGGACAAGCCGCTTGACAAAGTGCGGGTGGGCGTGATCGGCATCGGCGGACGCGGGACCGGAGCGGTCACGCGACTCTGCAAGATTCCGGGCGTGCAGATCACGGCGGTGTGCGACCTTTTGGCGGACCGGGTCCGGAAGGGGCAGGACATCGTCAAGCGCGCGGGCTTCCCCGAGCCGAAGGGTTTTGTCGGTCCCGAGGGGTACAAGCAGCTTGCGGATGCGGGCGTCTGCGACGTGGTGCACATCAACACCAACTGGATCTCCCACACTGAAATCGCGCTGCGTACGCTCCAGGGTGGACTCCACACGCTCATGGAAGTGCCGGGCTGCCGCACGATCGAACAGGGATGGCAGCTCATCGAGGCCTCCGAAAAGTACCGCCGCCATTGCGCGGTGCTCGCCAACTGCAGCTACGGCGACCAGGAGATGATGCTCATCAACGTGGCGCACCAGAAGGTGCTGGGCGAAATCATGCATGCGGAAGGGTGCTACCTTCACAACACCCGCGCGCCGATGCCGTATGGTAGTCAGGGGTTCCTTTCCCGCGACAAGATCTTTTCGTCGCTGCAGGCGCTGGAGAACCACACGGGAATGTGCTATCCGGTGCATCAGTTCGGTCCGATTGCGCTTGCGCTCGACATCAACCGCGGCGATCGCCTCGACCATCTCGTCTCCATGGGCAACGAGGGGTTCGGCTGGCAGGAGGTCGCCAGGAAGACGTACGGTCCGGACGCGCCGGTCGCGAAGGTCAAGTTCGAGGCCAACGACTTCAACACCACGCTCATTCGCACCGCCAAGGGCAAGTCCATCATGCTGCGCCAGTGCAACAACTGTCCGATGCCCTATTGCCGCGAATACAAGCTCTACGGTTTCAACGGCACCTTCAACGCGAACCCGCTGGAAATCACCATCGAGAAGCAGTTCCCGCGCGGTGCGGACTGGATGGGCGAGGAGGAGAAGAAGGCGTTCTCCGCCAAGTACCGCTCGCCGATGTGGGCGCACTACGCCGAGCGCGCGCATCTGGGCGGACACGGCGGCATGGACTACTTCATGGACTTCCGCTGGAGCTACTGTCTGCGCAAGGGCCTGCCGCTCGACATCGACGTGTACGACCTCGCCACCTGGAGCTCGATCTTCGAACTCTCCGAACGTAGCGTGCGGAATGGTTCGCAGCCCCAGAACGTGCCGGACTTCACACGCGGCGCGTGGAAGACGCTTCCGCCTGTCGGCGACATGTCCGTCCCGCCGGGTTACGTGTGAGAGGATGCTTTGGAGCAAACAACTACAAAAAAAAACAAAAGGACAAAACCGCCGCGTGAAATCGCGGCGGTTTTTTGATATACTATTCGGTGTTCCGTAGGTGGGGCCGCAAGGCCGCATCTGTCGGGGCAAGGCATAGTTCGGGAACTGATCCGGGGCGTCAATCGACTTCGTGCGCGAGGGACTCCCGCTTCCACCCCCGAACGTAAAGACAATGTAGCATCTAAGCTACACGCTGTTCAATCGAAATACTGGTACTATTTCATCTTGGAAACGGCATGTAAGCGGAGATGCGCCCAGTTGGGCGCATTTTCTCTTCACGCATTTCCATAGGCCTGTACCAGGGCTTCGATTGAGTGCATGGGAGAATCTGCGCTCTTTTTCGTGCATCAAATGGGTGTTTGCGGCAGTTCACAATTTGCAAATTGTGGGCGTTGGACATGAGCGCGAGAGGGACACGCTTTGGGCGGGTCCGTGCAGAAAGGAAGATACCTATGTTTCTGGGAAGGATTTTGCTTGTGGCCCTGTCGGTGTCTGTCCTTGAAGGAAAATCCGATATGCCGATACTGAAATGGCTGAACGATGACAAGGCGCGCGGTGGTGCAACCAATGTCGCGATGAAGATATTGCGCGAAGATCGGGACCTTTCGTATGGGCAAGGAGACAACGTTCTCGTTCACGGCGACAACCTGGAGGCACTGAAAGCGCTCCTGCCGTTTTACGCCGGACGCGTGAAGTGCATCTACATCGATCCTCCCTACAACACGGGTTCCGCTTTCGAACACTACGACGACAATCTTGAACATTCGCAGTGGCTCAACATGATGTATCCGAGGTTGAGGCTGCTCAAAGATTTCCTGAGCGAAGACGGGAGTATTTGGATTTCAATCGATGATGATGAAGGACACTACTTGAAAGTGATTTGCGATGAGATTTTCGGGCGGGTAAATTTTGTTGCGAATGTTGTTTGGCATAAAAAGGGAACTCGAAGTAATGACGCCAGATGGTTTTCGGACAATCACGATCACATATTGGTATATGCAAGGCGAAAGAATGATTGGCGATTGAATCTTTTGCCGAGACCTGACGATAGTGCGAATGGCTACTCGAATCCAGATGGAGATCCTCGTGGCGTTTGGGCGTCTGGCCCATGCCATGCAAAGACACCAAATGCGAAAGACATCTATGAGATAACAACGCCGAGTGGACGCAAATTATTTCCACCACCAGGCACAAGTTGGCGTTTCTCAAAAACGAAATTCGAGATGTTGATCTCGGACGGGAGAATATGGTTTGGTAAGAATGGAGATAACGTGCCTCGTTTTAAGAGGTTCTTGTCAGATGTTCAGGATGGTTTCGTGCCGACAACATTGTGGTTTAGGGAAGAGGTTGGAGATAATCAGGAGGCAAAGAAAGAAGTCAAGGCGATCAATGAAGAGGATGTGTTTTCAACTCCAAAGCCTGAGAGGCTGATTCGCCACATTATCACACTCGCCACCAACCCTGGGGATCTGGTGATGGATTCTTTCCTTGGCAGCGGCACGACGGCTGCGGTTGCCCACAAGATGGGGCGGCGGTGGATTGGCATTGAATTGGGTGAACATGCGAAGACGCACTGTGCGGTTCGATTGAGAAAGGTGGTCGATGGCGAACAGGGCGGTATTTCGAAGGCGGTTGGATGGAAAGGCGGCGGCGGATTCCGTTTCTACGAACTCGGCGAATCGATCTTGCAGAAGGACGGCACGCTGACGGCGGGCATCCCGTTTGATGTGATGGCTGCGCATGTCTGGTTTTCGGAGACCGGGAAGCCGCGGGGAGACAGTGTCGTTTCGGGCGGTACGCCATCTACGGTTCTCGGCGTGACGGAGGATGGCGTTGCCTATGCACTTCTCTATAACGGGATACTCATGGACCGTCGGGTGGACGGCGGGAACATCCTGACGCATCGAACGCTTGAAGTCATTCGAGAGGATCTGAAGGGCCGCGTGTACAGGCGACTTGTCGTCTATGCCGAGGCGACGCGGCTCATGCCCTCGACGCTTGGCGAATTCAACATCGAATTCAAGCAGACGCCGTACGATCTCGTGACGAGGAGGTGAGACGTGGATCTCAAGAACTATCAGCGTCGCACTCTTGATGTCGTCAAGGCGTATTTCGAACGGGTACAGTTCAAGTCCGCGCAGGAAGCCTACGAGGAAACGACGGCGGACGGCGACATCCGCCTCCGTCTCGGCAGGGAGTACGGCTACAGGATCCCTCGGGGATTGGAGGGTTCTCCGGCCGTCTGCATCAAGGTTCCGACGGGAGGCGGCAAGACGATTCTCGCTGCGCATTCGTTGAAACTGATCGCATCGGCGTTGTCGCGCGATTATCCTCTTGTCGTCTGGTTCGCTCCGAGCGACACGATTCGACGGCAGACGGCCGAGGCGCTGAAGGATGTGCGTCATCCCTATCGGCTGGAACTGGATGCCGAGTTCGGCGGGCATGTTCGGGTGTTTGATCTTGACGAGAAGTTCCAGATACTGCCGGAGGATATTGCAAACAACCTTTGCATCGTCGTCGCGACGACTCAGGCGTTCGTGAAGGTGGCGACCGAGAAATACAACGTCTATCGCCACAACGAGAATCTTGAACCTCATTTCGCGGGAATCGGCCTTGAACAGGGAATGGAGGTCCAAGACGGGGACCCGGCTAGGCCGAAGTATTCCTTCGCCAATCTTGTGGCACACCATCGTCCGATCATCATTGTGGACGAAGCGCACCACATGGTGACCGACCTTTCGCAACAGGCGCTCACGCGGCTCATGCCGGCGGCGATTCTCGGGCTGACCGCCACGCCGGACGGTGACAACAACGTGCTCTACAGCGTCTTCGCACAGGAGCTGTTCGACGAGGAGATGGTGAAGCTGCCGATCGAGCTGACGGAGTTCAAGGAGGACTGGGAGAAGGCCGTGGCGGCGGCGCTCGCCAAGCGGACGGAGCTTGCGACAAGGGCCGCCGCCGAAAATGCCGCTGGTACAGGCGGGTACCTAAGGCCGATCGTCCTCTTCCAGGCAACGCCGAAGAACGGCAAGGTTCCGGTGGAGAAACTGAAGACACATCTCGTCGATGTCCTGAAGATCCCCGAATCGGAGATCCGCATCGCGACAGGCGAGCAGAAGGAACTTGACGACATCGATGTTGCAGATCCGAAATGTGGCGTCAACTACGTCATTACCGTTCAGGCGCTCAAGGAGGGGTGGAACTGCCCGTTCGCGTATGTGTTCTGTTCGCTCGTCCACGTCGGGTCGAGCAAGGAGACGATCCAGCTGCTCGGGCGGGTGATGCGCATGCCGTATGCGAAGCGGCGGAAGACACGTGAGTTGAACCGGGCGTATGCGTTTGTGATGTCGGATGAATTCGGGCGGGCGGCCTCGACGTTGACGGAGGGGCTTCAGGCGAGGGGATTCGCCGAGAACGAGGTCGTTTCGGCAATCCAGCAGGAACTGCCACAGGCAGAAGGCTGGGGGGAACTCTTTGAAATACCGCCGGACGTGGTGAGGTTGAGTAAGGATGAACTTGATGAAATCGTCCTTCCCGACGAGTTCGCGAAACGTGATTTCGCCGATGGCAGCGGCGAGATCACCCTGAGCGGCAAGGAGAGCGAGGCGGCGATCAATGCGCTCGTCAAGCAGCTTTCGGCAAAGGGCCATCAGGAAACGGCGCAAATGCTCAAGGTCAAGCATCGCCGCAGGAAGGAGGAGTGTGAAAAGCCTGTTCCCGCTCGAACGAAGACATGGCGCTTCCCGCGCCTTGCGGTGAATGCCGAAGGAATTGATCTGTTTTCCACCGACATGGCCTACGAGGTGCTGGGGGAGCCGATCGCAAAGTTTCTTCCGTTGCAGTTGAATCCCGGCGAGATCTCGTTCGAGGAGAAGGACGGTCGAACCTTCGTCCTCAAGCTTGACGGGAACCAGATGACGAGCTCGTTTTCGAACGATTCGAATCTCGGCTATCTAAAGGGTTTTTCCGGCGATGTCGAGATGTCGGATGTCGTGAATGTCCTAGACGGAATGATGACTGATTGTTCAATGCTTTCGCAGGCCGATAGGCGGCATTGGCTGTCGTCGGTGGTCGCGGACCTTCACCGGAATCAGGTCGTGGAATGCGAACGGCTTCTCCTCATTCGCTACCAGCTGCGTTCGCTACTTGAGAAACACTATTTCGAGGCGGTCTCCCGTGCGAAGTGTTTGGCCTACCAGAAGACTTTCAACTTTGAAACGCCGTTCAAGTTGGGGCTTGATCTGCCGGGTGGGTTCACGTTCGACGAGACGCTCTATGAGGGAAATACGCGAGTGTATCGAGGCAGCTGGCGATTCGCGAAACACTACCTCGGCCCGCGGGCTGTTCCCGAATTCGACGGAAGGAAACCTTTCGGCGAAGGGGAGGAGTTCGAATGTGCGAAATTGATAGATGCTTCGGACAAGGTTGTCTGTTGGCTGCGCAACAAGGATTCCGATGCACGGTCGTTCCGTCTGCCCATGGGTGGCATGACGGACTGGTTCTATCCGGATTTCATCGGCGAACTGGCTGACGGCCGGTTGTTCGTGTTGGAATACAAGGGCAAGTTGACGGGCCAGAGCGAGGATGCGATTGAGAAGGACGCCGTCGGGAAACTCTGGGCGGCACAGGATCCGAAGAACTACGTGTATGCGACGGTCTATGGGGAATCGAAGGACGGCTTGTCGGTCGAACGGCAGATCGAACGTGCGTTTCGCGTGGAAGCATCAAACGGTTGAGTTGAAGGAAGAAATTGTGATGGCGGAGGAAAGATAAATGAGGTATAATGAAAACATGGCAAAGACGATTATGGTTGCGGTTCTATTGGTCGCGGCGTCCATGTGGGCGGCGCAGCCGGTGGCGCTGTCCCTGCCGCCGGTCGAGAAGGCCGATGCGGAGGTGGTGACGAACGTGCCGCTGCCCGCGCTTTCGCGGCGGGCGGGACGGTTCGCGTTCTCGCTCGGCTGCCGCGCCACGCCGACGAACAACGTCGAGATCGCGTTCGGTGCGGATGCCGATGAAGACGGCGTTCTCGCGCCGCGCGAGACGCGGCTCGTCGTCGGCTGGGACTGTGGCTCGTGGTTCGTGCAGCAGGGCTTCGCGGGCGAAAGGATGGCGGCGTGGAGTCCGTCGGCAGACGGGACAAGGACGCTGGACTGGAACCTCGCGCTGGGCCTGAATGCCGTGCCGAACCGCCTCGCCGTCTGCGAAGGGACGATGCCGCTCGACTTTGAGTTGCCGTTCGTTCTGCCAGGGTGGCTTTTCGACACAGGCTGGAACCTGATGC
>JAZUGW010000246.1:0-14203 GCA_045641465.1 Kiritimatiellia bacterium | reverse complement strand
AGCCAGAAGAAGCCGCGGTTGGCACCCGTCTGGTCATAGAGCATATTGATGTTGTTCGAAAAGTCGCTCCAGGCGGAAACCGGCGAGTCGCCATCCGCCGTGAAATGCGTGATGAACACGTAGTTGAGGAGTCCGTTGATGTTCAGCAGCGGACGATAGGTCAGATTCGTCGAACCGTCCGCATTGAGTCCCTGCACCTTCCAGTAGTTGTTCGCATACGAACCTGAAAAACCCTGCGAGATCGCGAGCGAGAACAACTGGTTGTAGGCATCAAGCGAGCCATTCGTACACTCGAGCTGGCGGTCGTGGTTCTTCTTGATGACGTCCCAATGGGGCTTCTCCGTACCAAAGTAGCTCTCGCCGAAATTCTCTTCGGGACGCTCCTCGGTCTGGTAGATGCCCCAGTATTGTCCGTTGATGTAGAGGTGGTAGTAGCGGCTGCGGCCATAGGCGATCTCGCCCATGTCGCGCTGCGAGTCGCGCGAAAACACATCGCGCACGAGCGTATCCGCCCGTTCGTTCGTCGTATGCCAGGAGTGGTTCTGCTCGCTGCGCAAGTCGATTTTCTTGAAACTCGTCGCACCCTCTTCGCCGAAAAGCGGGAAGTTGAGTTTCGAGGCCGTGCCGTATTCTTCGCGGAAGAAGACATGGAACGAATGCTTGGGATTGCCCGTCGAGCGCGACGCAGCGCCGCGAATGCGAATGCCCGCATTGATCTGAAATTCGTTGTTGGTACCGTGAACAGGATCGATGCATTCGATCGAGACGGGACGCTCCCATCCGCGCCCCTGGTTGCCGGGATAGACATAGATGCCCGTACCGTTGCCGAAGAGGTCCGCCAGATTGCAGACGAGCGAAAGCGTCGCCACATGCGGCGCATTGGTGATGCCGTTAATGAAACGCGCACGATCGTTGTTGAGCGTCGTCGAGTTGAGGCCGTACTTCATCGTCTGTCCGTTCACAGAGCCGCTTGACGGCCAGCCGGCAGGTGTCGCCGAGGACTGCGTGAGGATGTCCGACATAAACAACCACGTATAGCAGGTCGTGCGCTGCAGCACGCTGTCGGGCTGCGGCAAGGCGGCGCGCAGGTAGGTCGTACGGCTCACGTGTATGGGTCCCGTGTAGCGCGTACCGTGCGTTGCCGACGGTTCGGTGCCGTCGAGCGTGTAGTAGATGGCCGCATCTGGTCTTTCGGGACAGCTCAGCGTCACATCGAACGCCTTCGTCTTGTAGCCGCGCGGTTCGCTCGCCACCACCAGCGGGGTCGGTCCAGAAAACGTCTGACCGACATTCGCCGCGCCAGGCGTCGGCGTCTTGAAATAGGTCGGCATGACCTGGGCTTCCGAATAGACGAGGACAGGTGCAAGCAGGAAATCGCCATCCGCCACCGAATTGTTATAGCCGAGGATACGCAACGTGTTCGCGCCCTCCACAAAATATGCAGCCGGCACGGTGACGGTAATGGGCAAGGTCGCATCTTCCGCCAATCGTTGCGAAGCCGCGCCGCCACCCCAGGAATTCATGTTGAAGGAGGTCACCGCGTGTCCGTTGAGCGAGATCTGGCAGGCATCCGCATAACGCAGTTCAAGACGGGCCGAATCGCCTGCAATCGGCGCATGGTCGAGCGTGAACGTCCAATCGGCCGTCACCTGGCTCGACCGGTTCAGCATCGCCGATTTGATGTCCGTATCAATGTACTTCGAAATGGACCCCGCATGCGTGATCGGCGAATCCGGGGCGCCGACAAGTCTGAAATTCGTCGTATCGAACGAACTGAACGAACCCTTGGCCGCCGAAAGTTCGCACGAGGCGCCGCCGGACTGCTCATACCAGAGGAATTCCAGCGAATAGGCACCCGCCGAGGGAATGTTGCACTGCAGGAGCGTCTGCGCAAAACTGCGCGAGCCGACATCGGACGAAAAGGTCCGGCCGTAACCTGTCAACCGGAACTCGAATCCGTCGTCCGAGGCGAGGGCAAAGGTCCAAACCCCCGGCTCGGGGATGTAGATCTGTCCCGTGGTCAGCAGGACGAAGTTGTTGTGGTCGGACATGTCGTTCTCCCAACCCGGACATTGGTTGTGCGGCACCGACGTAAACGAGACGGTCGCGCTATTGTCGACAAAGGCCACCGTGTCGTAGTATTTCGTCACCGGGCTGCCATACCAGTAGGCGGAATTGTTGATGCACGTACGCGCCTTGGAGACGCTGTCCACCGTCGTATTCATCGCATAGCGCGTGCATTGGAAGCCCGTGTTCATATTGGACGCGAACCCGATGCCGCCGAATCCCGAACTCGACACCGAATTGACCGTATAGGTAACCGGCGTACCCGAACCCACCAGCGTCACCTCACGGTGGCCGAGTCCATAGGAGACATCCTCGATCTGCTGCGGATAGGCCCCATAGTCGCTCTTGACGTTACCCTCGGCATCCACCAGCCAAAGGTGGTCGTCATTCCCGACTTTCGAGAGTTTGAAGTTCGCGTGCAGTTCACCGTTGGTGACACAGTCGAGCTTGTCGGCGAAGACAAGCAGATGGCCCCCTGCGGGAATCATCGTGTTGGCGGGGAAGGTCCAGCCCTTCCCGGCGGACATTTTCGTCGACGATCCCATGCGCCAGCCGGTCAGATCGACCGCCGTCGTCCCGTCATTGGTGAGTTCGATCCAGTCCTCAAAAGTCCCCGCCGCCGTCGGACGCGTCGACCCGTTGTCCGCCATGAACTCGGTAATCGCCACCTCTGCTACGAGTGGCAGCAGAAAAAAGGCGGCAAATGCCCCAAGGCAATTTTTAATCGTCTGTTTCATCGGGTTCATACCTTTTGCTAAACTAGGATTATAGCAAAAAACAGACGACTTGTGTTAACGACTTTTTTCGACGAAAACCTACTGGCGGATGAGGTTGCCTTGATCTTCAAAAAAGACGACGCGCGGCTGGTGCGTACGCGCCTCCTCGGGGGTGAACTGTCCAAAGGACATCACGATGAGGCGGTCGCCGACTTTGCCGAGATGGGCGGCCGCACCGTTCAGGCAGCAGATGCCCGAACCGCGCGGTCCCGGAATGACGTACGTCTCGAAACGGTTGCCGTTCTCGACGTCGGCACAGAGAATCTTCTCGTTGTTGTAGAGGCCGGCGGCCTCCATCAGATCCTCGGCCACGGTCAGCGAACCAATGTAGTCCAGGCACGCCTCCGTGACGCGGATGCGGTGCAGCTTGCTCCGCAACAGCGTAACCGTCATTTAAGTCCCTCCTCCACCATCTGCGCCGTCACCGTGATCGGCCTCTCGGCCTTGGTATCCGCCGCTTCATACATGATGTTCGTCATCACCTTTTCCATCGCCGCACGCAGGCCGCGCGCACCCGTCTTGCGCGCCAGGGCATTACGCGCCAACGCCCGCAGGGCATCCGGCTCGAACGTGAGCTTCACGTGGTCCATCGCCAGCAGCTTCTGGTATTGCTTCACCAGGCAGTTCTTCGGCTCCGTCAACACGCGCACCAGATCGTCCTCGCTCAACTCGCCCATCGCCGTGATGACGGGAAGACGCCCCGTGAACTCGGGGATGAGGCCGAATTTGATGAGATCTTCAGGATGGACGTTTCGCTTCGCCTTGTCGACGTTCTGCACCGAGGTCTCCGCCTTCGGCGCCCCGTCGGCTCCCGCCGCCTCGAAACCGATGACCGACTTGCCCAGGCGGTCGGCAATGATCTTGTCGAGGCCCACAAAGGCGCCGCCCACGATGAAGAGGATGTTCGAAGTGTCGACCTCGATGTATTCCATGTCGGGGTGCTTGCGTCCGCCCTTCGGCGGGAATCGGCACACCGTCCCTTCAAGAATCTTCAACAGCGCCTGCTGCACGCCTTCACCCGAAACATCGCGCGTGATGGACACATTCTCCGTGCGCGAGGCGATCTTGTCGATTTCATCGATGTAGATGATGCCGCGCTTCGTCAGCTCCACATCGCCGTTCGCGTTCTGCCACAGATAGCGCACCACGTTTTCAACATCTTCGCCCACGTAGCCCGCTTCCGTCAACGTCGTCGCATCGCCAATGGCGAACGGCACCTTGAGCAGTTTCGCAAGCGTACGGGCAAAGAGCGTCTTGCCGCAGCCCGTCGGACCGATCAACAGAATATTGGACTTCTCGATCTCGACATCCGCAAATTCCGGCGACGCGGCTTCCTTTCTATCCGCGCTCTCCAATCGACGATAATGGTTGTGTACGGCGACGGAGAGAATCCGCTTCGTTTCATCGTGGCCAATGACGTACTTGTCGAGAAATTCCTTGATCTCACGCGGCGAAGGCACCGGTCCCAACGCTGGCGGGGGCGCGGATTTCTTCTTCGTCACGGATCCGCCCGCACGCGGCACGCCGGACTTTTCATGCACATCGTCGATGAACTCGTTCACCTCACGCGCACAATCTTCGCAAATGGCCGCATTCTCTCCCGGGATGACGAGGACCCCGTCTTCGAGGCCTCGACCACAAAATGAACAATGCATGTCGTCCGGCGGACGCGTGGAACTTTTACGCGGCATAATATCCTCAAGCCTTCTTAGGAACAAGCACCTTGTCGATGAGCCCCCACGAGCAAGCCTCTTCGGCGCTCATGAAGTGGTCGCGATCCGTATCGCGAACGACGTTTTCCATCGGCTGACCCGAATGGGACGAAAGAATCTCGTTGAGCTTCTGCTTGAGGCGGAGGATTTCCTGGCAGGTGATTTCAATGTCGCTGGCCTTGCCTTCCGCGCCGCCCCACGGCTGGTGGATCATGATACGCGCATTCGGCAGCGCGAAGCGGCGGCCCTTCGCCCCCGCCGTCAACAGCACCGCGCCCATCGACGCCGCCTGGCCGATGCAGTAGGTCGCCACCGGGCACGAAATGAACTGCATCGTGTCGTAGATGGCGAGGCCCGCCGTGACACTGCCGCCCGGCGAGTTGATGTACATCGAGATTTCCTTCTTCGGATCCTGCGCCTGCAGGAAGAGAAGCTGGGCCACGATGAGATTCGCCGAATCATCGTTCACCTCGCCGCCCAACAGCACAATACGATCCTGCATGAGACGGCTATAGATATCGTAGGAACGTTCGCCACGGCTCGTCTGCTCGACGACCATCGGCACCAGATAGGATTTCTCGTTTGACATTTTTTGACTTCCTTATGTGATAAAGTTGGACGTTGACTGCTGTTGTCGAAAGGACTCACTCGCCCCCGTCCTCACTTGGAAAAACGAAGCACCGACTCAAAAACTTACGGCACATCGGGAAAAAATTCCAAGAGAACGACACCAGCCTTCAACGCCCAACTTGTCCACTCGCATTCAAGCGACAACCGGCTCGGCCTTACTTGGCTTCCGCCAGCACAAGGTCAAGCGCCTTCTCGGCACGGATCTGCTCGCGATAGAGAGCTTCCTGGCCCTGGTCGGCAAGCTGCTTGCGCAGATCGTCCACCGTCACCTGGCCATTGGAATTGCCCGCGATCTTCTCGAGACCGGCCGTCACGTCCGCGTCGGACGCCTCGATCTTCTCTTCCTTGGCAATGCCGAGGAGGATGTACGAGAGGCGCACCTGACGCGTCGCGTTCGCTTCGGCGTCCGCGAGGATCTTGTCACGGTTCTGCTCGATGTACTCGGCCGACATGCCCTGCGCACGCTGCGCGAGCTCCTGGAGGTAGCTCTGCGTCTGACGCGCCACGAGGGACGGCGGCACCGCGAAGTCGGCCTTCTTCAGGAGCAGCTCGATCGCCTGGTTCTTGCGGCCTTCGAGCTCCATCGCCTTCGCATCCTTCTCCATCTGCTCGCGGAACTGCGTGCGCAGCACATCGAGCGACTCGACCTTGGCGGCTTCGACGAACGCCTTGTCATCCGGCAGCGTACGACGGCGGAACGCCTTCACGGTCACCGTGTACACGCACTTCTTGCCCTTGATGGCCTCCGGCGCATTGTCCTTCGGGAACTTGACCTTGATGTCGTCCTTCGTCTCACCGGCCTTCATGCCCTTGAGCGCTTCGAGGATTTCAGGGAGGAAGCGGCCCTCTTCGAGCTGCGTCCAGAAACCCGTACCGCTGCAGACGGCCTTCTGCTCGGGAATGACTTCCGCGAGGGGCGTCTTGCCCTTGGCATCGAGCGCACCGGCGTAGTCGATCTGCACGAAGTCGCCATCCGCGATCACATCGCCTTCCTTGGCGTCCTCAAACTTCGCGAACGCCTTGCGGAAGCTCTCGAGACGCTCCGTCACCTGCTCGTCGGTCACCTTCGTGTCGCCTTCCTTGATGGCGAGCTTCTTGTACTTCGGCAATTCGAAGTCCGGCTTGACTTCCACGAGCGCCGTGCAGGAGAATCCCGTCTCCTGCGAGAAGAGCGGATCGGTGACGTTCTGAAGGTTGATCGCCGCGATTTCGGCCTGTTCAAGAGCCTTCGGATAGAACTCGCGGAAGCACTCCTGCTCGCACTCGCGCGTGATTTCCTGCTGGAACTTCTGCTTGATGATCGCCAGCGGCACCTTGCCCTTACGGAAGCCCGGCAGCGACGCCTCACGGAGGAACATGCCCATCACCTTCTTGTAGACGGGCTTGACCTCTTCAGCATCGACCTTGATGGAGAGCGCCATCACGCAAGGGCTGGACTCTTTTTTCTCGAACGTCATTTGATTTTGCCTTTCTCTAAAAAATGGAACACATATTTTATCAAAAATTCGGTTTTTTGACGAGGGGGAAATTGCAGTGACATTTCCCCCCTCGCAGAGGCCGATTTCGTCCGCGTCGAACCCGCGTCGTCTCGTCGGCGGCGGGTTTCGCTTCAACGACCGGACCTATTCGCAGAGCATGATGCGGCGGGCCTCGTCGAGCGTCTTCACGTGGAAGACGTTCGGTCCCTTCTCGCTGCCCTTATTTTCAGGGTCGAGTTCAATCACGCGGCCGCCCTGGCGAATGAAATCGTGGACGAGGCGCATATAGCCACCCGGTTCGGGGAACGGGAAGAAGAGGACGTCGATATGGTCCAGCAGCCCCTGGTTCACCTCGTACGGCGTCACGGGCCGCACGTCGAACCGCGGGTCCTTCACCATCGACATGCCAAAGGCGAAACCGTCTTTCGTCGCCGTCTCCATGCAATACGCCACCTTGAGCGCCCCCGGCTTGTGCACGGGATAGACCGGCTCCGCCGGACACCCCGTCAGATATTTGAGGAAGCTCTTGGGCAGGTCGCGCGTACTTTCCGAACACTCGGGATGAATCGCACACGCGAGGACCTTGCCTTTGCCGAAACGGCCGCCCACGATCGCCGCCGCGCCGCTCATCGGACGGATGTCGCCACCCGCAAACGTGTTCACCACATGGCCGTGGTAGTAGGCAAGGACGCGCAGGTCGGAATCCGCCGGCACGGCATCGGGCACCATCACCGGACCGCCCCAGTAGAGGATCTGCCGGAGCGAGTCGGGTTCGTACCCCAGCATCTCCTTCGCATCCTTCGTGAAGCGCACGTTCATCTCGCACCATCCGCGATAGGGCTGGTTCGGCATGTTCACAAACGGCACAAGCGCGAACCGCGGACGCTTCGCATTCGCCGTCTGCAACGCCGAGAACGTGCCCGCGCAGATGCCGTAGTAAGCGCCACCCTGGCGCACGAAATTCGTCACGGCGGCACGTCCTTCCGCCCCCACCACGCGTTCCTGCACGCCGATGGGGCCGCCGCACATCAAGAGCAGGTCGAAGTCCTTCGCGTTGACCACGTTCTTCGCAATGTCGTTGCGGTCGACGAACGTCACATCATAGCGCGGCGAACAGGCGAGCAGCTTCGTGATGTTCCAGCACTCGGCGCAGCTCACGCCCCAGTCGGCATACACGGCCGCACGCACGATGCGCTCATTCGCAGGCGCCGCCGCACGTAGGGCCGCCACGGCCGCAGACGGTGCCAGCACCTTACCGCCACGCGCCGTAAATTCGGCGAATTGCGGTCCCTTCACCGTCGCGCCCGCCGGCACCACGAGCGCGTCCTGATGACGCAGCAGACCTTCGTCGACACGGCCCTGATCGAGAATCTCCACATCGGCAACGCCGCTCGCGAGCAGTTCGAGGAACTGCTTGACCGTCTCGCCCGACCAGGACCCGTCGCAGAAGAAACCGGCCGAAAGCTGTCCGCGTCGGCGCTGCGCCGTCTTCTTGAGCGTCAGCGGCGTCCTCAGCACATACGACAACACGCCCTGCACGATGTCGAACGTCTGCACGTTGTATTCAGGGCTGTCCGCAACCACCGCGAGGCGTCCCTTCCCGTAAGTGCCCACCAGCAGACACGAGGTGCCGGTCATCGTCGGCGCCGGACCCGGATCGACCGGATTGATGTTGCCGACGAATGTCGCCACCGATTCGACCTGCGCCTCGGGTACGGGCGTACCGGCCACGAGGTTCGGTCCGCAATTGTACCACACGCGGCGCGAACCCGCCCCGACACCGAGAAGTTCCTTCGCACGCGCCGTAAAGCGCGTCGACAGCTGCGTCCCGTTACGCGGCGGCTCCTTTTGCGTCGTCCAGGGGACAAGCCCCAAACCGACGCCGCCTTGAATGAGCAGACGCGCCCCTGCCGCCGAACCGATGCACGCGCCGCCATTGGAAATGAAGGCTTTGAGTTTCGCACCGCCCTCGGGTCCGAGCGCAGCCGCCTGACGCGCCGCATCGCCGTCCGGCAGCACGAGAAGCGCCAGGTCGTTCAATGCGCCCGCGCGAATCGCCGCCCCGTCAACGCCCGTCACCGTGAGTTCGCTCACGCCGCCCAGGACCTGCAGCCAGCGCGCGGGTCCCACGCCCTGCACGCCGTCGCCTACGAACACGCCCACCTTCGCGCCCCACACACTCGCCGCGAACAGCGTCGCCACGGCATACGCCATCAACCGAACCTTGCCCATCGTCTTCATTGTACTCCTTACTCGTGTAAAAAGGATCCCATCGCCGCACAACGCACGGCTTCCACGGTCTCTAGACGTCGATGACGTCTTGCGTGCGTCCGCACTTGGGACAGAACCGCGCCCCGTCGGGGAGGCGCGTCCCGCATTTGTAGCAGCGCGCCGCCGACGCTGCCGGTGCCGCATCGTCGGACTCCCCGCGACGGCGCGGAGTCGACTTCGACGAATCCTTCAGCGCATGAAGGAAGCGAATCAGGGGATGCGCAAAAAAGAGCAGCAGCAGGCCGACGACAATGACAATCTGCCAAAATCCGGGACGCATGGCGATTCTTCCCTTGTCAATCGGTTAAAGGTTTTCCGTCGGCGCCGCCTCGTTCGTCGCCTCGGCACGCGAGAAGATGAACGTACCAGCTTCCAGCGCCGCCTCGATGTGCTCTGACTGAACGGTCACACGCGGCACATCCGCAACCGACGGCTTGCTGACCGCGGCTTTCGCACGCGACCTTTCCCATTCGGCCCGCGCCTTGATTTCCTCGCGTTCCTGGCGCAGCGCTTCGGCATAGAGTGCCTCCCACTCCGCCTTGTGCGCGGCATTGCGCGCTTCGTCCTGCTCGCGCTGGCGCTCGTTCCGGTTGAACTCCTTGCGCGCGGCCTTGTATTGGCGCGGCACGTAGACAAGGCCGTCGACCGTCCGTTTGACCGTGCCCTTGTCGTAGAGGAAATGCGTCCGCTTCTTGGCCGTATAGGGTTTGTTCAACGCGGCCTGCTTGTCCTTTGCGGCCGCCAGCGCACCCGAGGCGGCCTCGCGGTTCATCCGCGCCGCGACCTGCTGCAGCAGCTTCTCCGCCGCCGGACGGAACATCGCGCGTTTCACGCCCTCGCCGAAACCGACCTTGCCCACGGGAACCGTCACACCCTTCTTCGTGACGAACGCCACATTCCATTGGATCGGCGGCGGCGTCATCTTGTAGACCTTCACCGCCTTGGCCGCATCGCCGTAGAGGTGCTCGGCGATGTCGAAGTCGCGCCCGTCCTGGGGAATGGAGAACTTGTCCTGCGACTGCTCGGCGTTTTTGCTCTTCTGCGTCGTCCGCAGCAGAGCCTTGCCGTCGCGCAGCACGAACCAGTTGATGTCGCCGCTGAGATGACGCGTCTGAAAGAGTTCAAACGTCATCGTCTGGATCTTCTTGTTCTCGTCCAGTGTCTTGACGACCGACGCCGCGCCGTCTTTCCCGGGGATGATCTCGAAGATGCGCCCCTCGCCGCCCTCCTGCGGCACAAGGCACCACGTCGGCTCGCCCGAGCTGTCGGCCTTCGACCAGAAATCCGCCTGCGCGCCGATGAACGCCTGGTCGGCGTCTTCGAAGCGCGTGATCTTGGCCTTCTTTTCAGCGTCCTTCTGTTCCTTCTCCGCAACCTGGGCGGCCTTCTTCGCCTTCTCGTCGGCTTCGGCCTTTGCCTGCGCGGCTTCTTCTTCGGCTCTGTCCTTCTCGGCCTGGGCCGCCGCCGCGGCCCGTGCCTTCTCGGCCTCCGCCTGAGCCACCAGCTCGCGCTGGTAGTTCTGCACGATCTTTTTCTTCTTGTGCTCGTTGGCGAAGAAGAGCGTTGCCGCCAGACCCACCACAACCAGAATGATCACCACAATGACCGTGGCGGAACCGTCTTTCACATCTCTTCTTCGACCAGCCATCACAACCTCCTCAAGGGGATTTTTCGATTAGAGGAATTTCTTGTTCAACTCGAAACCAAAGTCCTTGGCGATCTGCTTGAGCTGCTTGACCTGAATCGCGCTCTTCTTCATCGCCCCCGTCGACTGCGCGCGGATGCGGATTTCCGCCGCCTTCTCAACCGTGTCCATGAGGCCGAAGCAGCGGTCGAAGTCCTTGCCCGAAACGAACAACCCGTGATGCACCCACACGACGATATTGTAGTCCTTCATGAGCTTCGAGGTCGCCGTCGCGATCGGACCCTTCCCGGGCACCATCCACGGAACTACGCCCACGCCTTCCGGGAAGATCACGGGACATTCCGTCATGATTTCCCACAGCGCGCGCGTGAACGCCTTGTCGGTCGGCGGCAGCACGAACGTGAGCGCGATGAGGTTCACCGGATGCGCATGGTAGATGACGCGGTGCTGACCGCCCGTCTGCTCGAGCTTGACCTCGTGGTTCTTGAGGTGGCTCGGGAATTCGCTCGTGGGCCGACCGCCGTCCGTCAGACCCCACCAGATGCGATACTTCGTCCCGGTCGGATCGATCTCGACGATGCCGAACGCATTCTCGGGATTGCGCATCACATTGCGCATATAGCCCGTCGTACGCGTCACCATGAAGAACTCGCCCGCGAGTTTCGGCACGCTCTCGTAGATCTCCTGCCACGTGCCGGACGCCTTCTTCTGCACCTTCTTGACATTGGCCGCCTCTTCCTTCGTGAGACGATAGCTGAGGTTGCCGCCGTTCATCTCATGCCAGCCCTTGTCCACGCCATCCTGTGCGAGCTGCATGAAACCCTTCGTGCAGGACATCTCGAGAATCTTCATTTCGTATTAACCTTTCTGTTTCAATCGTCCTTTCGTTCCACAAACGAAAGTTGTCGTATAGTATAGCATAAAACCCGAACAAGAACGAGCGGCAATCGGGACATATACAGATTCGCCACTTTCAACTTTCAGATGATGCTCAATGAGGATACAGTTGCATGTCGAATCTGAGTCTTCAGTTTTCAATCTTCAATTTTCAATCTTCAGTTTTTGAGCTCGCGACATCGCGGACGAACAGGCCGTTCGACATCTTGATCGGATAGAGATGGAGGCGCTCATGCGGACTCCGATTCGGCTGGTGCAAGGACAGCATGAGCTGCCCGTCGAAACACGTGAAGCACATGCCGTGTCCGCCGTCCTTCGTATAGACCGGCGGCAGCTGCACCCACGGACCCGCCACCTTGCCGCTCTGCGACTTCGCCTGAAGAACGCAGTAGCCGCTGCCGGTCAGGAAATTGCTCCAGATCATCCGCAGGCCCTCGCCCTTCGGCGCCAGCAGGAACGGACCATCCGTCACATGCGTCGCGCGCGGTACATCCGCCGCACGGAAGAGTTCGACCGGTTCGGCCGTGAACCGCGTCAGGTCCTTGCTCATCGGCGCCGCCATCATGCGTCCGTTGCCGGTCTGGCACCATTCGTGGCAGAACACCATCCAGGGCGTCCCGTCCTCGACCCAAAGCGTCCCGTCGAGACACATCCATTCGGGCGGCGTCACCGGACCGATCTTCACGGGCTTGAACGGTCCCGTCGGCGAATCGCTCTTGAACACCCACACGCCACGCGGCTGCAGCGTGCCGCCTTTGAACCCCGGCTGCCGCATCGTCTGCGGCTGCTTCAAGTAGGCGGCAGGCGTCGTTCCCGCCGGCAACGGGGCGAAGGTGAGTGTCGCGAAGATCCACCAGGAACCTGCATACTTGTGGACTTCCGGAGCCCACACCGCCCGATGCTTCACCTCGGGCGGCAGTTCCAGAACGGCTTGCGCAGCCGTCCAGTACGCGAGATCCTTCGACTGCCGCACGGCGACACCGGCGCGGCCATCGGGCATGCCCCTCGACTGATAGAGATAGTAGGTCCCCTTTTCCGCCACGACAAACGGATCGCGGATGCGTACATCCGCTGTCGGCGTCAGCTTCTCCGCCGCCGCCGCGCACAAACCCATCGCCATCAATCCGACAATCGCCCAGCCCTTCATTCGACCTCCAAGTTCGGGAGTTCTTCGTTTTCCGCCACGCGCCGCACAAGCGACGCCATTTCCGCCGGCAGCAGATTCGCCGATGCAAGATCCGCAACTGCGTGCCAGGTAAATTCGATCCAGTCCTCGCATGCCTTCGCCGCCGTACCTTCTGGCACCGTCATCGTGTAGACGAGATTGATTTCCGCATGCGGCTTGTCGTGCTGCTGAAACTGGTTTTCCACCACGCCCACAAGCGCACCCGCCGTCGCGGCCACGTTCATCTCCTCGCGCATCTCGCGTACGAGCGCCTCACGGCCCTTCTCGCCGAACTCGATGTGTCCGCCCGGCAGATAGGTCGAATGCCCGCCTTTGGCACGGCACAGCAGCACCCGTCCCGCCTGGACGCAAATCCCGCGGGCAATCGTCTCAATCCCCGCCAATTCATATTCTGGAAAGTTCATGCCACCTATTATAGCACAAACACCCACACTCCGCCATCATCGGCAGGAGAAGAATCGACGGACTGCGAGTGACGGAGTGACACTTGGCTCCGGGTGATGCTAGTGACACTCAATGACTGCACGTTGACCCGGCTCTGCGGCGCGCAGTCAATGAGCGGCCCCTGTCGAGTCCTCAGATTCAATTAGGGAAATCAATCCTATCCCAAGCCGATAAGACCCATTATGATCAATCCTATTTTCCCATCAGACCCAGAAACAAAAAAATCGGTTCTATGGGATTGATGGGATTGATTTTGATGATGGGGCAAAACCTGTCGGAACGGGAACCTTTGACGCCTCATCAATCCGTGGGCAGGCACGTCTCGCCCCCCCAACTGCCCCTACACATCTCCGCGTCCTCAGCGTCCTCCGCGTGAGACATCTTCCTCGCGCGCAGAGACGATCAATGAAACATTCGATCAATCCGAACAATCGAACAACTTGTCCTCCGTAGCTTGAACGAAGGAGGATCGAACAGTTCCTCCACCCGCCACTGGGAAATCAAACCACGGAACACCCAGAAACCGGCTCCGCCGGACGCGGAAGGCGATTGGAAATCTACGCTTTGCCCATCCATCGGTCCCACGCCCGAAATCCATGTGAAAAGAAAGGATGTCCAGTATCGAATCCGAAGGAGGATTTTTCAAACTGCCTTCCGTGTCCCGCGAAGCGGGTTTCAACGTGTTCGGTGGTGAAAAACTCAGATGCGCCCGCGGACGGGGGCAAGTTCCGACTCGCCCTTTAGCGGCTTTCGCGCTGAATACGAGTGGTTGCCGTAGGCGTCTAACAGGAGGCGAAGAGACAGGAGATCTGTTTAGATATGCTTCACGCCCTGCACAGGCTCACCCCCAAATCAAAAATCTTCCATCTTTTTGGAGGCTTCAGGTATAAGTGTGGGTTGGTAAATGTCCTTTCTCGGAACCTACAATCGTGTTGTGAACAACCGCCCGGCAGGCGTTTTTGATCTGCAAAAAGTCATCCGATTCCCAATAATGGGGCTCTTCAGGCATGACTGTAGGTCAGCAGACTCCCTCTCACGGTACATCCGGCCGCATTGCGGACCAGCGAGGACAGCATCATTCCGGTTCTCGCACACCA
>JAZUGW010000245.1:0-20188 GCA_045641465.1 Kiritimatiellia bacterium | reverse complement strand
CCTTTCGCGCGCTCCGGCGGCTTCGCGACGGTCTTGCGTCCCGTCCTTGCCGTGGTCGCCTCCACGAGCTCGGCCCGCGCGATCTCGCTCATCTCCTTCAGGAGGCGCTTCGCCTCCGCCCAGTTCGCCGACCACGCCGCCACGTCCGCCGCGAAGTCCGCCGGAACGGAGATGTTCCTGCACTTCCCCTGCGCACGGTCCGACAGCTGGTGCCGCGGCGTGTTCCCGCGGTCCGAGCGGTACAGCGACCCCTCGATGACCCTTCCTTCCATGGGCAGCTTCTTCAGCCTGCTCGACACCTCCCTGTAGGGAGCCGACATTCTTTTTTTAATCATAGGTCTCATATTATAGAGACCTTTTTGCGAAAAGTCAAGCGGAATCGTCGAAAAAAGTCAAAATACTCTAAACGGGCCGGGACGGCTCCCCGCCGTCCCAGCCCGCCCGGCAAGGGCCGCAACCTACGGCCTACTTGCGCGAAGAATTAGGGATTTGTAATCCGTGGCGGACAAACCGTAACATTGGGACATATCAAAAGCCCGCCCCATGCCACCCGCGAACGACACCGACCGTCATCAAATGTTGCCGGTCACCTCGAACTCGAAAATCTCTTGGGAATCACAATCTTTTTGACCTTGTTTTCAGCGGGGACCGGGACCGTGATCCAGATGCGTTTCTTACCCTCGTCAATTGCGTTGCTGATGTTGCGTATTGTCCCCTTCTTGGCATGTACACTGTCCGCCACCGTAACCACATCAAGGCCGGCCGGCGTATCTGTGGAGAAGAGCCATATCTGGTCAGAGATACTATTGGCCCAACCCATGAAACTCATCGGCGGCGCATTGAAAACAGGTTCGAACTGCAAATGGACATGATTCGCACCCGCATCCGCATGGTCGGTGATCCAAAGTGCAACCACCTTTGAATCTTGCGCCCACCTTCTATTCATCGGCGCATCACTCTCGGCGACTGCTGGAATTTTGACGCCGTCCTTATACGCGTAGAGAGTCGCCTTCGCAGGTCCGTCATTCGGGTTGACGATATACTTGCCCGTCTCCGGATCAAGTGTCGCGAGTGGGGGATTGTGCTTTAGGCATTCCGCCAAGAACGTACCATTGTCAACAACCTCAATCTCGAATTTGTTCCACCTCTCGCCCATGACGCTCGGCAGGGTGGCCTTGACCTTGTAGCCATTGACCGTGTACGAAGATGCCGGTTCGGCCTTCCAGTGCTGATCGTCGTTCGGAAGATCCGCGATCACCTGCCCCGGCGTGACAAGATTCCGCGGATCGTCTTCCCCCGCCCATGTGTAAAAACGCACCTTTGCGCCCCCCGCACCTTGAACAATGCTCAGCGAATTGTTGAGATTGAGGATGGTATCTTCGATTTCCAGATCATGCACGGATGAATCGATCGCGAAACTGAGATAATCAGCCACCGCACTCGGGTTGTCATAAGCCACCTGCAGTTCATTTGGATTGCCGAAGAAAAACCAATCCGTCAGGGTCTCGCCCAAAGTATCATCGTAATACCAATTACCCCATTGATCGATATGATACCATACCCGAATCGTACATTCTTTTTCATAGCCATAATCGGTGTCTAGACACGTGGCGGGATCCACAACCGCCAGAAATGCCCGCCATTTTTCAATTGATTCGCATTGCATTTCAGGCGTGTAGCACGGATCAATCGGCATATACTGGTCGCTTGGACGATAGAATTCATCCTGTCCCTCATAAAACGCCAGTGTAGCGAGTGTATCAGCATCTTTTGGCATTGGCGGACGTAACCAGATCACGCGATTGTTCTCATAATACCAGCGAAGCTTGTTCGCGACCCTCTCATACTGAGTCGAATTCCATGATGCCAGATGCCCATAATCTTCTTCCAGACACAAGAGTCCGCAGTCGAACGACAAGATGACGTAGTCATAGTTCTCATGGTTGTCATCCAACTTGGCATCAAGATTGTCAAGAAACTCCTGAAGATTTCCGCACTCCTCATTATCAAGATCCGGCACCTGACTTGTCGAAAAAGTCTGGCCGATTTCCAAATGACCAGAGCAATCCCCGGGCAAGTCCATCGACACAAAAACATAGTCAACGTTTGCCTTCTGCGCAACGGCCGTCATCGCCGAAGAAACGACTTGCTTCGTCAAACCATGCGACATGCAGCGCGAACTGATGTAAAGAACATTGTTTACCTTGGCGTGATACCCTGGAAGGACATGCGTCGTGACGCGAATCGTCGCATTCGACAGATTGTTGGGATCGCTCTCGCTGGCTGACAGAATCGTCTTCTGCACTTCAACCGTCATCACGCGGACGACGAAATGATAGTTATTGTCGCCCGAACTAATCGTAACATTCGCCACACCGTCGTGAGTCGGGTTGTTCACGGCCACATTACCATCTACCGATGTGATCGTCGCCACGCCCGAATTATCGGTCGTACGAGTTTGTCCGTAATTTTTCCACGGAATCGGATTCCCGTTGTTATCCTTCAGGACCATCGTCTGCCCGTGTGAGAGTCTGACTTCTTCCGAGACTTGAATATCCCCCATCACAAGAACATCGAAATGATAGGTGTCACTATTATATGTAAATGTGACCTCGGCCTTGCCGCTGCCAGTCCAACATTTCACAGCCACATTGCCATTCGCATTGACAACCGTCGCAACATCCGCATTGGTGGTTGAACGATTGGCGGTGGAATTATACGGGAACGAATTCCCGTTGTTGTCCTTCAGGGTCACAGTTTCCCCGTTTGAGATTTTGACATCGTCCATCCACTTGTATTCACCCTGTGCCGTCATCGTCGACACCATTGTTGCGATAGTCAGTACGAGTCTGGCAAGCGCCCGACCGATTCGAGAAATTCTACCGTTCATCTCCAACACCTTTCTTCCTTTTAAGTTTCGCCTTTTCAGTGCCATGTCAATTTGAGATCTCCCGACGACCGGCGCACATACCAGAAACCCGTACCTGCGGGGATCAACGGCGCGGGAATACGTTCCGTCTTGATGACGTTGACCGAACCTTTCTTGACCTTCGTCTGTTTCGAATATCCCCACGAACCGTCCCTGTACGTACAATACAGCGTTGTTTTAGCGTCCGTCGTCAGAATGAGCGTGTCGTCAGGCCCGATTCCCGACCACGTCAACTGGTTGACATCCGTGGACCGACCACAATTCGGATCGGACAGCATCGTGCAAACCGGTTCTGCGACTGATCCACCCTTGATGGTTACTTGAGCACTCCCTTCCGTCCACTGCCCATAGAGGAAAATCGTTTTCGCATTTCCCGATTCATCAACCGGCTTCTGTCGAAGCAGCCACACGCCATAGCCTCGGCATTCGGTCTGCGTGCGGATGCCTTCCGGCACCCACACATCCGTCCGCGTCTTACCGTTGTTATCTTTTTCCAAACGGTTCACGCGCGAGGCCGTCATCACCGGTTCCCATTTCCAACACCAATCGCGGTCATTCGTCGCACTCGGATTCGCGACACCCGGAATCGGCTCGTCCGTCTTTATCAACTGCCAGGCCGCAAATGTCTTATCTTGAGGATCGGACGGATTGGGCAAGTGCGCCAGCACATAGTCGCCGAGCGTGAGGTTCGTCGGACGAACCAGCCGATCAACGGGCAGATTCGTCGTCGAAGCGCCGTCCGGCGTGTAGAACATCCACGGTACCGAGACGATGGTATTCGTATCGTAGGAAATCACCTTCACCATCGCATGAATGTTTGTACTCGGGACAAAGTCATCATCCTCCCCTTCAGCGACTATCGGCAACATCCACACACTGGCACACAAGATGCCAACGAGAGCGCTCTTCAAATTCATTTCTTCCACTCCTTTACTCGTTGTAAGACCTTAGACATTCTTCTGGCGCTTCAATGCAAGAACCGCCAAACCCATGAGAGCCAACAGACCGCTCGATGGCTCAGGGACCGAATATGTCGAGCTCCACGGCGTATAACGTGGATCCTCAACAATATCCGACGTACGGAAGCGTTTAAGTCCCTCGTATCCGACAATCTGACCGTAGGCCATCGTGAACCAATCGCCATCACCCGTCAAAAAGCCAAGTTCGATGGCGAACGAGTAGGAGGCGTCTGCATACTGACCGAAATCCGCCCAGCTTGGCCCCACATATGTGCCGCCCGGTGCCGGATTCTGATAGGTCTGCCCAAAGTCAAACGACAGCAAACTCGTTCTCTCGGAAGGATCCGTCGGCAAAATCCATTTCCCGGCACCATCTTGCTCATAGAGATCAAGATAGACACCCATACCTGCTTGATCCGTCAGCGCCGTTGTGCCCTGGAACACGCGCACGCGTGCGGCATTGACGTGTTGCCCATTTGCACGATCATCCGACAAGCCGCGCGAAACCAGATCGCCAACAGTCATCTGAACGCCATTGTCGTACGCCGTATTCTGGGTATCGGCCATCCAGAGTAAAACCGAGTCTCCAATGTCCGAGGCCGACAATGTAGAACCTATCATCAGACACGAAACCAAGCATAAACTTTTCATCTGCTTCTTCACTTCACATTCTCGTTGCGAACAAACAAACCTGCACGATTAACAACACGTACGAATTTCACATCCGAATCCACCATCGTCGTCAAGACAATCGGACGCGTAACATCCCCGTCTCGAGGACGATCTGCCACAGGCTGTTTCGGACTGTGCAACTTCTGCCCTCCGGCCAGATCGTAGGTCACCCAGCCCACGGTGTTCGCCACCTGGACTTCAAGCTTCCCGTCCTTCACCGCCACGGCGGTAATGACCGGATTCGGGGTCTGTCCCTGCTCCGCAAGCATGTCCGCGCAAAGGCCGCCTGTCGGCGCAAGCACGGACTGCAGACTCGCCAAACCGTCGGAGAAACTGATCTTCGCATCCGGGCGGCTGAAGCAGTTCACACGCGCCAACAGGCCATCCTTCAAACCGACCGGACGTCCCGTGGCACACCGTGTATCGACAAGATAGACGCACCACGTGTCGTCCTTATGCTTCGTCCGATACTCCTTGGGCAACACGAACAACACGGATTGGCAACGCCCGTCCTTGGCAGCCGGGGCGATTGCGGCCAGATCGTCATTCTGCGGGTTGGCGAGCGTCCCGTCCATGTTGAACCCGCCGAACTGCGCACCTGACTTTGTACAGACCAGTGCATAGCACTCCCCATCCCGTACAGTCGAACCATCTGCATAACGATCCGGTCCTTGTGATGAATACCCCACCACGACCGACTCGCCGTCAGCATAAACACCAAGCGACAATAGCGCGGCCAGCATCATCGCCCATTTCATTTTCTTCATCTTTCAGTCAAACTCAAGCCCTCTTCCCTGTACGCCAAAGAGAACAAGAGAGCGACATTCCCTTCCGCGTTGAGAATGTCGCCCTTTGAACAGAAAGCGGCGCACCCTCGAAATTCCGCTTTCATGGAAGGCGCCGCTAAGAGCCTGACGAGAAACCGAACTGAGAGCACGCCGCATGGATACCCACGCAGCACACCATCGTAGTTCACTTCTCGTCTTTGGATAAGTTAGCGGCTTTTCCATGAAGTTACTATACGCTGTTGCGTACGCTGTTTCCTTCGCAGCCCACGCCGCTCAGGAAACCGGGACTTGTTTTATCAAGCCCCCTCACCCGAACTCAGTCTTAAGAACTTCGTCCGAGCAGATTGATGGAACCGATCTCTCCACCTCTATCAAAAGAACTATCCGGCGTATCGGTACCGGGCAAGGTAAAATTCACCCTGCAGGGACGTATTTTACCATTTCCGCGACCGGGACGCAATCCCCAAAAGCAGAAAAATGGACCTGTCCAGCAAAATGAACAAAACCAACCATTACCACACGAGCGGTTCGATCGCCGCACGTGAATGGATGCCAAGCTGATGATAGATGTTTCGTGTGAGAATATTAACGCGTCCGATCGAAACCTCCATATTCCGCGCGATTTCTTTATAGGTACATCCCCGCTTGAGCGCCATCCCGACATAGAATTCACGTGGCGTCAATTCGTCTGTAACATTCCCGGCAGTCACCTGATTATGGAAACAGACAAGCGACTGAAGATATTTTTTACTCGTCTTCACCACCTTGCTACGAAGCTTTGGCGAATTCTCGGCTAGAACTTTCATTGGAATCGAGCGAGACCCTAGAGAAAGTCCGAGAAATGGCCGTATCCACCCATTGCCACAGGCAAGCTGTACCATTTCTCCAAACCAGTGCCGACTTTCATCTATCCTTCCCAAATCACGACTGACTTCCGCACAGGCCCGTTTTAAATACAGATCCAGCAGAAAACTCTCGCCGTGGAACGACGCGAGTTCCAAGAGTATCTTCGCCACGACATAACCCGAATATAAATCACCAGAATTCAGACACGACAGGACCTTGAGGTAGGCCGCAATCGGCTGCCATGCCGATGGCAGTTTTGAAAAATCAAGTGAAACAATCCAATCGGGGCCGACAGATTTAATGTGTAATATCAAATTCAACCATGTCTCAAGCAAAGATACACCAAGCGCCGCGTTTTGACGCGTGCACCATGTAGGATATTTTGCTACCTCTTCTCGAAGAAGATTGAAAAATTCCTTTTCCCGATTTCCGATTGCCATCAGCAACGCGCACCGCACTGCCGGCAGAAATAAGATCGCGTCTTTCGCGAATTTTAAATACAAAGCCAAACCACCAGAACAATCCCCTTTTTCTGCGTTCAACTCAGCATCAATGAGCAACTCCAGACCATTTTGCCGTCCATTCAACTCTTCTTCGGTCGCGAGCGGGGACAACCAGGCCCTAAGTTCCTTCATCATCAAATCGCGCATCATCAGTTCACCAGTTGAATCATCGATTCCATTCCCCCGACTGAAACATGCAAAAGAAGAAAGGAGGGAACATTCTCTTTTGCATCGAGAACACCACCTCCAAAAAAAATCGGCGCACTCTCGAAACCCGTTTCATGAATGCACCGTTAAAAAACCTGGGAATAGAATAGGAGAGTGCGCTACGTGGATAACCACGTAACGCACCATCGTATTTCACTTCTCGTCGGATAAGTTAGCGGCTTTTCCATGAAGTTACTATACGCTGCTGCGTACGTGTTCCCCTCCGTACAACTACGCCAAGGGGAAACATGGGACCAGCATTCCTATCTGGCCCCTGTACCCACCCTGCCTGTCAGAAGACGGACAAAGCGGGTCGGTTGATGGATTCCGAACAATCCATCTCTATCGAAAGAACAAATCAGCATTTCGGAACTGCACAAAGGCCACGGCCTCCAGTGCGGACAGAGTATAACAATTCTCACATCAGAATGCAAGCCTAGAGAGTAATCGGTCACCGAAGCGACGGTGTAACGCTTGCCGGTGGTCGAGCGGTAAGGCGCAGGCTCCGGCTGCGCCGCAATGCCAGGCCAATGGACAGGCATTGACAATTCCTTGCGGCGCGCTCGGAGAGCGCGTCCTACCAGCACCTCGTCGAGGATAGGCCACACAAATCGACAATCGTTTACAATTCCTTGCGGCGCGCTCGGAGAGCGCGCCCTACCCGGTGGTCAGCCTTCGACCGTTTTTACGCCCGTTGCGGCGTTCCAGCGGATCGTTCGGCCTGGCATGAGCTGCGCTTCGTTTCCAAGGACGATCGTTTCCGTAAATCGCGCCGACCAGTTGAGACGACTGCGCGGTTCGCCGCCATCGAGGCAGCAATCGAGATATTCGTGATAGTGCGAACGGACCTCCGGCAGCTCGGGGAGCACCGGCGGCTTCTTTCCGTTCTTCATCACGAATGCCGGCATCGATCCGGCCCCGCGGCCAAAATGCGTCGAGAGGATCCACCCGTCCTCGCCTTCGATCACGCGGCCTTGCAGCGGCATCGTCTTGAAATGCGTCCGAGCCGCCAACGCACGGATTTCCGGAGGCAGGAGGAACTGTCCTGTCGGATTCAATTTCGGGTCCAGCGGACCGTCGCACCACTCGATGTCGAACGGCTGGCCGCCTGTCGCCTTCACCCCCGGGAAGGTCCAGGTGATGTGGGCCATCCGCGGCCAAAACTGCTCACGGAAGGTCGCACTCCACTTGTCGTCGATGACCTCCGCACGGACGGCCGTCGGTCCCAATGTGCCCAGACGCATGCCCAACCACACGGGCGAGAAGATGTGGCTGCCCATATCGCCCAGCCAGGACGACCCGAACGCGCACCAATGACGCCACATCCGCGGATGATAGACGCCCTTTGCATACGGACGACACGGAACCTGATCGCCGAGCCAGAGTTTCCAATCGAGCGTCGCGGGAACCGGATCCGCCGGCAGCGGCCACGCGCGCCTGCCGTTTGCAAACCAGCCGGAGTTCGTGAAAAGCCACACGTGCTTGATCCGGCCGATCGCGCCGGACTCGATCGCCGCAACCGTCTGCCGGTCGCAGACCCAGGAGGCGATCTGCGTACCGAGCTGCGTCACCGCACGCTTCTCGTTCACAAGCTTTTCAATCGCACGGCATTCAGCGAGCGAATGGCAGAGCGGTTTCTGCGCATAGACGTTCTTTCCACGTGCGAGCGCCGCGAGAATGACGGGGGCGTGCATGTGGTCCGGCGTCGAGACGTTCACGGAATCAATGCGGTCCCCTTCCTTCTCGAGCATCTCCTTCCAGCTGCGGTAGATGCGCGCATCGGGATGGCGCTTATGCGCCGCCGCAAGAAAGGCCGAATCCACATCGCAGAGCGCCGTAATGTGCGTGCGCTTGTGCGACGCGATGGACTTCAGATCGCCCCCCGCCATGTTCGCCGTTCCCACACAGGCGTGGGACAGAAGCGCGTTCGGACTGCGCGTGGAGAGAATCGCAGGAAAAGCCGGCAAGGCGGCGAGAGAACCAACCGAAGCCAGAAATTGACGACGCGAGTTTTTCATAGGGGCCTTTCGTTCTTTGAATATACCCGAAGCGGGGTTACGAAGACGGCGCGGCGGCTTTACGAAGCTCGTCGAGCTTGGCGCGGATGGCCTTCACCATCTCGTTGAGATCGGTCAGGTCCTTGACCGTCGCCTCGAGCGGACACGATCCCGACTTTTCGCGGTTGAGAATCAACGGCACCGTCTGTGTCGCCGTAAACGGAATGCCCCGCTCCTTCAGGAGCTTCGCCGCCGATTCGGCCATCAGTTCGGCATGCACACGCTTGGCCCCGCCGGCCACGCAGAGGGCCGCCGCAGCCTTGCCCACCACCTTGTCGATCACCCAGGCGTCCTTGAAATCCGACGGCTGGTTGTCGAGCAGGCCGAGCAGCGGACCGAGTCCGCGGCCCTTCCCCGACGCGCAGAACACGCCATCCTTCACCAGCAGAACAGACACCTTACCCGCGGCAATCAGCTGCCGGGCCTCCGCCAACACATCCTGGTCACTCATCGGCTTCACCTCGCGATGCTTTTCAAATCCCTTCACCGTCATCGCCGGCAGCGGACGCGCCGGACACAAATGCTCGCACGCGCCGCAGGCGATGCACTTCATCTTGTCGATCACCGGGACCTTGGGACCCTTCGGGTTCTTTTCGTCCAGCGGCAGCAGCACAATGGCCTTGACGGGACAATGATGCTCGCACGCACTGCAGGAAATGCCGTCGGTCGCCGCCAGACAGCGCTCCTTGTGCCAGATGGCATGGCCGATGTGGATGTTGCGCTTCTCTTCCGGCGTCACACGGCGAATCGCCCCCGCCGGACAAACTTCGCCGCAACGCGTGCATTCGGGCCGGCAATAGCCGTGCTCAAAACCCATTTCCGGCTGCATGAACCGCTTCAACGAAGACGTCACCGGCCGCAGAACGTGGTTGGGACACTGCTGGACGCAGAGCTGGCAACCGACGCACTTGTCCGTAAACGCCGCCAGCGACCGCGATCCGGCCGGCACGAGCGGCGTCTTGCGTTCCGGCACACCGGGACGCGACACCTCCGCCAGTCCGCCATCCAAAATCTTCTCGTCGTCCACCGCCCAGGCGCTCGCGGCCGTCAACCCCGCACCTGCCAGAAAATTCCGCCGATTTACTTCGACCATGTCAGCGCCCCCTTTCCACAAGCCGCCCCGCAGTCAAAACATCCCACGCACTTCACGAGGTCGATCTTGCCCGTCTTCACATCAATGCAGCCGCCCTTGCACGCGCGCGCGCAAAGTCCGCACTTCACGCACTTCGCCGGATCAATGGTCGGCTTGAAACGCGCGTGGCGCGCGACATGCGCCAACACCGTTCCCACGGGACAAATCGTGTTGCACCAGACGCGTCCCCGCCACACGGCCAACGCCGCAATGAGCGCCAGAAGTCCCGCTGAAACAGCCATGACGCACAAGGCCGGCGCCACCTGTTCAACTGCGTAGAACGTGTAGCGTCCCGTCCGTTCCGCCCAGGCCGCAAGCGCATTGTTGCCCATGCCCCACAAGGGACCGAGCAGCGTCTGCGCGGCACGCGAGTAGATGCCATACGGCTCCAGCCACTGGTAGTGGAATCCGAGAAACGCCCCGCCGAAGAAAACGACGGCAATCGCCATCCGCACGACTTCGCGCACCGTACGCGCCGCACCCGCAAGCGGCGCGGCAGACGAAAACCGCAAACCGAAAATCCGACGGAAGAAGCAGAAGATGTCCTGCAGAATGCCGAGCGGACACAACACCGAACAATAGACGCGACCGAAGAGGAACGTCACGGCGAAAATCGCCAAAACGGTCCACACCGACAGCGCCAGGGCCGATGGCATGAACTGGATTTTCGCAATCCAGCCGAGGTAGTCGGAGGCCAGGCCCGTGAAGTCCAACAGCGAAAGCGTCAGACCGAGCATCGCGAAGGTCGCGAGTACGATACGAAGAATACGAAGCTTACGCACGACCGTTCCTCCTCAGCTTTTCAACGAGATCGTCCACACGGCGAATCGCCGCCGGAATGTCAATGGACTGCGGGCAATGCGGCGAACAGCGTCCACAGCCCGTACACCGTTCGGCGCGCCGGAGGGCCGGCACGGACCGTTCATAGTCGATCAGGAACCGACGGCGGTTCACGGCGTAGTCGGGATCGCTCGGATTTTCCGGCAGGCGCCCTTCGGCCACCGCGCCGTTCCAACAGCCGAGAATGCCCGGGATGTCGAGTCCGTACGGACACGGCATGCAGTAGTTGCAGTTGTTGCACGGAATCGTATCGTCGCCGAGATAGGCCTTCGCCGCGCGCTCCAGCGCCGCGAATTCCTTCTGGTCAAGCGGACGCAGCGGCGAAAACGTCTTCACGTTCTCCACCAGATGCTCCATCCGCGTCATGCCGCTCAGCACGGTAAAGACCCGCGGCATCGAACCCGCGAAACGGAAGGCCCAGCTCGCCGGCGTCGCCTCGGGGTCAATCGGCGTCAGGCACCGTGCGACCGAGAAATTGAACTTCGCGAGACGGCCGCCCAGCGTCGGCGCCATCACGGACACGGGAATGTTCTTCTCGTCGAGCAGGCGATAGAGCACCTCGGCGTTGACGTGATTATACTTCGCCGTTTCCGTCCCGTGCTTCCAGTCGACATAGCTCAACTGAATCTGCGCGAAATCCCATTTGTACTTCTCGTGCAGCGACAGCACATAGCGGAAGGTCTCCTCTTCGCCGTGGTAGGAGAAGCCGAGGTTGACGATCCGCCCGGCTTCACGCTCCTTCACGAGGAAGTCGAGCATGCCGTTGTCGATGAAACGCGCATTGAAACCCTTGGGACCGCCGCCGCCCACCGTGTGCAGCAGATAGTAGTCGATTTTGTCCACACGAAGGTTCTTAAAGGAGTCCTCGTACATCTTCTTGGACGCTTCCAGCGAGTGGAGCGAAGGACTCATATTCGAGAGCTTCGTCGCAATCAGCCACTTCTTGCGCGGATGACGCGCGAGCGCCGTACCGATGACCGTCTCGGAATGGCCCTGGCAATAGACCGGCGCCGTGTCGAAATAGTTGATACCATGCGCCAGCGCGTAGTCCACCTGGCGATTGACCAGCTCTTGGTCGATGCGCGCGCCGCCGGCATCCTTCGCACTGTCGCCTTCAAGCGTCGGCAAGCGCATACACCCGTACCCGAGCAGACTCGTCTTGGGACCGCGCGCGCCCGTACGCAGGGTCATCAGCTGCTTGTTGTTCGCAATGATGGGCGCCCCCAAGGCGGCAAAGAATGCACGTCTATTCATCGGTCGACTCCTCTTCCATGTCACGCGGAATGTACCCCGTGGCGCTCGCCAACGAGACGAAGAACGCAGAGAGGCAGGCGGCCGAGCGCATCGGACAGTCGCCAAAGGCGTGGATCAGCAAGGCGATGTTGCCCAGCAGGATCCAGAACGTACCCGCCGGCAGACAGTAGATGGCACGTGGCATCGGCGGCGCCTTGTCGTTCTTGAGGAAGCGCGACGCCATCAGCAAGCGATACCAGTCCGTGAAAATCGGCGACAGCAGCATCACGAAGATGGCGAAGAGCGCACCCACCCCCACCACGCCATGTTCGCAGAGGAACTGCAGATAGTCGTTATGCACATTGGCACCGCCCACGGTCTGAATGCTCTTCATCTCCTCGGGCTTGAGGTAGTTCTTGAAGAAGTGGCGATACCCCCAGCCGCCCACGCCGAAGAACGGATGGTCCTTGAAGATGGCCGTCGCCACGCGCACATGGTACTGGGCTCGGCCTGTCACCCGTTCGGCCACGTTGAAGGAATCGAGCGAACCGAGTTCCTTCGAAAGTCCCTCCGGCGCGAACACGAACACGGAAATGAGGAACAGGATTCCGCCGAAGAACACCACGGCCGCACTCTTGACGCGCCGAGCCCGATGGTGGCGCGCAAGCAGAAGCGAGCATTCGTAGTAGAGGAACGCCAGAGACGCGAGCGTGAACACGAGAATCAGCGCCGCCCGGCAGAGCGTACAGACGACGGCGAAGAAGTTCAATGTCACCGCGACGAGCGGATAGTGCGCCTGCAACGCGCGATTGAGACGCTGCGTACTCACGGAGCCCTTGCTCCGGTCGATATGGGGCAACTGCGCCACCTCCGCCACGCGCGTCTGCCACACGCCCACGGAAAACGCGAACATCATCGTGAAGAACGCGCCGCCCATGTTCGCATAGCCGAACACCGAGAAGAAGTCCGCCCCCGCCGGCGTCGAACCCCAGAACGCCGCCGTCGCACCCGTTCCCCGCTGGATGAAACCAAGCACCGCCAGAACCGCCGCATTCCAGACGATCATCTCCATCAGCATGCGCTTGCCCGAACGACCAAGCGCATGCTTCGCGGCCAACATGGCCGTGAGCGTCGGCAGGAACCAGATGAACACGCCGAAATGCTCGGCCGAATTGACGCAGAACGGCGCAAACGGCACCGGTGGATCGGCCTGCGCCCCGGCCAGGATCTTGGCGACATCGCATTCCGGACACAACCCGCGGTTCACCAGCGGGATCGCCAGCACGAACAGAAAGCCGATCGTGACATAGAACAGCGGATCGCTCTTCAGTCCCCGCCACACACGCCGACGCGCCGCAAGAGGATCCTCATGCGGGTGACGCTGCGGAAAGCAGATAAGCGACTCGAAGAGAAACGCCCACAACCACGGGATTGTCGGCATGAGCGCATCCGCCCGTGCACCGCCATGCAGCCAGACAAAGGCCGCCATCGTGGCGAACACGAGGAATACGGAGAGATTCTTGAACAATGCGTTCATGGGCGTCCTTCCTCAGAAGCGTGATCTGATCATCAATAACGGTAGTAGTCGGGCTTATACGGACCTTCCACCGGCACGCCGATGTAGTCCGCCTGGCGCTTCGTGAGCGTCGTCAACGTCGCCCCGCGCGCCGCGAGGTGAAGCCGCGCAACTTCTTCGTCGAGCTCTTTCGGCAGCCGGATCACGCCCTTCACCCCGCCCTTCCAGAGCATCATCTGCGCCAGGCACTGGTTGGTAAAGCTGTTCGACATCACAAATCCCGGATGGCCCGTGGCGCACCCGAGGTTCACGAGGCGGCCCTCCGCAAGCAGGTAGATGGAGTGTCCATCCGGATAGGTGAACTTATCCACCTGCGGCTTGATGTTCGTCCGCTTGATCCCCGGCCACGCCATCAGCCGGGCGACCTGGATTTCATCGTCGAAGTGGCCGATGTTGCACACGATCGTCTGGTCGCGCATCTGCGCCATGTCTTCGGCCGTGATGATGTCCACATTGCCCGTGCACGTCACGAAGATGTTCGCCCACGGCAGCGCCTCCTGCACGGTGCAGACGTCAAAGCCCGCCATGCACGCCTGCAGCGCACAGATCGGGTCGGCTTCAGACACCTTGACGCGGCAGTGGTTCTCGCGCAGCGATTCCGCGCACCCCTTGCCCACATCACCATACCCGCACACGAATGCGTTCTTGCCCGCGAGCATCACGTCTGTCGCGCGCTTGATGCCATCCACCAGCGACTCGCGGCAGCCATAGATGTTGTCGAACTTGGACTTCGTCACCGAGTCGTTCACATTGACCGCGGGGAAGAGCAGTTCGCCCTTCGCCTCAAGCTGGTAGAGACGATGCACGCCGGTCGTCGTCTCTTCCGAAACGCCGCGCACATTCGCCGCCGCACGCGAGAACCACGTGGGGTCTTTTTCAAGCGTCGCCGCAATCGTCGCGAAGAGCGCCTTCTCTTCCGCACTCGACGGATTCGCCAACACCGAGGCGTCCTTTTCCGCACGCGACCCCAGATGCAGCAGCAGCGTTGCATCGCCGCCGTCGTCCACTATGAGGTCCGGACCCTTGCCGTCCGGCCAGGTCATCGCCTCTTTCGTGCACCACCAGTAGTCCTCCAGCGTCTCGCCCTTCCAGGCGAAGACCGGCGTACCGGTCTGCGCAATCGCCGCAGCCGCCGCATCGTTCGTCGAAAAGATGTTGCAGCTGGCCCAGCGGACGTCCGCACCCAGCTCCTTCAGCGTCTCGATGAGGATCGCCGTCTCGACCGTCATGTGCAGCGAGCCCATCACCCGCGCGCCCTTGAGCGGTTTCTGCGGACCGTACTTCGCGCGCGTCTGCATCAAACCGGGCATCTCCGGCTCTTCGGTTTCAATCAGCTTGCGACCCAGCTCGGCCAACCCAATATCCGCAACTTTGTAATCCATTTTCTTCTCCCGTTCCTCACGCGTCATTTCACACGCTTCATTTTCCATTCTTCATTTTCATTCTTCATTCGTCACAGCACGCCCTTCGAGGACGGCACGCCGTGTTCACGCGGATCAAGCGCCACCGCCTGACGCAACGCATGCGCGAAGCTCTTGAAGATGCCCTCGCAGACATGATGCGTTTCGTCGCCGTAGATTTCACGCGTGTGCACATTGAGACGGCCCTCCACGCTCAAGGCGCGGAAGAACTCCTCGAACAGCTTCACCTCGAAATCGCGCACCATCAAGTGCTTCTTGTCCGTCGCGAACACGACGAACGGACGCCCGCCGAGATCGATCGACGTTTCACAGAGCGCTTCGTCCATCGGAATCGAGGCGAAGCCGTAGCGCGTAATGCCCTTGCGATCGCCCAAGGCCTGATTGAGGGCCTGTCCGAACGCAAGCCCCACATCCTCGACCGAGTGATGGTAGTCGACGTCGAGGTCGCCCTTGCACGTCACGTCGAGATCGATGAGCGCATGCTTCTTCAGCAGTTCGAGCATGTGGTTGAAGAAGCCGATTCCCGTATCGATCACACCCTTCCCCTCGCCGTCGAGGTTCAGCCGTACCTGGATCTGGGTTTCCTTCGTCGCGCGTGCAATTTCCGCAGTTCTCATTTCTTCACCTTTAGTAGATCTTGTTTTCACAGCCCTTGACAAGACGCACGATGTTGCTCTTGTGCTTGTAGATCACGAAAATGCCGATCAGCGTCATCACGATCTGCAGCGGCAGCGTGGGATGTGCCAGCGGCGTCGGAATCCAGATGGCGATGGCGAGAATCCCCGCCGCGAGCATGGACCCCAGCGAAATGTAGTGGCTGATCCAGACGGTGATCACGAAGATGCCGAAGGCCGGCAGCACGAGCCACGGGATCTGCGCCATCAGCATGCCGAACGCCGTCGCCACGCCCTTGCCGCCCTTGAACTTCATATAGGGCGTGAGCGTATGGCCGATGACGCACGCGAGTCCGACCCAGACCGGCAGATTCGCCAGCACGTCCTGCGAGAGGTCGGGGAGGAGGCTCGGCGAATGACGCGCCGTCCACACCGCCGCGCACGTCGGCAGAAAACCCTTCAGAAAATCGCAGAAGAACGCCAGGAAACCCCATTTGTGACCCACCGTACGATAGACGTTCGTGGCGCCGATGTTCTTGGACCCAACCGTCCGCACGTCAACCCCGCGCATCTTGCCGATCAGAAATCCGAACGGGATCCCCCCGATCAGATAGCCCGACAGGATGAACAGGCCGAATAATGTCATGTCATTCATCTTTTTTCTTTCCGCTTAAAATGCAAATCGTTGAGCTGTTATTATACCCCATTCACGGCACAGGTGCAAGCCCGAGAACAGCCTTCTGTTCGACACAGCGGAAGAGGCCTTCGAAACCCGGCTTCGGCTTCCCGCCGTTGATCATCAGCGCGAACCCCTTCGCACCGCCCGGCAACGGCTGCGACATGATGTAGCGCAGGAAGTTGCCGTCCGTCGAATAGCTGTTGCCGAACCCCGCCACCGCCACGCCGTTCGGACGCGCCAGCACGAGCTCGCGCACGTTCTCGACCTTGCCTTCGCCATACGGCACCGGATGGACGACTTTCGTCGTCATGCGGCCGCCGTCGATCGCCACGCGGATCGCCCGCAGACGGTCGCGCGACACGCCGAGCGACGCGGCCGTGTTGCGGACGTAGATCTCCGGACTCGCGCTCACCACGTAGTTTTCGACGCCCATCTTCTCGAGCGCCTGCCAGATGGCGACGGACGAGCTGAAGTACCACTTGCGGTAGACCGTCGCCACCTTCTCCGCGCAGAAGCGATCAAGGTCCGCCGCCGGAACGCCTTCGTAGATCTGCGCGTTGAACGGCCACGCGAACCAACGCCCGATCTCGTTCAGGCGCTTGTAGTCCGTTTCGTATTGCTCCCAGCCGCCGACCGGCTTGTAGACCGGCGAAAAGCCCGCCTTGATCGTCTCTTCGACAAGCCCCGCGAACTTCTTTTCGCCGTTCTCGACAAGCCCTTCACTGATATCGCCCTTCAGGATGGTGCCGTCGAAATCCCAAGACGCCATCGGGACGGCGTCAGGACGCGCCGCCTTCAATTTGGCGACATTCGCCCGCACCTCGGCCACGACCGACGCCACATGCGCATCCGCCACCGGCGGCTGTTCAACCCCCGGCATCCCCGCACCCAATCCAAGTGCCATCAACAGAATCGCTTTCTTCATCCTCTTATCATCCTTTAGTCGCCAGGAACCACGCGTTCCCATTTGGCGTGAAATAGAAAGTGGTATTATACCAAACGCGCTAGGGACGTGCAACGATGCGGAAGAAGCGTCCCGACGAAACGGGGAAACGCCACAGCCCCTCGCCCGTCGTCCAGAAGAGTCCGGCGGCATCGCGCCACGGGTCCTCCAGCGTGTCTTTCGTCTGGACGACGTACTTCGCCCAGGTCGTGCGCGACGCGCTTGTGGCGGACGCCTTCTCGGGCAGAAGAACCGTCTCGCCGGCGCGCACCTGCAACGCCACTTCGTCCCCCGCCGCGATCGCCGTGAACGCGAGCGTCGACGTGGCGTTGGTCGGATCAAGCTGCAGCCAGTAGGATTCCGCCGCCGTGTAGCCGTTCGCGAACTTCGTGCCGCCAGCGGCCACGCACCCCTCCAGGTCCTCGGCGCTCGCCACCACCCCGGCGGACGCCAGCCACGCATTCGGCACGACGACGTCGAATGGCGTCCCCTTGTCGTCCGTGAGGCGCGTCGCCGTCTTGGGTTCGACGGCACCGGGACGCGTCCGCACGATCCGCGTACCGCCGCCGTAGATTGTCACCGTCGTCGTGTAGGGGAACTTGTAGTTCGGCGCGCTCTTGGACGGTTCCTCGATCTTCATCTTGTAGTCGCCCGGCGGCAAGTTGCCGTAGATCTGCACGAGGCCGTTCGTGCAGCCTTCGTCGCTATTGCCGTGTTCCCAGTAGCAACCGTTCGTATCTGACTTGTAGGCGACGCCGGTATCGACATTCTTCAGATATTCGACGACATCGTCCGGATAGAAGGTGCCCGGATCGTATTTGATGGCCTTCTGGATCTTCGACACCGTGTTCGTGGTCGGGTGGCGCACCTGCACGAAAAGCCCCCCATGACGCGTCACGTTGCCGAGGATGTTCTCCGCTCGATTCGCCGATGCCGCATCGTCGCGGAGCACCGTCGTCCAGTCCGGCACGGCGCCATTTGCGAAATAGTGCGAATCGTTGAGATAGCCGTAGGACAGCTTGAAAATCGGGTCGTTCGAATCCGAAAGAGTGGGCAACCCGGGATGGTCGTAGACATAGTCGAAAATCGAGGAATGCGTACGGTTGACGAAGAACGTGCGCGACGCATAGTCGGGATCGGCAAGCGTCAGCAGCGTGGACGAGAACGCGCACACGAGGCCGTCCCACACGACGTCGCGATCGACGATGTCGGAATTGTTCTCGCCCGCGCCGACGATGAAGATCATCTGCGCGCAGGCCTTGCCGCGGTAGAACCAGTCCTCGGCGAGGGACCAGAGAAAGGACGAACCGTACTTCATCTGCTTCGTCTGCAGACCCGTCCAGGAGCTGGAGATGTTCTGCCCGAAATGCGGCGTGCCCAAGTCGACACACCGATGCACAAGCGCGGGATCTGCCGAGTAGAGACAGCGGAAGACGAGTCCGCCCATCGAGTGGCAGATGAAGTCCGGCGCGGGCAGCTCGGCATCGTGCGACGCATCGTCGTCTGAATGGCCCGCACGCCGCCGCAGCCAGATACGCGTGTTCTTCGCGACGCGCGACGCGATTTTCGCGATGTCCTTGTCCGTATCGTAGTCGAACGTCGTCAGACCCGTCGCCGCGCCACGCGAATTGTCGTCGGCGTCATAATACTGGAAGACGAGCAGGTCGTCGGCGGCATAGCCTGCCTGCTTGAACAGCCGGACGAAATCGGTCCAGGTCGTCGCGTCGCCGCTGTAGCCATGCAGGAACACGACGGGACGCCGTCCGGAAAGTTCGTAGGTCGACGGCGCGGGAACCGACAGCAACCTGGCGGAACGCTTCCGCGCCGCCAATTCGGCGGCCACCGCCGCAGCCGCTTCCGTGCGTCCGGCACGCACAAGCTGGCGATGGAGAAACCGCGCAAGCGAACGATCCCACTTCGCCGCAAGCGACGCCTGCGCGGCACGCGCGAAGGCCTCCACGTCCTCCTGCCAGGCCGCCGAATAAAGTGCGGCCTCATCCGCCCGCCCCCGCGCCTCGAGCGCCGACAGCACCCGAGGACGAACAGACTCGCCGACAAGCAGAAGCTCTTCCTGGAAGGCCATTGCGACAAACGCACAGAAACCGGCGATCACGCCGCTCGTAAAAATCCTAATCTTCATAAGGTCGACTGATTATACGGAAATCGACGCTGAATGTCAATGCGAGCGCGGGCTTTTTTGCAGCACTTCAGGCACAAGCGTACCATTTTCACGCCTCTCGCCGCAAGCGGAAAACGAAATAATCAAACGTACCGGCCCCCTCCCCGCAATCCGTGCAATCCGTGGCATCCGTGGATGAATACCGGCCCCCGACCGCCCCGACACATCTCCGCGTCCTCAGCGTCCTCCGCGTGAGACATCTCCCTCACGCAGAGAACGCAGAGCGCGCAGAGACGATTGAGTCCACGGATTTCACGGATTTCACGGATGCCGTGTCCTACCGGGTGAGGTAATTGCAAAACCCCTCTGACACAGAGTCGGCAGCCATGCCACCCGACATGAATCCCATCACCGACCCATCACGCACCTAGAGAAACAGTGTATAAACATTATCGCATTTCCCCGACTGAAACGCAAGCAGAATGTCGAATTTTTCGGGGGGGTAATTGCCATTTTCACACATATTCACTGATCTTTCTTTAATTATGTTGTACAATATGGTCATGAACGCCTCAAAAAACAACACCATTAGCGGCATCTGGGACGAACTCAACCAGGGCATCTTCCCCTGGGTCGACGACAACATCGGCGAACTCGACGACAAACACAG